>NZ_AP025028.1:2657669-2989586 GCF_003114835.2 Leptospira kobayashii | reverse complement strand
AGCTCAAATTCATTACGAAAATAAAGATCATGTTTTGTCGGTTGCTTCTTATCAATATCTTGCCGATTTGGTTTTGAAGAACGGAACAAAAGCTAGTAAGGAAAAGGCTTTCATCGGTTATACATATTCCGTTTTCTCTTTTGTTGAGGCAAATACGGAGAATCATAATGTTTCCAGGGAAGCTTTAAAAAATCTGATTTCATATCTAGGCAAATGGAAGGAATCTTCCGCTTCCGACTGCGAAATATCGGAGTTATGCGATGAAAAATTCAGATCGGAAAATATAGAATACGATATAATGCTTGGCGGCGCCTATTTTTATCTGGGTGAGCTTGATTCTTTGGATTCGAAAACACAAAGTGCACAGGAAAATTACGCGATAGCCGCAGGGTTATTGGAAAACCCCGGTTTTGTGGATCCTAAAAAAATTGGTTTAAACACCGACCCTTTGTCTAGAAAAGAAAGGGTTCGAAACTTGCACAACCTTGCAACTATTTATTTTAAGTTAGGTGATATTTCGTTATCCGAACGAAAATGGAAGGAAGCCTACGAACTTGCGTATGAATTTCGTTTGGATGATGAGATTTTTTGGTTGAATGTTCTGAAATCGGAAATTTATACTTCCGATTCCATTTCGAACCGCAAACAGGAGGTTGCCTCGGTACTTAAGACATCTATTTCTGAATTGAATTCTTCCTGGAAAAAAAGACCCGAACTTCGTTTATTTGCCAAACGTTCCCGACTGGATCGATTTGTTAAAATTCTAACGAAGTATTATCTACAGACAAAGGAGTATGCAAGTCTGCTTTCGATTTGGGAAGAAAGAAGAAATGTAGATTTATTCAGGGAAACCATAGGAGCTCAATTCGAATTTGAAGATTCCAAGTTGAATCTTGCTTATGCGGACTTGGTGAGCTGGGTAAAAAATTATAAGAAATTAGTCGTTTCTTTGGAAGAGAAAGCGCAAAACCGGGAAAATTTGGATTCTTTGTTAAGTTCTCAAAACTCAGAAGTCCAAAAATTTCAGTCCTTATTGGAAAAAGTAAATTCGGTAAGTCCGGAAAAAATTTCTTTCTTTGATCCATATCACAAAAATTATGCGAAAGAAGGTTCGGATTGGATCGCAATTTTACATTTTTCCAATCAGAATTATTTGTTTAGGTTTGCAAATGGCAAACTGGAAGCGGAAATCTGTCCTAGTCCTCTTTCAGGGGATACCTGTAAATGGAATCCTGCTCTCGGAGATAAGTTGCTCGTTCAGGTTTTGGGAAATGAGTTTTCAAAGTCGGATACGGTTCGGGTATCAAAATGGGTAAAGGCGAATTCTCCAAAAACAACTGTTAGTTTTATATACGATAGAAATCACATTCCTCTTTTTTCGGAAAGAAACGAGAGAAATTGGAAATGGGTGACACTCCTCACCGAAAAAACGGATAAAAAACATCCTTCGCAAGTCAGACAAAATATTCAAAATGAATTGGGACCTTTGTTGTATGATACCGATATTTTGGTATCTGATAAGGAAAGATCATTTAACGGGAGTTTGTTCTCCGATTCGTATTCCGAAATTCTACCTTTAAGGGAAATCTTTTCCGCCTCCGGATCGGAAATTTCGATGGCGGCTGTTCCTTTGGAGAATATCAAGAACGGAGATTGGCAAAGATTCGGTTATTTATTCGAAGTTTTGCGTTCCAAAAGGATTCAAAACGTAGTTGGTTATTCAGGTTCCGCTTCTGAAAACGAATTATTATCCGGCAATCCTTCCTTATCCGTTCTGGGAAATTCGGAAAATATAATCATTCTCGGAAATTGGGATAAACGCGTTTCAAATAAGGAACTATTGTCTTCCAAAGCAAAAGAACTCATCCAAAAGGGATTTGCCGAGGAAAAAGAAAAAGACTTCAATGAAGCGTATAATTACTATTATACGGCTTCCACTTTGCTCGGCGACAACGATCCGAAATTGCCTGAATTGGAATTGCGTTTGGCAAAACTGAAAGTGGAATTATTCCCGCAGGTGGAAAAGAGAAAATTCTTTGAACCTCTCTGGAAACGTTATGACAATTCCGATTTCAGAAATAGAATCCGATATGAATATTTGGTGAGTTGTCTTTCCGCAAAAACTACCGAAGATTGCGGGGATTCTTCCTCCGATTGGAAAGGGCCTAATTCCGATGTTTTTGCGAAAGCGATCGGTTTTTACAGTAAACTTAGAAAAGGATCTTCGAGCGGACTTGCCGAGTTTAACCAAGCCAGAATGGAAGTTGAAAAATCGGAAGATCCGTTTTTGCAGGCGTTTCGTATCGGAAATCTATATTTGCAAAACTACCTGATTTACGAAGCGGAAGGCGAATTACAAAAGTTATATGCTTCTGCCAAAACCGCCAAAGAGAAAAACGTAGTAAAGAATAGAGAGCTTGAGATTCTGTTTCATAGAGGGTTTTTATTCGGTGATCAGAAGATCTATCTGACAAATCTTACCTCCACGTCCGCTTATAGTTACGGATTTAGAAAAGACTGGAAAGGTTATGATGAAAAAATCAATTCCCGTGAATTTACTAAGTTCGGTTATGCGGATTCCATTTATGATCAATATCGTCGCAAACTTTACCAAAGTTGGAAGGATCTGCAAATCAAAGGTTATTTTGATCCGTTTGTTTTGACTCCCGAATTTTTAACCACGGGTGATTCCGTGTTAAGTAAACTTTCCCATTTGAATAGAACGCTTATGTTTTCCCTCATGGGCAGTTCCGTCGGATTGCAAAAAAAGAATGAAGTCAACTCACTTGTCGATTTGATTTTGCAGGAAGAAAAACAGGAAGGGCGTATCATGAGAATGATCACCTTTCAATTATTTTATGCTAAAAAGCTATATCTTCGGGGAGATTCGGAATCGGGAGATCGTTATCTTAAGGAATTCGAATCCGCCTATGAGAAGATCGGTTTCGGAAATAAATTTTTGGACGAAGAATATCTGGATCTAAAATGGAAGGTTGGTCATATTTACGGAAAATCAATTCCTCAAAATGTCCTTAAAACAAACGAGTTCATTCCATATTATACAAAGATTACTCAATCGAATCCTTCCTCCTATATCGGTTTTCTAAATGAGATCGGAAAACAGTTTAAAAACGAATATTACAGTATAAATCTTCGGGAAGAATGGGAATTTTTGATTTTGCATATGTTGAAACAATCCCTTGCAAAGAATTCTTCCGAAGTTTTCTTCGATGTTGCGATGGCAAGAGATCAGTTGCTTGCATATGACGATCGTTATTTGGGTAAAAAAACATTCGGGAAAATGATTCCTAAGTTTTCGGAATTAAGCGAAAGGCTTAAGAAAAAAATTCCGGAGAACCAGGATCTTTCCGCTTTGATTGATGTGGGAATAAAAACCTATTTGCTCGGATTTGCAGGAAATAAATCTTCCGGTCGGGAATTTTTTGCGGACAATCGTGAAATCAATAAGGATATCATGAGATATTTCCTGGAGTCTGAGGCAGGCGGATTGGAAACGCTGCTCCGAGATGCGGTATCCGATAAATATAAAAATTCCTTCCGGCTTTCCAAAGGGAAGAGGCATTATATCTATCTTATCGGTATTCATTCCAAGGTTCCGATTCAATTACCGGATTTGGAATATTATTATCTGGGAAATATTCCTAAATTTTTAGATTCTCCATCCGTAAAAAAATCCGTCTATACCGCAAATTCATTTAACCTCGGTTATATTGATGATAGTCCGAGCGTAACTCCAGAAGATAAGATTCTGGGAGATTTGACTGTTTGGGAAACCGGTGCAAAAAAAGGAATCGATTCCTCTCTTTTGGATTTTACAGGAATCGATTGGAGTCCGGATCATTTTATCAGTCTCGGAGGAGTGCCTATTGCATCGGATGATGTTACGAAAAGAAAAGGGCAGATCTTTTATTCGAATAATAGAATGGGAACTATTTCTTTTTATTCCAATGATTATTCCGTAATGAGTTATCATTTGAGCAATCGGACGGACGGATTGTTTATGCTTCATTCAGGAACACAACAAGGGCTTCATAATATCAAATTTGCAAAAAAATATTTTGAGAAATCCGAGCTTCCCAAAGCGGCACAGATACGTTTGGAAGAGGCGAAAGAGGAAGCCAGAGTCATGGCCCCGGAAGATCGTTATTGGACGGGGTTTAAACTCTTCACTTCCCAGTTGATTGAGGATTGATCTGGATTTTTCCGCTTTACATTAAAGCAAGTTCCATTTACTATCAGGAGTGGAACGATACTTTGTTTTTACATTATAAAGTTCCATTGGAAGTGGTCCGAAAACTTGTGCCTAAAGGTTTGGATATTGATATGTATGAAGGTGATGTTTGGGTTTCTTTGGTTGCATTTACAATGGATAAAGTACACCCTGAGTTTCTTTTTTCTTGGGAAAGACTCTCCCGTTTTCATGAAGTGAACTTCCGCACTTATGTCATTCGGGATAACAAACCGGGAGTCTATTTTCTCAGCATTGAGGCCAACAACCGTATATCTTGTTATTTGGCGACCATGTTGTCCGGACTCCGTTATCAGTATCAGAAGATAACCAGGACAGTATCAAATCCTGAAGGCGAGGATGAAATTTTTTCCTATTTTTTCCCCGAGACGAAATCGCTTAATGTGGAATATCGACTTGTTTCCAAAAGCCGGAATGATGACAAAAAATCCAAGTTGGATGTTTTTCTTACTGAAAGATACTGTTTGTACAATGAAGAAGGGAATCATCTTTTTCGGTTTGAGATTTATCACGAACCTTGGCAATTAACACCGGTTCGCCTTCGCTCTTTGGAAGCAAATTACTCCGTCGGCGGCATGAGTCTGGCTCAAGTTTCTCCCGATCTTGTTCATTATTCTCCCGGAGTAAAAGTAAGCGTATGGGGAAAGGAAAAACTTTAGGATTGTAAAAACTTCTTCCTATCTTCCGAGGAAAGTTGGAATAATTCATGCACCAGTTTGTGGAATGTTTTGAAATCTCCTTTTGCTTTTTCAAATAAGGCTTCAAACGAATCTTCTCCGGAATGATATCGCAAAACACCTAAAAAATCCTCGTTATTCCATTCCCGTTTTTGAAACTCGATGATTTTTTCTTCCGGTATGAATTTCAATCTGACGATTTCCATTTTGAATTCTTCTATGATCTTTTTTTTTCCTATGAGTTTTTCTTCCTTAGGAATTTCCTTTTTATAAAGAGAATCCAATTTCAGTGCATAATTTTTCAGGATTTTTAAAGAGGAAGCCCTCGTATTTTTTTCCCGGAAAAATTCCTTGATATGCGAACTGTCTTTTCCTTCTTTTTCGGTATAATAAGCCTCTACTCCTTTTCCCTCCACAAAACTGGCGTAAGATTCGTTCAAGTCGCTATCTCCGGCCAAGTAGGCTGTCGCATGTGCCATTTCATGAAATACCAAACCAACCAGCCGATGATCTTTCCATGTTAGTTGGGGTGACAATACCGGATCGGAAAACCATCCCAAAGTGGAGTAACCTCCTATGACACGAACTCTTGTATCATAACCTTCTTTTTTCAATTCTTCGTTCAATTCTTCCGCGTAGTTTTTATCAAAGAATCCTTTATAAGGAACAGTGCCTGCGATGGGAAACCACCATGTATAGGATTCGAATGCAAGTGGAGAAGATGCACTTACATTCCAGCCGATTTCATCACGATCAAGCATTGTGAAGTATTCGAATCCGCCCTTTTCATTTAACGACAGTTTGGAGATTGCGAATTTTCGGGCCTCTTGGATCAGTTTTAATTTTTCCTTGATTTTCGGTTCCAGGTGGGGAGATTCCAATACGGATTCGATCTTTTCTCTGCCCAAAATGATTTTGGATTGTTCTTTGCCGAGATGAAATAAGTAGGGAATGCATTGGATTTGGGTAAATAGAATAAAAAAAACGACTCCCGAATGGATTTTCTTTTTCGTTAGACAAAGAAATTGAACTGGAGATTGTGGGAGGTAAGTTGGCATTGTATGGAAAGAAAATATCCCATTCCGCCTGTCGTCTACATTAACTTTGGGTTGGTATTCGTCTTACTCGTAGCGATTTTCTTTCCGGAGATCCGTTCTTCCGTTTCCAAAATTTTCGCAACTCCAAAACCGATTTCTTCCGGAAAACAAAGTCAGGCCATTCAACTTCAGTCGAGTTTTCGAAATGTGTACAGAGTGGCACAAGCTTTTGTAGTCTCCATTCGCACCAAAAAAACAGAAATGATTTTTCATCCTTACGCTTTCGGAGAAACGAAAGATGAAAGGATCTCCTCTTTGGGAAGCGGCTTTATCATTGATGAGAGGGGATTTGTAGTGACCAACTACCACGTGATCAAAAACGCCGAGATCATTGAAATCATTATGCCCGACGGTCGTATCTTTCCGGCACGTTATGTGGGAAGCCATGAAAGGGCCGATATTGCACTTTTAAAAATACCGAGTAATGACCGTTTTACGCCAGCTTTTTTAGGCAATTCGGATGAGATAGAAGTAGGGGACTGGGCGATTGCGGTAGGATCTCCATACGGGTTGGAAAAAACTTTTACAGTCGGAGTGGTCTCTGCCAAATCCAGAGAGGATCTGGACGAAACGGGACAAACCCACATCCAAACCGACACCGCAATCAACCCCGGATCGAGCGGAGGCCCCCTTTTGAATATTTACGGGGAAGTGGTGGGGATCAATCGGATGATTCGTTCCGCTTCCGGTTCCAGTTCCGGAATCGGATTTGCGATTCCAATCAATTATGCTAAAAAAGTCCTTCGCCAGATTGAGCAGAATGTGGGGCAAAATATCCGTCCTGCAACTCTCGGGGTGATGGCGACCACTCCTCTTCCCGACCACCGCAAATCCCTGGGGATTCCCAAGGATACAATCGGAGTGCTTGTCTACGATATTGAGCCTACCTCGAGCGCCGAAAGAGCCGGGCTTCGCCGTTACGACTTTATCAAAGGCGCAAACGGAATGATGGTGCATAATATAAACGATTTGCGCGAACAGGTGGGCCTTGTGGGACTGGGGGGAGTCTTACGGTTGAAGATATTGAGGGATACCCAAGAGTTGGAATTATCCGTGCCTCTTGTGGAGACTTCCTATCGCAAAGGCCCGTGATTTTTAAATACTATGAGAAGAAATATAGTCCATTCCGGAGCAGATGCACTCATTTATGAGATCAGACAAATTGTAGGCATCGCAAAAAATATACAAGACTTAGGCGTCCCGATCACTTGGGAAAATATTGGCGATCCGATCCAAAAGGGTGAAGCCATTGTACCTTGGATGAAAGAAATCGTTCAAGGTCTCGTTCAGGAAAACAAATCTTGGGCCTATACAGCCACACAAGGGGACGAAGGGACAAGAAAGTTCCTCGCGAACAAAGTGAACGAAAGAGGTGGGGCGCAGATCACCCACGATGATATTTTATTTTTTAACGGACTGGGCGATGCAGTAGCAAAGATCTTCGGATTTATGCGAAGGGAAGCGCGAATTCTCGGACCATCTCCTGCGTATTCCACTTTATCTTCCGCCGAAGCTGCTCATTCCGGATACGAACACCTAACATACAAATTGAATCCTGATAACGAATGGATACCCGATCTGGAAGACATTGAAAACAAAGTGAAATACAATGATTCCATTGCAGGGATACTTCTGATCAATCCTGACAATCCTACGGGTGCGGTTTATCCGAAGGAAATGATTCATGAGATCGTAAAGATCTGTGAAAAATACGATATCATTCTAATTTGCGACGAAACGTACGCGCATGTGAATTATTCCGAAGGCGGCTCCATTCATCTTTCCGAAGTGATCGGGGATAAGGTTTGCGGGTTTTCTCTTCGTTCCATTTCCAAGGAATTTCCTTGGCCGGGAGCGCGATGCGGTTGGCTTGAAATTTTCAACCGAAAGAACGATCCCGTTTTTGACAGATACATTAAATCTTTGTTAGATGCAAAAATGTTGGAAGTTTGTTCCACGACTCTTCCTCAGTTGTCCATCCCCAGAGTCTATTCTCATCCAGAGTTTATTCCTCATTTGAAACGAAGGAATGAAAAGTTTAAAAAGCGGGCGGAAAAAGCGACCAGGGCCTTTGATGGAATAGCAGGCGTGAAAGTAGTACAACCTAAGGGAGCATTTTACCTAACGGTTCTTTTTGAAGAAGGCGCTTTAAAAGAAAATATGTTCTTGCCGATAACGAATGTTAAGGTAAAGGAATATGTCGAGCCTCTTCTTTCCAAGGCAGCTTTGGATCGCAGGTTTGTATTGCATCTGCTCGCATCGGTTGGAATTTGCGTAGTGCCTTTGAGTTCTTTCTGCTGTTCTTTGAACGGTTTCAGAGTCACCTTACTGGAAGAAGACGATTCTAAATTCGATTGGATTTATAAGACACTCGCCGAATCAATTAGCCAATACCTAAGGTCTTGATGGCTTCGGATTCCAGATATCGGATCGGATTATTTGATTCGGGCCTAGGTGGACTTTCTGTTTTAAGTTCGCTTTGGAGGGAATTGGGAAATGTCGACTTTGTTTATTATGCCGATTTGCAGAATAGTCCTTATGGTCCTTTGTCCAAAGAAAAGGTTCTTGAGTTATCTGAGAATGCATTTCAGTATTTGATCACTAAAGATTGTCAGGCGGTGCTGTTTGCTTGTAATACTGCAACTTCGGCCGCCGCAGACTTTCTTCGGGAGACTCATAAGATTCCTATCTTTGGAATGGAGCCTGCAATCAAACCGGCTTCTCTTTCCCATCCTGACAAACCGGTCGCTATTTTTGCAACCGAGCTGACATTGAAAGAGGAAAAATTCAAAAATCTTGTGGCTACTTTACCCAAACAGAACGATTACATTGCTGTTCCTTGCGAAGGTCTTGCCAAGTTGATTGATGAAGGTTCGTTTGATAGAGCATGGAATTTTCTGAATGAAAAAATCCAATCCGTTATAAACAAAACCGATGTTTTCGTTTTGGGATGCACTCATTATGTTTTTTTAAAAGAACGTATTTTAGGACATTATCCGAATGTATCCGTATATGACGGAAATTCGGGGACTGCCATTCATATCAAAAATGTTCTGGGGTTGAATTCGAAAGGACGGAATCATCTGGAGATTTTTCTGAATACTTCGGATGAAAAATGCATCCAAACAACCGATCTGATCGTAAACAAATTCGCTGAAAATTCTAAAATTGCACTCATTGATTTAAAAGGAAGTGAAAGACATGTCTGATTCAAATCCCATCTCATACAAAGATTCCGGTGTTGATACCGAAAAGGGACAAGAGTTTGTCCAAAGAATCAAACAAAACGTTGCTTCCACACATAACAAAAATGTTCTGGGTGGGCTTGGCGGATTTGCCGCATGTTATGATGTTAGTTTTTTAAAAAATTACAATCAACCGATTTTACTCTCCGGCACGGACGGAGTGGGAACCAAATTGGAAATCGCAAGGCAGCTCGATAAACACAACACAGTCGGTATTGATTTGGTAGCGATGTGCGTGAACGATATATTGGTGAATGGAGGGAAACCTCTTTTTTTCCAAGACTATATCGCATGTGGAAAATTGAACGTGCAAAAAATGGAACAGATCGTTTCGGGAATTGTGGAAGGATGCAAACTTGCGGACTGTTCTCTGGTCGGAGGAGAAACTGCGGAACACCCGGGGCTTATGGATCCGGAAGAATACGATTTGGCCGGATTCGTAGTAGGTGCCGTGGAAAAATCCAAAATGATAGACGGAGCATCCATTAAAAAAGGGGATTCGATCATCGGGTTGCCTTCCAGTGGACCGCATAGCAACGGTTTTTCGCTTATTCGAAAACTACTTCTACCGAACGGAAAACTGCCGACTGGTTCCTCCGAATTGGAATTTATCGAAAAGCATGTTTTTATTCCCACAAAGATCTACGTGAAGTTGATTTTGGAACTAATCGAAAAAGTCTCCGTTAAAGGAATGGTTCATATCACCGGAGGCGGGTTTTATGAAAATATTCCCAGAGTATTGCCTAAAGGACTCGGAGCACAAATCACAAAATCGAACATACCTTCTTCCTATGTATTTGAAAAATTGAAAACGGATCATAAACTGAAAGAAGAAGATATGTTTGCCACTTTCAATATGGGAGTAGGTTATATTTTGGTCGTAGATCCGAAAGAGGAATCGAATTTACTCTCCCAGTTACAGGAATTAGGTGAGTCCGGAGTCAAAATCGGCGAAGTGGACGAAAGCGCGAAGATTCATTTTAGATAGGAAATTGTACTAGAAATTTTGTCCCTGTTTCCTTTGATTCAAAGGAAACTAGTCCGTGATGATGTTTTACAATCTCCTTAATCAAATAAAGTCCGAGTCCTACGCCATCCCCTGCTTCTTTCGTTGAGAAGAATGGTTGGAATATTTTTGATCGGTTTTCTTCACTGATGCCTATGCCGGTATCTTCTATCGATACTTCGATAAAATTGCCCGTAACTCCGGTCTTAAGGGTAAGAGTCCCATGGTAATTCATCGCTTGGAGACCGTTCAGAATGAAATTGGACCACATTTGAATCAAATCTGACGGGTAACAATGGAGATGTCCATCAAACTCGAATTTGGTGACTAAGGTTACTGTTTTTGCAAAATGGTCTTTATAAAGGTTCAGTGCGGAATAAATAGTATCTTCCAGCTTATAGGGTATTAATGCGCTATCGGATTGAATTCCTGCAAAGTTTTTTAAGGCGTATGTGATTCGGGAAAGGCGTTTGGTAGCGGAAAAAATATGATTCATTGATCCGTTGATCACCAAAATCCTTCTCAATTGATTATAAGTTTCAGGATTATCACAACCGTATATCAAATCCAGGTTATCATTACTGATATCTACTACTCCTGCATCCGTTAAAAGTTCCGCATAAGCTTCTGCAAGTTTGATCCCCCTTGTTTCCAGTTTTGCTTTCAAATCTTTTCGCAATTTTCGATTCTTAATTCCGGTCGTTAAACCTATGTTAATGTTTGTTAACTTTGTCAACTCTAGGATGTTATCTTCTATGACTTGTCTGTTTTTGGAGCTATAGTCGTCTTCCCATTCCCTATGTAATGTTTCAGTGGAAGCTTGTATCGCTCCTATAGGGTTATTGATTTCATGAGACAGACCTGCGATCAATTGACCGAGGGAAGCAAGCTTTTCGGAGTGGATCAGTTTTTCCTGTGTTTTACTTAGATTTTCCAAAGCATTGTTTAGGTCTGAATTTTTATTTTGTAACTCAAGTGTTCTTTCCAGGATTTTATTTTCCAAAGATTTATTGAGTTCGTTCAATTCTATTTCAGCTTTTCGTTTTAAAGTCTGGTCGATACCGATCCAGATGATTTTGATGATTTCTCCCGTTCTGTCTTTGATCGTGCCAAGCCTCCATTCCAAGAATCTGATTTGATTGTCTTTGGAAATACAACGAAGAGTAATACTTTCCGTAATGTATTGAAAATCCGAAATGTCTTCGATTAAGTCCTGCAGAGCTTTTCTATCGGTAGCAAGCAGCATAATATCGTAAATAAATTTTCCTATCGCTTCTTCCCGACTAATCCCCATTAAATCTTCGGCGGAAGAATTGAAATTTTCAATCAAACCTTGTTTGGAAGTGATAATCAAAAGACTGGCAGCATTTTCAAATACGGTCAAGTTCAGGTTTTTCTCCATGGCTAGTGACTTTTCCGCGTTTTTTGTTTCGGTAACATTCAAGGCCACTCCATCAATGGAGATCGGATGTCCGCTTTCATCGGAAACTGTGGTAGTGTAATGTTCGGTCCAAAGTATTTTTCCGTTTTTATGAACCCATCTTAATAAAATTGGAGAGGTTCCTTCAAAGAAGAGTGCGAATTTTGCTTTGTCCCTATGGAAAATGATCTTTTCCAAAATTTCCTTATCTTCGTAAAATTCCTGAATACTGTAACCGGTCAAGTTTGCCGCTTGCGAGTTCACGTAATCAAAGTGAGGCGATGGATCGAGTCGGATGCTGTAGAGTATTGCGGGAGTTTGATTGTTTAAAATCAAAAGACGGAGATTGATCTCTTTTATTTTTTTTTGAACCGATTCCAATTCTTCGTTGGACTCGATTAATTTTTTTTGATGAATCAGCTGAAAAATGATAATGATCCCCACCCCTAGCGCAAATACAAGGGTTCCGTTGATTAGATATCCCCAAGGTTTTAAGGAATCAATGCCCAATGTGATCGGATAATTTAGTCTGTGAATTGCAATGATCCATGCAATACAAGCAATGACTTTTTTTAAGTTAGGTGAAAATTCGGGATGGAAAAAGAAACCGAGTCCTATCAGAAAAAATCCTACAGCTGTGACGATTACATTCGGTATTGCCAGATAAGGCGGTCCGATTTGAAGGAAATAGAGTATCAGAATGGAGGCGGTTCCGGATGCAAACAGAAGTAACAAATACCTCGATCTGATTTTTTTTTTAGACAATTTGAAGTAACTATGAATCAAAAAACATCCGGACAAGAGACTTAAAATTTCCGCTATGGGAAATAGAATCGGAGTCTTCCATATTTCATCAAAGAGAAGACAAAAGAATCTCAGTTCTAAAATAAAAAAAGCAATCGAAATGGATCTCAGTCCGAAAGAAAAATCTTTTTTTGTAGAGATATAAAATAATGCAGATGTAATAATAAAGTTGAATAGAACGGCCCAGACTAAAACGAAAGTTTGGTTATCCATCATAATCCAACTAAAGGAATTCTAAGTAAGCTTTTGAATCAATTTGATCAGAGACTCATTGGCGAACGGTTTGATCAACCAACCAATAGCTCCCGCTTCCTGTCCCTTCTTTTTCATCTCTTCGCTTGATTCCGTTGTTAACATTACTATTTTCATATTTTTCCCATTCGCAGTTTCCAGAACTTTTTTCGTGAGTTCGATTCCCGTCATTCCGGGCATGTTCACGTCGAAGATTCCGATATCAAAAGCTTCATTCTCTATTTTTGCCAATGCGTCGTTTCCGTTTGATGCGGAGGTCACGTCATGTCCTTCCGTTGTCAAAACCAGATTCAAAATCTTTAATACGACCGGCGCATCATCCACTGTTAGTATTTTTGCCATAAAATAACTCCTGATTTATCTCTTTAAAGGAAAACGTAAGGTAAGACAAACTTCACTTGCTTTATTTTCGCGTATATTATTTTCAATTGTATAGATTTCAATATTCGCATTATGTTGTTCCATGATTTTTCGAACCAAGGACAAACCCAGTCCGAATCGAAATTGTTCGTATTTTGCATAATTATCATCTACAACGGAAGAAATCCGATAAAACGGTTCGAAAACCAATTGCTCGTGTTTCCCCGTAACACCTACGGAATGGTCCGAATTTTCATAAGCGGGATTTAGTATTTTCAATTCTAGAAAATTTTCCTTTAGAAAAAATATAATGTAAATTGTATCGTTCTCTTTGGAATACTTCATCGCGTTGATGAGTAATTCTCTTACGACATTTTTCATTTTTGCCGTATTGCATCTTAAATTCGAATTGGAAAGTCCGCTGGGTAATCCGCTGACCGAGATTTTTTGATTTTTTAAACTAAGCGCCTCACTCAAATCGGAAACTTCTTCATTTGTTATCTCGAATAAAGTCTGAGGAGGAAGAAAGTCCTCTACGTTTTCAGAATCATCGATGATCGTTTGTGAAACAGTCATACTATCGATCATTCCTCTTGCTGCTTCATAGTTTTCCTGAATGAGCTCGAATAGATTTTTATTTATATTATAAGTGGATGTAGACTCGTCAAATTTTGATTTGCTTAAAAGTACGCTAACTATGCTCATCAGAGTTCCGATTCCGCTTCCCTGGAACAAACTAATATTCATTTGGTGAATGAGATGTCCTGCAATATTGTCGGACTCTTTGCCTGTAAGCGACTTTTTCCAGTCGAATATCTCTATCATTTTTCGAAAGAGGACGTTTTCTCCTTCTTTTACGGTTTCCGCTTTTTGTTTTAGAATGAAAAAATCGAAAGCTCTTTCGACTGCGATTTTAAATTTCCCTTTTTCCACTGGCTTCGGTATGAAATCATATGCGCGATGTTGGTTTAAATATTGGGAAACATTACTCCATATGGATTCGTCGGCAGTAAGTATAATCAGTAGATCCGGATAGTTTTGTTTCAGTTTTCCGAAAAAAGAATCACCTTCGGAAGGGATACTTGTAGATTCGAGGATCAAAATGGAAAAACGTCTTTCCTGTAAAGACGTCCAAAAGGAATGTTCGTCTATCGCATGTTCTGCGGTATAATTTAATTCTTCGATATACTTTAAAATTACTTCTGCGGAGGAACGGGACGGATCGAATATTAACAGATGGGGAATCATAATTGTGCCAAAGCTTTGATTTTTTCTCCGATTTGATCCAGGGGCAATTGGTGATTCACCGCACCGATTTCAAAAGCGACCCTAGGCATTCCGTATACGACACATGTTTCTTTATTTTGACCGACGGTCAAACATCCGCTATTCTTAAGTTTCAAAAGTCCTTTTGCTCCGTCTCCACCCATGCCCGTCAGTATGGCACCTATGGATTGGTCTGCGATCTTTAAAGCTTCCGCCGATTCGAATAAAACATCCACTGACGGCCTATGCCCGTTATATTTTTCAGTCTTTGTCAGTTTTGTAAAATAATCTTTTCCGTTTTTTTGAATCGTTAGATGGAAATCTCCGGGAGCTATCAAAATAGTTCCTGCTTCAATGCGTTCGTTATTTTGCGCTTCCCGAATTTCAAGCCCTAGTTCAGACCTCAATCTTTTTGCAAATAGAAGAGTGAAATTCTCAGGCATATGTTGAACTACTAGGGTTGCGGGCATATGTTCGTTGAAGTTAGAGAGGACCGTACGAAGTGCGTTTGTTCCACCCGTGGATGATCCGATTAGAATGAATTTTTTTTTGTAAGTAGAGATAGATGTTTGCGGTGTCTGTGTCTTGAGTTTTGAAACCGAAGCATTGCGAAAAAAATTCGATTGTGCATTGAAGCCGATTGTTGATTTTAATTTTTCCAACAAATCCGTTTTCGTTTCTTCCAGACTTTCGGGTGTGCCCGATGGTTTTGCCAAAAAGTCGAAGGCCCCGGCTTCCAATGCTTCCAATGTCGTGCCTGCTCCTTCCGTCGTAAGGGAGCTGAACATGATGACCGGCAATGGGTATTGAGGAAGAAGTTTCTTTAAAAATTCGATCCCATCCATTCCGGGCATATGAACGTCCAAAGTCATTGCATCCGGACCAGTTTCCAATATCCGATCTCTCGCCTCAAACGGGTTAGACGCCTCTGCAGCTACTTTCCATTCCGGATCCGATTCGATCCACTTACGTATCATGGAGCGAACAGATTTTTGATCGTCTACAATTAGAACTTTACGAACTGTCATCTTACCCCTCGAAATTCCTGGGAGAAATAATTGGAAATTAATTTTCTAACATCCAATATCAATCCCGCTTGTCCGTTTCCAAGTACAGTACATCCGGCAAGGCCTGAAATGTTTTTGAATATGGAAGAGATCGGTTTGATTACAGTGGATTGGTTACCGATGATCTCGTCGAAAGGAATGCCTATTTTTTTATCTTCGGATTCCACCACCAACACATATGTACTTTTGGAATCGTCCGAATTTCCTAAAGAGGAATCATTGCCAAATAACAAGTCCAAGTCGGCAATCGGAATCATCGCGTCGCGGTAAGGGAACATATGATTGTTTTTGTAAAGTTCGCTGAATTGCGCGTTGGCAATGTAAAAAGTTTCTTTCACATCTACGCAAGGAAGAATGAAAAAACCGTCTCCTTTTCGGACAACCATACCTTCTATAATGGCAAGCGTCAAAGGAACCCGTATTAGAAACGTTGTTCCTTCGCCGAGACTGGAATGAACATCGACAAACCCTTTTAAGGCGGTAACATTTTTTCTAACCACGTCCAAACCGACTCCCCGTCCCGATAGATCTGTCACTTCCGAAGCAGTGGAAAATCCGGGGTGAAATAAAAAATCCCATACTTCCTTATCAGTCAGTTCGTTTGAGCTGTCCCGTAAAAGTCCCAGCCCCTTAGCTTTGCCGATTATTTTTTCTCTATTCAATCCTTTGCCATCATCGGATGCGGAAATCCAAACTTCCTTTCCCGATTGGATTGCTTCCAATTCGATTGTGCCTACGGGATTTTTCCCCGCTTCCTTTCTTTCTTCCGCGGTTTCCAATCCGTGATCGATCGCATTTCTTAAAATATGGACCAAAGGATCGTATATTTCTTCTACGATGGATTTGTCGATTTCCGTATCTTCTCCGATGATTCTCAAATTTACCTGTTTACCGGTTTTTTTTGCGGTGTCGCGAACGAGTCTTTCCATTCTTGAAAATACACCCGCAATAGGAACCATTCGCAAACTCAATGTTACTTCCTGAAGATTACGAACCAGTTTTTTCAAATGCAGAGAGGCTTTGTTGAAATTCTCAAAGGATAAATGTTTTAGGTCGGGGTGGCTTGTAACCATCGGTTCGGCAATTACGATTTCTCCGACCAAATCCAATAAACTGTCCAATTTGTCCGTATCGATCCGTAAATCTTTCTTACCGGCTTTTGCCTGTTTTGCGACGATTGGTCTTTCGGGCTCCTTTTCCTCTTCTTTTTTGAGAGGAAGAAAAATCTCGAATTCAGGTTCCGGTTCTTTCTTCTTTACTTCGGAAAAGATTTCGAATTCTTCTTCTTTAATTGTAGTTAGTTGAAAATCGGTATCTTTGTCTTTTCGGATAAGCTCGTTTTTAAGATTCAATTTTTGCAAATAATCCCAATGATGTTGTTTGTGTAAGTCGCCGTCGGAAGGGTCCGATTCTTCCGTATCGAAAAGCTCCTTTAGAATATCATGGGCCTCGATGAAAAGTTCCAGAGATTCCAAGTCTTGGGATTCGGGATGAACTCTGAGATAATCCAGGAGATTTTCCGCCGCATGTGCAACTTTTACGACTCCAGTGAGTCCGAAAAATCCGGAGCTTCCTTTGATCGTATGAAAATAACGGAACAGGGTGTCCAAAGATTCCCTATCGATGTTCTCCGAGGCATTGGTTAATTTTTCAAATCGCAGAAGCTCGGTTTCTATACCGGTTAAAAGTTCCCGTGCCTCAGAGAGAAACTCTATGACTTCGTTGCGATCCCTTTCCATCTAAGTTCCGAGTGCCCCTGTCTGTCTGACTGCGTGGGATTCTTCGTCTGACAAAAGTTTTGTTAAGTCCACGAGGATCTTGACGTCGTCTCCCACTCTTCCCGTTGCAATGATAAACCTGCTTGCTTCCGAATCTCCTATCTTTGGGGCCGGATCAATATGATCTTTTGGAATTCGGATCACCTCGTTTACTTTATCCACAATGAGTGCGATGATTAGATCTTCCAATTGCACAACAAGAGCACAAGTTCTATCGTGGTAGTCCATCGACTCCATTTGAAACCGCAATCTTACATCCAGTGCCGGGATTACTTTTCCCCTGAGATTGATCACTCCTTTCAGAAAGCTTGCAGTTCCCGGAATCGTCGTGATGGGAGGTAGCGCCACTATCTCCACCAGATAACGGACTTCAAATGCGTAATCCCTATTGTCCAATGAAAAAGTCAGATACAGACCTTCCATTGTGTCTTCATTAGATTCTTCTTCCCAGGTTTTTGTAAAAATTTTAGAATTCACAAAAACGCCTCTCTAGAGTACAATTTGTCCGCGGTCGATTCTGGCCAAAGCGGTGGAAGTATGAGCTTTTAATTTAAAACCCAGAATGACAGAACGCATGATTTCCACCTGGCGTTTTAATGTTTCACTGGATGCTGCGACTTCTTCTGCGGATGCTGCGGTCGTTGAAGTAACGGTAGTAACCTGATCCACTCCTTGCGAGATTTGCATCATAGCTAATTTTTGTTCATTGATTGACACAGATAAATCGGTTGTTAGTTGGTTTACATTCTGGGCGCTCTCGGAAATTTTTGCGAGAACCTCGGCAGTTTTGTCCGTTGCGAGACCGCCTAATTTCACTTTTTTCAAAGAAGTCTCAATCAAAGTAGTGGTCTCATCCGCAGCGTTTGCGCTTTTCTGCGCCAAATTCCTGACCTCATCCGCAACTACGGCAAAACCTTTTCCATGTTGTCCTGCCCGGGCCGCTTCCACGGCGGCATTGAGTGCCAGTATATTGGTTTGAAATGCAATGTCATTTATGACTTTATTGATCTTGGATATTTGTTCGAAAGAGGAGCTGATCTCCTGCATGGCTGTAACCAATTCCGCCATTTTTGCGTTTCCTTCTCTCGCCTGTCCGTTGGTGATCTGAGATAACTGAGTCATACGATCCGCATTCTCCGCGTTAGATATGAAACTATTCCCGATTTCAGTGAGCGTTGCCGAAATTTCTTCCACGGCACTTGCTTGTTCGCTGGCGGCACCAGACAAAGCCGTGCTTGCGTCTGTTAGTTGTTGCGCGCCTAAGTCGACTTCTTGCGAAGAAAAATGAAGTTTTTCGATGATTTCGGAAAGATTGGACACCATCAGTCTCAGGCTTTTTCCAAGTACGTCCTTTTCCGATCTTAAGGAAACATCCATTGTGAGATCACTCATGGAAATGTTTTCCAAAATCCTGGCTCTTTCCTTGATAAATTCCACCAGCTCCGAAAATGCATATGCCAAAACCTTAATTTCATTGTTTTGGGACTGACTCGTAATTTGAGAATCGGTAAGTAACAGTTTGTCGGAAAGTTGAACTGCGAGGTCTCCACTTGATACTTGTTTTGCGATGTTGACGATTTCTTTCATCGGATTTGCGATTGCTGCCGAAAGAAAGAAAGAAATTAAAATAACTGTTGCTATGGCAAGTCCGAGAACGGAAAAAAATAAAAATATCGAATCTTTGTAATCGGCTTCGGACTCTTTATACTCTCTTTCCGCGATGATTAATTGAACACGGATTAAATCATCGATATGATGTGTATAAGGTTCGAATTTAGGATACATTTCTTCCGTTGTAAATTTGTCCAATTCCGACTGGTTTTCCGTTCGAAGGATGTATTCCAATTTTCGAATTCCCTCCTTTAGTAAAGGCAATTCCGGCTCCATCTTTGCGATGATTACTTTTTCCTCCGGAACCAGGTAGGTGAGCATATATTCGTCCCATACCTTGGTCGCTTTTTCTTCCGATTTTGCGATGGATTTTAAACCGTCTTCGAATTTCATCCTTCCGCTTCGCACTTTGTGTGCAACGTCCACGATACCGATCAAATAGGAATCGGAAATATCTTTGAGTTGGCTGATGGGCACAACCCGATCCGCATAAACGGTTTGCAAAGAATGCAAAACTTTTTGGGTGGTCCAAAGAGACATACCGCCGATTAGAATCATTAAAATCAGTGTAGTAAAGAAACCAAGCAACATCCTGGTTCGGATTTTAAGATTGCTAAACCATTTCATATGAATAAGTACCTCACAAAGTTGGAAAGATTCTCTTTATCATTTTTAATTTGTCAAGAAATTAGAAAGGAAATCGGAATTTTTGATTGGGATATGAACTGAAGTTCAGAAAGTATGCGTATAACCAAAGCTAAAGTAAAATAATATCTGGGGGATTTTCTGGAGAGTGTATTTTTCCCGGGCCCATATCTTCGCTACGGAGTCGGCAGCGGCATTCCCGGAAGAAAAAGAGTCGATTGAGTTCAGGATGAAAGTATTGGCAGGGCCGTACATTTTGGACGGATCGGGAACCAGTCCGTCGGAAGAAGTTCTGTTCCAGGTCGCCCGGTTGGGATCTCCCCCTGCATATCCGAATGCATTATTTGTATCCCAGACATAGAGATCCGGGCGATAGACATTGCCTCCCCGGACAAAAAAGTCTCCGAAGAAGAAGGTAAGAGTGCTCGTTATATCCTGGATTCCGTTTCTATTGTCGATTGCGTTATTTCCCATCGCATAACCCACGTTTACGGAAGGATGGATTCTGAAAAATTCATCTTTTCTGAATTCTCTTGCCACGCTGAAAGATATATAATTCCTACCTGCCATGTATCCTCCGTTTTCCGTAGAATATTGCGTGAAAAAAGAGAGAGTAGGTTCGTAGTCTTTCAAAAAAGGAAATTTCCAAACAATAAAATATTCATGCCAGGAAAGCCTTGTGATCGCGTTGGAATTATTCGCATTGAATGTATTTGGTGAATACGGGAGCCCTGTTCCTCCGGAGGCATACGGGTTGGGGGTTTGAATCGGTGCTGCCAACGCGAATGCGGGGGATTTGTGAAATGTGTTGTAAAACCAGATCCCTCCGGAGAAACTCCCCAATTTGGTCGGATCAAAATGGTAAGCAAAGACTACGAACAATCCGTCGGAACGCCTCATTCCGTTCGGTTCCTGTTTCTGATTCACATCTCTCCCGGGAACTCTGCTTCCGCATTGGGCGAGGTCACCGCTTGCGTTCGTTAGCTGGCTTTGCATTGCTTGTGCACAAGCGTCCTGATTGTAAGGATCCCAATATTTCGATTCTTCACTTATGTAAGATGGGCCGACTCCCCCCGATGTGGATTGAAATAATCTTTTGTCCGAATCCTTGTCGCCGCGATCGGTTAATTGGAAATTTCCGAATAATTGGATTTGAAAGGTTTTTTCAGGAGAGAATATATTGATAGTAGGTTGTAGTGCGGGTGCGTAGGTGAGAGAGGAATAGGACTCTCCGTTTCTTCTTCGCAAATTTTCTCCGGCAAGGGAAATCCCTCTCCAGAGGAAGTCGGAAACGATTTCCGCGGAAGCTTCAACGGTTACTTTTTTTGGTTCCTTTTCTTTGTCCGTTTCACCAAATACGGGATAGGTGAATGTACTGTATAATAGAACAAAACCCGGAAAAAGGGACTTTCGCATAGGAGAGCAAGCCTAAATGAATACGGAATTCTGGCAAGTAATCTATTCTTTTGTGTTTAGAATTTTGTCAAAAAATTTCCTGGATTGTTCGCCTTCGTCTCTTAAAATTCCGTTTCTGAAAATAATCGATTTTGCATTCGGTTCGGTAAGTTGAACTTCATACGGTCTACCCTGCAAAACCATATGGACATAGGAAACAAACGCTTCTGCGTACGAATCGTCCGCATTGGTAGCTGCATACAAAGTGACAAACGGCAAGTCGTGAAGTTTTTTGTAAAGGTTCAATCCTTCCGGGATCAGGTTGATTTTTTCTTTACCGTAGAATTTTATTTTTTTTCTTTCGGTAAAATCGTCTTCGTCGAATTCCGAGACGGATTCTCCGATCCAGATTCCTTTGAAAAAAGGCAAATTTCTATAATCCCGCTTCGTTTCGCTGTAATCGGGTGCATGGGATTCTACAGTGGCAAGTATATGTCCGAATTCATGCAGGAGTATGAATTCGAGAGCGGCAACGTCAGTGTTGTTTTCTTCCTTCTCCAAAATCACACGGATCTGTTTTCCTTCCGGTTCCGTGAAAACAGATTTTTCTTTGAAGGTTGCCCAATCATTTGCAGTTCGATTTAAAAAATCGGTATCTAAAAATACAATCCCTCCTATAGGTTCCTTGTTGTATCGTATAATTCCTGTTACACCTGTGGTCCCTAGGTTTTTTACAAAGTAGATTCCGTACAAGTAGCGATCCATCAGAACCGAAACTTTTTCCGGAAGACTTTTATGTATTAATGCGAGTTTTGCTGCAAACAATTCTTCCTTGTCGGATTTTTCCGGGATTTCCTCATACCCGTCGATTTTGTTCAGACTGACCAAGGTTTGGGTGTGGACTTTGTCCAAAGTTCTGACTCTGGCGTCCCAAGTCGGTGCCAAAGGAAAAGAAAGGGAACTTCGCTGCAACCCAGGGTCATTCAAGCTCCAGTCGGCATAAGGATTGAGATCGAAGTGGGGAGGATGGGGCTTGCATTGGAAACCGGTGAGACAGATTCCGATTAGAATGGATTTAAAAATATTTTTCATATGGATCGATTCACCTGAAATACCGAAAATTCTAACATATGGCACGGCTGGTTTTCCTAAGTTTTTTACTTTTTCTGCCGGTTCTTTCCCAATCGAACCCTTGGAACCGGCTGCCGACTACCAGGGTGCTTTCCCGAAAAGAGGTGAGCCATATCGTGCTGGAAGCAAGAACGGATCATTTCCGGGTGACTCTTCTTGTCTCGGAGAGATTTCCTTACAACTACAAAGCGAGTTCCCATCCGTTTTTCTTTCGAATGGAAGATGAGAAAAAAGCTCTCGAACTTGCGAATACATTGGACAATTACCTTGACTCTGGAAAGGCTTTCACCATAACCCTAATCGGTTCGGAAATTCGTAGCTTGCTGTGGGGAGAACCATAATTGTCTCAGACTTTTTTTCGTTATTTTCACGATCTATTCAAACAGCCGAGTCAATCCGATACGCAAGTGTTCCAGTTAGTAGAGCTGAAGTATGATAGGGTTTATATTCTATACGCATTTTTAATTCATTTCAGTACTTATTTTTTACTTATCCTTCCTCCGTTTTTTTCGTTTATCCCGGATATGCTCCCTTATCTTTTCGGGATCACAATCGCTAGACTTGTTTTGCTTTCGCAAAACTATGCGAAGACAAACAAACTGGGATTTATCATTTTTTTCAGCGGGTTTGTTTCCGACGCGTTGCTTTATGCGGCTGTATGTTCCGCATTAGTTCGCGCCCCCAGTTTGGAAAATTTTTATCTCTCTAACGCCTATTTGATGGCAATGAGTGTTCCCGTTTTGCTTTATAGTTTGCGTCTGGATCGTTTGAGTTGTATTTACGGGGGAGTGTATTTTGTATTCTTTCATTTGGTGTATATTTATTTTATACCGGCAAACATAGTCGAGTCGACTTCTCTTCTCTCACGGGTCTTTCCTATTTTTATTTTTACCGGATCTGCGTTAATAGGAAGCGTTTTTATTTTAAACAAAAGAAAGAACATCTCAGACTTATACAAGTTATCCGAAGAAAGAAGATACATGCAGCAGGAGTTGGAACTTGCAAAAAAAGTACAAGATGCACTCTTTCCCAAAGATCTGAAAATCCCCGGCATCAAATACAAATACTATAGAAAAAATCCGAATCTGATCGGAGGTGACTTTTTCGATTTTGTACAACTCCGGGAAGGAAACGTTGGAGTGTTTCTGACCGATGTTGCGGGACATGGAATTTCTTCCGCGATGGTTGCCTCTATTATGAAGGTTTTGGTTTCTACGATTCCTTATCGTTTCAAACTTTCTCCCGGCAAATTATTGGAATACCTGGATGAAAGATTGGCCAAAGATCTGAACAAATACCATGCATCTGCAGTGTATCTGTTTTTTGATTTTGTAGAAAAAAGATTAAATATAGGAAACGCAGGACATCCTTATCTGATCCACGCACCAAAGGCGGATCTTTTTTCCGAGATTGAAACCAACGGCGCCATCCTGGGGTTCAATATCCGTTCTCCCATCGTTCAGGAAAAATTACTGAGCTTTGCATCGGGAGACAGGTTTGTGATTTATACGGACGGTTTGATTGAGTCCGTGACTTCGCGCGGGGAAGAATTAGGAGCGGAGGGTTTTTTGCAAATCCTCAATAAAAACCGAGCTTTGACCGAACTACACGAATTGGAAGATGCAATTTTACAGGAACTGAAATCGGAATTTGGAATTGAAGCATTTGCCGATGATACTATGTTTTTATTATTAGAAGTAGATTAAACAAACGGAGATCCATTTTGCCTTTTTTAGAAATACAAAAAAAAACCAATTACGCTTTGGTAACGATCAAAAGACCCGAAGCATTGAACGCATTGAATGCGGAACTCATTACCGAGATAGGGGAAGCTGTAAAAACGCTTGAATCCGATCCTTCCATTCGCGCTTTTATTCTGACCGGTGAAGGAAAAGCCTTCGTCGCGGGTGCCGATATTGCCAAGATGAAAGAATACGGAGAAAAAGAAGGAAATCAATTTTCCGACTTAGGCCAATCCGTGTTTAGAAAATTGGAATTATCTCCTCTCGTATCCGTCGCAGCGATCAACGGATTTTCTTTGGGAGGCGGACTCGAACTTGCTCTCGCATGTGATATTCGTTATGCGGTTCCGGGTGCAAAGCTAGGACTGCCCGAAGTATCTCTCGGACTCATTCCGGGATTCGGAGGATCGCAAAGATTACCGAGACTCATCGGAGTGGGACGCGCAAGCGAACTTATTTTCAGTGGAGATATGATTACCGCGGATGAAGGATATCGTTTGGGAATTATCAATAAAATCATAGCTCCCGAGGAATTGATTGCAGAATCGGAGAAATTGATTTCTACTATTCTTACCAGGGGGCCTCTCGCCATTAAGGCTGCAAAGTCCGCAATCCGTCAGGGATTGGAAGCAACGCTTGACAAGGGAATGGACTGGGAAAAACAATTGTTCGGCGGCCTTTTTGCGAATACGGAATCCAAAGAAGGACTCGGGGCATTTCTCGAAAAAAGAAAGCCGAATTTCGGAGGTTAGGTCATGAAAGCTCGGATAACATTGATTTTCATTCTATGGTTTGTGGTGAATTGCGGTCGGACGGAATCCGCCCCGGTTCAGACGGATGTTATCTTTGCCTCGATCGGAAACCGCTCTCTGAAATTGGAAGTGGCAAACAATCCTAGTTCCAGGGCAGTGGGGCTTATGCACCGAAAGGAAATGGGGGAAGATGAAGGGATGTTATTCGTTTTTCCCAAAGCGGAATACCTTTCCTTTTGGATGAAAAACACGTTAATTCCTCTGACAGTCGGCTATTTCGGAGAAGATTTGAGGCTTTTGGAAACCCACGATATGAAACCCAACCAAACCACAGAGGTCTACAATTCTTTGAATCCGGCCAAATATGCCTTGGAAGTGAACCAAGGTTGGTTTGCCAAAAACAAAATCGGAAAAGACGCCATTCTGATTTTGGAAAAGAAAATTTCCGCAAGGGATTAATCCCTCTCTTTTTACTTGAAAGCGGTCAGGGAGGGGTTAGACTTCTCCTCCATGATCGTAGAAAATAATCGCCTCATCACATTACTTTCCGAAGAACAGAAAGCAGACTTAGTTTCCTTAGAAAAACAATTTGCCCACCACCTGGAATATACGATCGGCAAAAACAAATACACACTCGGAAATGCCGACATCTACAAAGCATTGGGTCATACGGTCAGGGATTTTTTAATCGACCGTTTGAATGTAACTAACGAACGTTACAGGAAAGAAGACCCCAAAAAAATATATTATTTCTCCCTCGAATTTCTTATGGGTCGCACTTTGATGAACGCACTTATCAATTTGGGGCTTTACGATATCATCAAACAGATGATAGGCAGTTTCGGATTCGATTTGGAATCCATTTTGGAATTCGAAATGGACGCAGGACTTGGAAACGGGGGTCTGGGAAGACTTGCCGCTTGTTTTTTGGATTCGATGGCGACTTTGAATATCCCCGGTTTCGGATACGGAATCAGATACGATTACGGAATTTTCAACCAAATCATTGCTAACGGATCTCAGTTGGAAATGCCTGACCATTGGGATGCGGACGGAGTTCCTTACGAAGTGATTCGCCCGGATATCACTTTTTCGGTAGGTTTTTACGGTCACACGGAAACTCATATCACCGGCAAAGGAAAATTACAATACCAATGGATTCCCGGAGAAACCGTTCTCGCAAGCGCACACGATTGCCCCGTGCCTGGATTTAACACGAGTACGGTGAATTATCTCCGCCTTTGGACTGCCAAATCTTCCGAAGAGTTCAATTTGGATTATTTCAACCACGGCGATTATATGAAAGCGGTTCAGGACAAATCCATTTCCGAAAATATTTCCAAAGTTCTCTATCCGAACGATACGACGGAACAAGGTAAAATGCTTAGGCTTAAACAACAGTATTTTATGGTTTGTGCTTCCCTTCAGGACATCATCTCGCAGCACAAACAAGCAAATGTTAGTTTGGAACATCTGTCCGACAAAATTGCAATCCAATTGAATGATACCCATCCCAGTATCGGGATTTCGGAACTCATGCGGATTTTATTGGATGTCGAAGATTGGGACTGGGACAGGGCTTGGGATCTGACCACCAGGATATTTTCTTATACCAATCATACCGTTTTACCGGAAGCTTTGGAAACCTGGAAGGTGAGTCTGATCGAAACCCTTCTGCCCCGACATATGCAGATCATTTACGAGATCAATCATAGATTTCTGGAAGAGGTTCGAAAATCGGGGAAACTGAACGAAACGGAAATCGAAGAAGTAAGTATCATCCAGGAAGGAAATGAGAAACGGATTCGGATGGCGAATCTGGCAGTGGTAGGTGCGAACAAAGTGAACGGTGTTGCCGCATTACATTCCGACCTCATCACCAAAACGATTTTTAAATCTTTCTATAAGATTTTCCCTGACAAATTCAATAACAAAACAAATGGTATCACACCCAGACGATGGCTAATTCAGTCTAACCCCAATTTGACGTCTTTGATTGCGAAAAAAATCGGGCCTTCCTTTGCTACCGATCTTGAAAAATTAAGAGATTTGGAAAATCACGTTGGAGATGTTGAGTTTCAAAACGACTGGGCAAAAGTGAAACAAGTCAACAAACAGAATCTCGCCAAACTCATCAAAGGCGATACAGGGATCGTAATCGATCCGGACTCCATGATTGACGTGCAGGTAAAACGGTTTCACGAATACAAAAGACAACTTTTGAATATTTTGCGGGTCATCGCTCTTTACAGACGGATCAAAGAAAATCCGAATATCACGATCACTCCACGCACTGTGATTTTCGGAGGAAAAGCGGCCCCCGGATATTATATGGCGAAACTCATCATCAAGCTGATCAATAATGTTGCCTCCATTGTAAATCATGACAAAGACGTGGCGGGTCGCCTAAAGGTTGTTTTTTTGCCGAATTACCGGGTATCCTTGGCGGAAAAAATCATTCCCGGAACTAATCTTTCGGAACAGATTTCAACTGCGGGAACGGAAGCATCCGGCACGAGCAATATGAAATTCATGTTAAACGGTGCCCTTACCATTGGAACTTTGGACGGTGCCAATGTGGAAATGTTGGAAGAAGTGGGAAAAGAGAATATCTATATCTTCGGATTGAAAACGGAAGAAGTTTTTGCCGCCAAACAATCCGGATACAATCCCCGGGATTGGATCGAAAAAAACGAGGATATGAGTCGTATTCTCAGAATGATTCGAGAAAATTTTTTCTCTCAGAACGAATTGGGCATTTTTATGCCGATTCATGATAGCTTGTTTTATACGGACACTTATCTTTTGATGGCTGATTTTAAAGCGTATGATGAGATGCAGAAAAAAGTAGCTCAGGATTTTCGAAACAGGGAAGAATGGACCAAAAAGGCGATTTTAAACGTAGCGCGGGCCGGCAAGTTTTCGTCGGATAGAACCATTCGGGAATACGCAAAAGATATTTGGAAGGTTCCTCTTTTGTCCACAGTTCCTCCGCAAACTAGCTATAAGTTGGATTAAAAAGAGGGTCGACATTTTATGAAACCGGTTCAATATCGCTTAGGGTTACCATAATGAGTAAAGGTTATATCATTTGTGTCGATGATGAAGTATCGGTATTAGAAACTTTGGCAGAACAACTTGCTTCTCGTTTTGGGCATTCCCATTCGATTGAAACGGCGAGTAGTGCGGAAGAGGCGCTCTCTTTGATTGATGAAATTCAATCGGGGAATGACATCGTGGAACTCATTGTTTCCGATCAGGTGATGCCAGGGATGAAAGGGGACAAGTTTTTGGAGCAGGTGCATCAAAAACTTCCTGATGCCATCAAGATTCTTCTTACCGGTCAAGCTGGTTTGGATTCTGCGATCTATGCCATCAATCACGGGGGACTCAGTAGGTATGTGGAAAAACCATGGAACATCGAGGAATTGTCCAGGGACATACAAGACCTTCTTGAAAAATTCAGACAAAATCTCGAAAACCAACATCTTATTCAAGCGCTCAATCGGCGCATTATGGAATTGGAAGGGACTAACAGCTAATCTAATTCTACTTCTTTTGGTATCCGTTTCTTTTTCCTGGCTTTCTGCAAAACCTAGCAAGAAAAAGTCGGTAAAAAAAGAATCCGGAAAAGAAGTTCAATCAACTAACAAAACTACTTCGAATCAGACCGTTTCGGAACCGATTGTTCCGAAACAAACTTCTAAAGAAGAGGCCGTTCCCAAAAAAGAAGAAATCGCTCCGGTAAAAACCGAAGTCAAAACTTCGACCACGGACACGAACGATTCGAAAAAATCTACCTCGGATATAAAACCTACCGCAACGGAAACACCTGCTACAACTGTGACGACTCCCGTTCAGGCAACCTCGACGGTGCCCGCAAAGAAGGAACTCACCAAAGAACAACTGGATAAAAAAAGGGATGTTCTTTCCAAGGTATTGAAATACGGAACTTCCCAGGAAAGAAAACAGGCGTTATTCGAACTTTTGAAATTTTCCAAGGAACATTCCAAAGAATTGCACATTCAATTGGCGGAGATGTTGAAAGTGGAAAAGGATTTGGGTATGAAGGTGGTAATGCTTCGTACTGTCTCCGAGCTAGGTCTTTCGGAAAACAAAGCCACAATCATTTCTCTGTTTGAAGATCCGAATGAAGACGTTTCCAAACAGGCTGTTTCCACTGCCAAAAAACTGAAGTTAACCGAGGCAGTTTCTCCGTTGATTGAAAAGTTGAAAAAAGAAGATTTTGCCAAAAATTCGAATGCAACCACTCTTTATATCAATGCTCTTTCAGACCTTCCCGGTGGAAAGGATGCGTCCGGATTTTTGGAAACCAAATTCAAGGAAAAATTCAATCATCCTGATATGAGGGCGCAAATAGCACTCTATTTCGGTGCCGTTGGAAATACGAATGCCGATTCCATGCTGCAGGAAGCCGCATTTGACGAATCCCAACCGATCACTCTCCGTTGTTATGCGATCAATTCACTCGGGAAATTGAAATCCGTATCAGCCAAACCAAAATTATTCGAATTATTGGACTCTCTTAAAAAAACGGCAGGAAAACTGGACGCCAAAAAGGCGCAGTCATTGAAAATTTATACGATCGGTGCATTGGTGGTAATGGGAGATAAGGAAATCTTCCAGGAATTGAACGAATTTGCCCGGGATGATGACGCAATGGTTCGCCTTCGTGCGATCGAACATATGGGTAATATGAAAGACCCTGCCGCTTTGGAATTATTGGAATACAAAAAAGATAGAGATCCGAGTCCGAAAGTGCAGAAGGCGGCAAAAAAAGCGATCGATCAAATCCAGGGAAAGGAAATCAAGGAAGAGTTGGAGCCTGATCCTAAAGAGACTCAGGAAAAAGATCCTTTGAATGAGAAATAGATGAACCGGGTTTTCGGATTTTTATTTTTAGTCTTATATGTTTTGCCTCTTTCTACGGAAGAAGGAAAATATTCCGGTTCTATTTCTCTTTCCGAAAAAAGAATCCTTCAGGGAAAAGAAGAGTGGGCAAAGACGAATCAGTTCCCCGTAGAATGGAAGTTATATTATAAAGGAAAGGAAGGGGATTTTGTAGTCTTTTACGATTGGAACGGGCATGAAATTCATTACCAATACAGAAGGAACAAATTCGATTTGGACGGTGAAGAATTCGTAAAAGATCTTTTTCCGGGAAATCCTTACCGTGTGACAGGCGTTTGGATGGGTTATTATTATTTCGGATTTGACGCGCGGGGGAAAAGGAAAGCATTTCATGAAAAGAAAGTTCTTCCCGCAAACAAAGAGGAATTTACCGACATTC
Organism: Leptospira kobayashii; assembly: GCF_003114835.2. Taxonomy (NCBI): domain Bacteria; kingdom Pseudomonadati; phylum Spirochaetota; class Leptospiria; order Leptospirales; family Leptospiraceae; genus Leptospira; species Leptospira kobayashii. Next base: position 2,959,757 of record NZ_AP025028.1, on the reverse strand, counting down.
ATACGATTCCCATTTTTAAACTTACAAAGTACGAAGAAATTTTTTCCGATGAACTGTTGTATTGATCCGGTAAGATATAAACATGTTTAGAAAAAGTTTGATTCTATCGTTTTCTTTTTTTCTGTTTCTTGAATGTTCCGCAGGCAAGCCAAAGACCCGGATAGACAAACCCAAATCGAATATTGCTCCCAGTTATTTTGTTCTCCACGGTTTTAAGATAGGTCAGAATATTAAAAACATTAAAAGCGAACTGGGAGAACCTACCAAGGTTCATAAATTTCCGGACGGCTACATTGCTTATATCTATCAGATGAATCAATACAATCTTGTATTCGAAGCAAACCATATTCGCCAGGATATCGTTTGGGCGATTCAAATTTCCGGTTCCGGTGTTCCTGTTGAACATAACTTGAATGGAATCGGTTTGGGACAGGATATAACCGAGTGTATGCGGGTATTCGGTGCACCGGATATAAGACGAAATGCAGTTGATGAAATTACCAAAGCGGAAGTTCCCGATACATTGTATCTGTCTTATCATCAAAAATCAAATTTCAGTTTGGAGTTTGTGAAACACAAATTATCCAGTATCAAAATAGAATACAAACAATCGGATTCTGAAACTTTGGAAGACTATCCGGATTACAACCTGTTCCTAGATTCCGCACGTAAGAAGGATTATTTTTCCCTAACGAATCTGACTTTTTACGATCCTTTGTTTGTTCTTTTCAAAAAAGAATACCAGGTCGAAAAATCATTTTACAGTTTTTATAAACAAACGGAAATCAATTCTTTGTTGGATGAAGTCGCAACTTTAAATGACTCTTATTTACTGGGTTCCCAATTGAGGATTCAGGGAAGCGTTTCCGGTTATGTTTATAAATTTAAAAAAGACAATAAAAACTACGAACTTTTTTATGTGAGATCTTTCGAGGGTTGGGTCGTTTACGAATTGATCGTTGATTAAAACCTTAGTAAAAATTGCAGGTTTGCATAATAAATATAAGTCACGGTTTCCGTCTTTTGCGATAAGCTAAGATTTAATGAAAACTCCGGACCTACCAGTTTCAATTTCCAGAGTTCGTTTCTTTCCATAAGATTTACATTATAGTCCGCTGCATAACTCCAGTTTTCAAACCAGGAACGCATTTCCATTTTTTTGTCTCTGTAGATTCCGCTGATTTCCAATAGATATCCGTATTGCAGAGGAAAAGAAAGTTTGGTCTCAAATTGCTGTTTTCCCGTTCTCACTTCCCCTCCGATACTGATCGTATTTTTATCTTTTCTGAATTCATAAAATAGCCCTCTTCCGACTGCGTGGAATCGGTTGAATCCTTCTTCCGTATAATCCCTATAACGAAATACAACGGCTCCCCAGTCTCCGAATAGAATCGGAAAATGTCCGCCTATACCTGATTCATAACGAAGCCCTTCTTTGGACTGCAATCCCTCCAATACAAAATATTTTTTCCATCGAAGCCGTCCGAATTGCAGATCTTGTCTAACTCCTGTTTGGTCAACCATATTCTGCATCGGAAGGGAAAGAACTCCGTTGAAATCCCGGTAAAGAGTTCCATCCGCACTCAATTCCCAGGATTTTTTTTCGGAACGTGCGTATAAAAATCCGTAGAACTGATCCGTTCTACCCATGGCTTCTCCTTGCAGATTGCTGTCCCAACCCAGTAGATTTTTATAGGAATCATTGATATAGATGCTTCCTATTCGGGAATACGGTGCCCAGGTAAACGAATAAGATTGATTAGGTGAAGTATAATAGATCCCCGGCTCGGGGGAAACCGCTTGAGAATGGTAAATTCCGAATTTATGGCCTGCTTCCTTTTTCTTGGAATTGATTCCCAAAAAATAGGAATTGAGTATGGGTTGGGTGAGAGGGGAATCGGTTCTGTCAAACGCGGAATAAAAATCAGGATCTTTTGCAAAATAAAAATGAGGAATGGGTTTGTATCTGTTTCCCAAATTCATTTGAAAATAGGAAAAAAAATAACTAAGACTTCCTGAAAACCGTTCATCTCTTTTTTCCAGAATGATTTTATGATCTTCTCCTTTTCTACCCACATAAAATCCAGAATGATTCTTTTCCGATTTGGGTAGATAACGAGTGTCCAAATTTTGATAACTCCCTCCGATGAAAAAATAATCTTTCTCCAGCTGAGTAGGTCCGGAGGTTTCCTGCAATTTCGGATGATCCGAATTTTCTTTCAACTGTTTATTGTTATGTGTTTTTTCCCGGGCAACATTCGAATACAATGAAATATTATGTTTTTTTAATATGATATGTATTCGACTTTGCTCTTTCTTTTGCTTTGTTTGAATCCATTTTCGGAACTCTTCTTTTCCTTTTTGGAACTCGGAAGCCAATTGCATGGATTCCCTCAAGGAGAATCCTTCTTTCATCCAGGTTTGGGTGGTCAAAACGGGTTCTTTTGTTTCAGGAAATAAATTTTTTCCAAAAAAATACAGATAAAAGAATGCTAAAATACAAATAGTTATCCTTAATTTTTCCCGTTTCACAAAGAAGAAGGAGAAATAAATTGATAAATGGCGCTAAAAAGTCTTGATTTGTAGATAAAAAGGTGACAAAATCTATTTTTTTTTAAGAAAAAGAATCACTCGAAGGTATTTTGTCCCAGGTATTTGGTAAATTAGATGCAGAAACCGATAAAAAATGCGAAAAAACATTGACTTAGCTTCTCATCTGTTAAGTAGTGTAAACAAGCGTATAGTATATTATTGGTAATCTTTTTAAGTTTTATGTCGTCTAAGATACAGACGCGGAGGAAAACAATATGATCGTTAGATCCATTCATCAACCCGCTTATAACCGCAAAGAAGGTGGACTTCCGGGAAAAGGCCCTAAAAAAGGGTTCGCAAACAATTCCGGTGGAAAATCTTTCGAAGAATATCTTTTGGAAGCTTTCCAAGGGGAAGTGGTTCAGAAAGGAGAGTGGGTGTCCCCTAAACTCTCTGATCTAGGCCAAAAGAACCTTCGCAGGCTTTGATTTGACCTTGGTCTTATGACCGGGGTTTCTATTCCTTCCTTGGCTCTTTAAGAGCCTAGGAGGCAGTTTCTTTTATCCTTACTCTTCCATATCCCGGCGGGTTTCGGCCTGTGGGTGCAAAAGCGCGGAAAAAGACCTTCTACTCAAGAATCCTTCCTCTTTTCTGGCTCCTACTATTTAAAAACCTTACTTACCAGGATTAGTTTCCTTTCCCATTCCAGAACCGGGTCTCCGTTTTCCGAAAATAGTAGTATGGAGAAAATCTTTATCCTTTGGGCGTTGGTAAGACGGGACTATGCTTTGCAATATGCAGGTTCCTTTTTGGGGATTTCTTGGATGTTTCTCCAAAACTTGGTTTTAATTTCCATGTATTCCGTGGTATTTCTGGTTTTGAATTTGAAAACACCGAATACCCAGGACGATTTCACCGCTTACTTGCTGACAGGTCTTCTCTTTTGGATTCCTTTGCAGGAGTTTTTGGTTAGGGGCACGGGGATTCTTACGGACAATCGTTCCTTACTCAAAAGATCGTCTCTCGGAATAGATCTGTTTATTTGGATTCCCTTTGTTCAATATGTGATCCATCTTTCGGTAACATCCCTTCCTGTTTATATTTTATTATTCTATTATGGCAAGGTGACCGTCTTGGGAGCGTTTGGCGGTTGGGTTTGTCTGGTCTTTGTGGGATTTTATCTCTTGTTATTGCTTCATTATTTGTCCAGATTGAACGTGTTGTTGAAGGATATTTCACCTTTGATTCGTTTGGTGAGTCAGATTCTGTTCTGGGGAATTCCCGTCCTATATTATCCGAAAGGTTTTTTACATCATATCAACGCGCTCAATCCGCTTACCATTCCTTTGGATATATTCAGAACCGTTGTGCTAGTGGGATATTCTCCTCAGTTTGATTGGTTCGGTATTTTTCCTTTTATCTTTTCTTTTTTTCTTGTTTATCTTTTGGCAAAAAGAAAGTTTCACTCCATTGTTCTGGATCATCTTTAAAAATGGGTTTCATCCGGATCTCCGAACTTTCCAAGGAATATTTGGGTTTTTCTTCTCCGAAGAACCGAATTTTGGCCGGGCTTAGTTTCGGTTATCTGGGGATCGATACAAAGTTTCAGGCCTTAAAAGACATTCATTTATCCGCAAATCCGGGAGATGCGATCGGAATTATAGGAAGAAACGGAGCCGGAAAATCCACCTTATTAAAAATATTATCCGGTGTTATACGAGCGGAAAGCGGGCATATGGAAGTCAGCGGATCCATTCGGGCATTACTCGAACTCAGTGTAGGGTTTAATCCCGAACTTTCCGGAGAAGAAAACGTGTATTACAACGGTCTTGTTTGGGGGTATAAACCGAATGAGATCCAAGAGATTATGGATTCCGTTTTCGAATTTGCGGGCTTAAGTGAATTCAGAAAAGTTCCTTTGAAAAACTACAGTTCCGGAATGGGAATGCGGCTCGGGTTCAGTCTTGCGACTGCAAAACGCCCCGATATTCTGATTGTAGACGAAGCATTGGCGGTAGGAGATGCCAGTTTTCAACAAAAGTGTATTAGGCGGTTCAAGGATTTCCTAAGCAAGGGATCGATCGTGATTTTGGTAAGCCACGATTTGAGCTTGGTATCCCATTTTTGCAATCGGGTATTGCTTTTGGAAAGAGGCAAACTTTTGTTTGACGGAGAGCCGAAAAAAGCGGTCGAAAATTATATGTTGCTGCTTGCCGATCCCGAAAATCCCGATTTTTCAAAGACGGGTTCTCATTCGTTCGGGGATTATTTGGAGAACCTGGAAGTGTATTTTTCAAAAGACGACAACCGATCCCCTGATCTTTTGTTTGTGGGATCGGAAATTTCCCTGTGTATTGAATTTGTAACTAAACAAAAGTTAGATGATTTGACTGTCGGATTCCATATCGATGATGAAAAAGGAGTTCGCGTGTTCGGAACCAATACTTTTCATTTGGGTAAAAATCCGGGAAACATCGGTCAAGGTGCGAAAAAAAAGATCAGGTTCGGTTTTCCAGTAAATTTTGCGGAAGGCAAATATTCTCTGGGGGTTTCGCTCCACAGGGGAGAGAATCATATCGAAGGAAGTTATTTCTGGGGAGAATCCCTCCATGTATTCGAGGTGGAGCGGGTCGGTGTTCCCAAATCGGTGGGACTTGCGTATTTGCCGGTTCGAGTGAAATTCGACTAGGGGCTTTCCGTCCAATTCGGACAAATCTATTCCGAAAAACAGTTTCCTAACCCTCAGGTTTCAAAATTCTGGAGACAATATGAAAGTTTGTGTAGTTGGAACGGGCTATGTTGGCCTGGTTGCAGGAACCTGTTTTGCGGAATACGGAAATGATGTCATCTGTGTAGACAAAGATGAGAAAAAGATTAAAGACTTGGAAAAGGGAATCATTCCTATTTACGAACCTGGTCTTTCCGAACTTGTAGCAAGAAATTTTGCAGAAGGGAGATTGAAATTCACTACCTCTCTTAAAGACGGAGTACAAGCTTCCGAATTTGTTTTTATCGCAGTAGGAACTCCTACATCTGACAATGGTTCGGCGGATCTCCGCTTTGTGTTCGGAGTGGCGGAAGAAGTCGGCAAAGCGATGAACGGATATAAGATCATAGTGGATAAATCCACCGTTCCGGTGGGAACTGCCGATCAAGTAAGAACCATCGTCGCAAAAAATACAACACATCCATTCGATGTGGTTTCCAATCCTGAATTCTTAAAAGAAGGCGCAGCCATAGACGATTTTATGCGCCCGGAAAGAGTTGTGATCGGCGCCGATTCCGCCATCGCTTCCAAAAAAATGAGCGAACTCTATTCTCCGTTCGTATTGAACGGAAATCCGATTTTGGTGATGGGAGTTCGTTCCGCAGAACTTACTAAATACGCGTGCAATGCGTTCCTTGCTACGAAGATTTCCTTTGTGAATGAAATTGCTAACCTTTGTGATGCGGCTGGTGCCAATTTCGAAGATGTAAGAAAAGGAATGGGAACAGACTCCCGTATCGGAAGACAATTCCTGTATGCGGGGATAGGTTACGGCGGATCTTGTTTTCCAAAAGATGTAAGGGCGCTTCTTCGCACTGCGGAAGAATACAAATCTTCCATGCACATCATCCAATCAGTGGAAGATGTGAATGAAAAACAAAAAACACGTCTTACCGATAAGATTTTCGAACATTTTAAAACAACCGATATGAAAGGTAAAACTTTCGGAATCTGGGGACTTTCTTTCAAGCCCGGAACAGATGATATGAGGGAAGCACCTTCCATCCCTTTGATTTTCGAGCTGCACAAAAACGGGGCGAAGATTCAGGTATTCGACCCTGCTGCAAAAGAAACATCCAAATATTATTTTGACGGCAAAGTCGAATATAAAAACGATCCTTACTCCACATTACAAGGTGCAGACGCTATGTTGCTTTTGACGGAGTGGAGGGAGTTTAGAGAGCCGGATTTCGGTAAAATCAAATCCCTTCTTTCTTCTCCTTTGGTTTTTGACGGTAGAAACCAATACAAACCTAGCCAAATGAAGGAACTTGGATTTACCTATTATTCCATAGGAAATCGTTAGAACCCTTTTCTGATCGACTCCAAAGTTTCGTCTACGGTTTCTATGTCTTTAGGATCTGTTAGGCGAGGCTTTAGTTCGGTAAGTATTTTTTTCGCAAGTTTTCTTTCCCCTGCTTCTTTCAAAGACAAGCCGTAATACAATTCCGAATCCAGAGTATGATTTGATTTTGGAAATTCTTTCAAAAAAGATTTCCAGGATTTTACTGCTTCATCCCAGTTTTTTTCCCGTGTGAGGATCAAACTTAAATTGAAGTGGGAATCTTCCCGTAACTTTTTATTGTTTTCCGATTTTGAATTCAAAATGTTTTCAAAATGGATTTTTGCCAGTTCCGGTTTTCCCGTTTGGTAATAAAAACTTCCTAAACGGAAATGCAGATCCTGATCCTCGGGATTTTTTTTTAATTCATTTTTAAGATTGGTTTCGATATCCGGATTTGCTAAGACTTTTTTGGAAACATGCAACACCGTTTCTTTTGAAGAAAGCCCTGTCAGTTTTGTATGAAAATTGGCATATTTGTCTATATATAAAATCGTAGGATAACCTTCGATTCCGTATTTCTGCATAAGATTCGGAAATTCTTCTCCGTTTAACCGAACCGTAACGAAACCTTCCAAGACTTTGGAAACTTGTTTGTCCGGAAAAATTTCCTTTTCCAAAACCTTACAATACGCACACCAATCCGCATATAAATCAATGAGTATTGGCTTATTTTCCGATTTTGCTTTGGAAAGTCCTTTTCCTATGGACGTCTCCCAGATCGTTTCCGAATGGAGAGGCAAAACAAATAGAAATAATAAAATAGCCGCTTTGCGAAAATGGGCAAACATTGTTTTTTTAGTTTAGACAAGCCGCGAATTCTTCTCAATCGGTAATTTTCGCTTTTTCGAAATTTGGAGTAAAGATTCCCTGGTAGGAAAGACAACCATTATGGAATTTTTAAGAAAACTAGAAGAAGTATTACAAAAACGCAAAAACGACCTCCCTGAAAAATCTTATACCGCGGAATTGTTTCGGGACGGAATCGATCGCATCTTAAAAAAAATCGGGGAAGAAGCGGGTGAAGTGATCATAGCTGCAAAAAATACGAATGAAAAAGAACTGATCCACGAAGTGGCGGATTTGATTTTTCATATTGAAGTGCTTCTCGTAGAAAAAGGACTCAGCCTCGACGTTATCGCTAAAGAATTAGAGAAACGACATAGCTGATAGCAGACTTCGTTGGGAACTTTTTTTTCCAGTCTACTTCGAAGTCTATTATGGATACTTAGCCCTCTTTCCTTCTTATACCAAATTTTATTTTATCTCGATCGTAGCAGAACCCAATCCTTAAAACTAGGCGAAGTCCTGGTGATCAGTGTAGGCAATCTCACAGTCGGAGGAACAGGTAAAACTCCTTTCGTTCAGTATTTAGTCAGATACATTGAACAACATCACAAAGATTATGCGATCACCATTCTTTCCCGTGGTTACGGTGCTAGCCGGAGCGGGGAAGGAGCTAAAGTGGAACTAAATTCTCTTCCCGAAGAAGTAGGCGATGAACCCAAACTGCATAAAGAAAGTTTTCCCGATGTGCAGGTCATTATAGGTAGAGATAGATTCGGTAGTTTTCAAAAATACAATTCGGTCCCAGGAAAAAAACATGTAGTCATTTTGGATGATGGGTTTCAGCATCATAAGATCCAAAGGGACTTGGACATTGTACTTATGGATGCGAACCGCCCTTTGGGAAACGGATGGACGATTCCTTTGGGGATTTTGCGGGAAAGAGATTCTTCCTTGAAACGTGCGGATCTGCTAGTGTTTACAAAGATTACCGATGAGACAATAAAGTTAGTACGAAAGTTAGGCGATAGTTATTCAGGAAAATTTCCCAACCTTTCCGTATTTTATTCCAGGTTTCTGGGAAGTTTGATTTTCGGTTCTAATTTCAAAAAGAAATACAAATTGGTGACCGGCGTGGGGAATCCGAAATTTGTTTTGAAAACCGCGGAAGAATGTTTGAAGACAAAAGACATTGAACTTCACGTTTTCCCTGACCATCATCGTTATGAAGAAGAAGAGTTGCTTTCTATTTTGTCCGAACTTCCGAAAAACACAGGTTTGGTGACTACGGAAAAAGACTGGGTGAAATGGAAAGAGTTTCCACAGTTCTTATCCGAATTGGAAAAGTCGGAGATGGGTCCGGTTTTGATCGGCTTGGAGATAAAAATAGAAGGAACGGAAACCTTCAATCTTCGATTGGAGTCCCTCTTTTCCAATTACGAATCAAAAATCTCTCCGGTTTAAAATCTTCAAATAGATCCGATTCGATGGGAAGATTTTCTCCCAATGACTCTCTGACGACGATTTCCGCACCGAACAAAGAATGATTGAGTCCTCTGGAACCGAGTCCTCCTAAAATAGAAACATCTTTGTAGTAACTGATGATCGGAGGTTTACGGATATGAGACTCTCCTTTTTTATAAGGGTTGTCTCTTTTGAATTGTTCCGCGTTCGGAAGTTTTCCGAGAATAGGTCTTCTGTCTTGGGTTTGGGATCTGTAACTCACTCTTGTTCCTAGGGTCTCCGGTGATTTTTCCAAATCTTCCCAGTATGTTTTTAAGATCGGTAGTTGTCTTTTGGCGGATTCCAGAAGTTCCACCGTTTCATGAACTCGGGAAGTTTCTTCATATTTAAACTCATCGAAACTGGCTCCGAGAACAGAGCCTGATCCCATATCTTCCGTTAAATAATGTCCGAAGAGAACGGAGCTCGTGATTTGAGAAAGTAGTTTCGATTCGGGCAAGAGTACAATTTGTCCCCGTACCTTTTTGATCGGAAGCCATTTTGTTCTCTGCATTTCCAAAACTTCGTTCGCCAAACATAAAAAGAATTTATCTGTTTGGTAAATTCTTTTGTCAGTGTTGATTTGTATGGGAGAATTGTCTTCCCATTCTAAAAAGTTTTCGTATGTATGAATTGTTAGGTGAGGAGAGGATAATTTACAAAGCAAAGAAACATAAATAGGAGGGGAGATTGTTTTTCCTTTTGGAAAATAGAGTGCTTCCTTTCCAGGTAAAAAGGAGATATCGTTTTTGATAAAAGTTTCTTCTTTTGCAAGTCCATGAGATTCAATCGAGTGAAAGTATCTGTCTTTGTCCGACTCCGAATCCGTTAAAAAACAAATTCCGTTTTTGTAGAAGCTGAATTTTTCCGAGGCGGCAAAATTTTCGATTTTTTCCCACTCCTCATTTAAAAAACGGAATGCGGATAAGGAAAATATACTCTCGGATGTTTTGTGTTTGGTGAGAAAAGGGTAAATCAAGCCGCTAGGATTTCCGCTGGCTCCTTCGGAAAGATTCCCTTTTTTTTCCAGTAGGAGGGTTTTGATTTTTCTTTTGGAAAGTGCATAAGCTACGGAAGCACCTGCGACGCCTCCTCCGATGATCACCGCTTCGTAGACTTGAGGTTTGTCAGATTCCGCCAACTAACATTTCCCGTTTGCGACCGAAGCCTGCTTGTTTTTCCACTCGGAATCCGACTGATTCCAAATTACGTCTGACAAAACCTGCTGCGGTAAATGTCGCGAAGCTCGTTCCTTCTTTGGACAGACTTTTTATTTTTTGGAATACTTCTGCCGTCCACATTTCCGGATTTTTTGCGGGAGAAAACCCGTCCAAATACCAGGCATCGATTTTTTCTTTCCAGTCACCTAATGTAGTAATTACGTCGGAAAAATATACGTGCAGATGGAATTGTGTTCTATGGGAAGGGTGGGGTGTGGTCCAGGTCCAAATCCGGGACCTGAGATTTTGCCCGCCATCTTTCAAAGCTTTTTCATAACTATCGAGTAAGCCTTTTTCCCAGGTAGAAATTTCCGGAAAATGATTTTTCATAATCTTTAAAGTGGAAGATTCGAGCGGAAATTTTTCCAAACTGAAAAAAGATACGGTCGGAGGAGATATTTCCTTTTTCCATTTTTCCAATGTAATGAAGTAATTGAGCCCTGTTCCGAATCCCAATTCTCCAATCGTAAAACCAGAGTTATTTGTCGTGTTAGTCTCTTTCCATTTCTCCGCGATCCGATTTCCTTCAAAAAAGACGTAGGCGGACTCTTCCGTGCCACCTTCTTTGGAAAAATATACATCTCCGAATCGTTCGGAGATGGGAACTTCGTTTTCGAAAAATACTTCTGTCAATGACCGAAATTTCCCGATTGGAAATCCGTAAATGCCTGCATGATTTCTTCTTTGGTGTTCATCACAAAAGGCCCGTATTGTGCAATCGGTTCTCCGATCGGTTGCCCGATCACTAAAATTCCATCGGCGGTTTGTTTGCCCGAATTTTTAATGAGAATTTCTTCTCCATTGCTGAAGATCCCCAAATAACCGTTCGGAAGTTTTGTATCCCCGATTTCGACATCGCCTTCCGATACATGGACGAAACCGTTCCAATCGGCTGCAACCGGAATCTGCAAACTACTATTAGGTTTTATAAACCAGTGTGCATAAAGAATCGGTGTTTTCGACTGAGCTGGACCTTTGACTCCTGAGATTTCTCCGGACAAAATGTCCACAAATCCACCTTCCTGTTCCAACTTGGCCCAGTCCTTTCTGGAAACGTCAAAGTAACCCGGCTCAATCATTTTCAATTGGGATGGCAAGTTTACCCAAAGTTGATATCCGCGTAACATTCCATTTTCTTGTTTGGGCATTTCACTGTGAACGATCCCACGGCCCGCAGTCATCCATTGCACCCCGCCTTTTTCCAGAACCCCTTTGTTACCTTTGGAATCATTATGCTCCATCACCCCATCCAAAAGATAAGTGACTGTTTCAAATCCCCTGTGCGGATGGTTTGGAAATCCTGCCAGATAATCGTCAGGGCTATCGCTTTTGAATGTATCTAACATAAGAAAGGGGTCAAGATTAGGAAGTTCTTCCGTCCCAAGCATCCTGCGTAATTTGACTCCCGCTCCATCGGTTGCTTCAATACCACTTGTTTTGTATAAAATTTTTCTTTGACCCATAGTATGGATTAGACGAACAAAGTATCGGTTATGGCTAGCCTTAAATTGGGGATCCGATACCGGAAAAACCGGGAACAATTCATTTTTTACGAACGAAATGTATCTCTGTTTTCGGAGGGTTTTGATTGACTCCGACTTAGGTGTGAACTAGATTTTGGCTTAAGGGCAATTCTTCTCCGAAGTCGGGGAAATTCGGGAATTGATAAATTTATGATTTATAATATTTTAATATACGTATTCGTTTTTTTGTTTGCGCTTGTCTTTGTTATTTATCTGGTCGGGAGATCTCTTCCTGCGGATCATACAGTGAGTCTCTCCCGGGTGTTTTCTTCTTCTTCGGAAATCATTTATGAAAAGATCAAAAATTTCAAAGACTATCCCTTGTGGAGGCCGAACCTAAAGCTCATTCAACCGGTCAGCGCTACTTCCTGGAAGGAAACTGATTCTCATAAAAATATTATGACTTATTCTTTTATCCGCGACGAGAAGAACCGCCTCATTGAATCGAAAATCATGGATGAGGATAAACCTTTCGGTGGTTCCTGGACATTTGAACTGAAAACGGTTCCCGGAGGAACGGAGCTTACGATTACGGAAAACGGGAAAGTGTTCTCTCCTATATTCCGTTTCGTTTCCAAATACATTTTTGGGCATACTTCCACAATCGAAGCTTACTTCGGTTATATGGAAAAAGAATTGGAAAACTTGGGTAAGAAAAAATGAGCGTTGGTTATTCGGGAAAGGCTTTGGGGGACAAGTTGGGAATCAAGGAAGGTATGAATGTTTTTTTTCATTCTCTTCCGAGTGATGTGGAATCCGAACTTTCCTCTTATCTGTCGGAAACGAAGATTTCCAAAACATTAAAAGGATCTCTTGATTATTTGCATGTCTTTACCAAAGAAAAAAAAGAGTTGGAGAAAAAATTTCCCGAACTGGTTTCCCATTTGGCTGAGAAAGGAATGATCTGGATTTCCTGGCCCAAAGGTTCTTCGAAAGTTCCTACGGATATCAATGAAAATACAGTCAGAGAGATCGGTTTGCCTTTGGGAGTAGTTGATGTCAAGGTATGCGCCGTATCCGAAGTGTGGTCGGGTTTGAAATTTTTAAGAAGAAAAAAATAAACATTGTAAAATGATTGAATTGGAAACGGATCTGTGTAGTCTCCTTTCGAATGAATTGACCTAGAAGGCAGGTTTCCCATGTTTCTTTTTCCGACTCCTCCACCTTACGATGCCTTGGAATGGGCTAAAAAATCCTTCAACCAAAGAGCAAAGCTCGCCTGCCAGGCATGGGCTGTGCAAGGGTATGGCTCGCCTATAGGTGCGTACATTGTGTATGCATTGAAACTTGTTTTTTATATCTGGGCTTGGGGCTTTTTCTGTTCCTTCACCCCCGGTCTCGGGGCTTGGGATTCGATTTCCTGGTGGTGGAATCCCGTTGCTTTTCAAAAAGCGATCGTATGGAGTTTGCTTTTCGAAGTATTGGGGTTAGGTTGCGGAAGCGGTCCTCTTACCGGAAGATACTTCCCTCCGATCGGAGGTTTTTTATACTTTCTTTACCCCGGAACCACCAAACTTCCTTTATTCGAAGGTGCTCCGATCATAGGTAAGAGAACACGGGGTATTTTGGAAGTGGGCCTGTATTTGGCTCTTCTCGTATTTTTGTATCTGGCTTTGGTCCATCCGAATCCGGGGTTGAATGAATATCTTCCGGTTATAATCATTTTACCAATATTAGGTGTTCTCGACAAGACGGTATTTCTCGCGGCACGTGCGGAACACTACTGGGTGACTGTAGTGGTATTTGCTTTTGCCGGAAATTGGATTGCCGGAGCAATGGCCGTGCAAATTGCACTTTGGTTTTTTGCAGGCTTTTCCAAACTCAACCATCATTTTCCTTATGTAGTGTGCGTAATGGCGAGCAATAGTCCGTTCACTCCTTTCGGATGGTATCGGAAAGCAATGTACCGAAACTATCCCGATGATTTGAATCCTTCCGGGATTGCCATCCTTAAGGCGAGAATGGGGATCGTTTTGGAGATGGGGACACCAATCGTATTGTTGTTAGGTTGTGTTCTCGGTTCATATGATGTGATCGTAATCGGTTTGGCATTGATGGTTTTACTTCATAGCTACATTACAAGCAATGTTCCAATGGGAGTTCCGATTGAGTGGAATTTTCTAGTTGTATATGCGGGTTTCTTTTTGTTCGGAATGAATTCCCATGTGATTCCTTTTGCGGTCGGTTCCTATCCTATTTTGGCATTTATCGTTTTGGTTAGTTTTATTCTTCCTCTTTTGGGAAACATCAAACCGGAATGGATATCGTTTTTGCTCGCTATGCGGTATTATGCGGGGAATTGGGCCTGCGGTGCCTGGCTCTTCAAAGGAGATAGTACCGGCAAATTAGACCAGTTGAAAAAAACATCCGCAGGCGTTTATAAACAACTTGATCGCTTTTATCCCAGGAATGCGTCTGTAGGGCTTTTGAGTAAAGTTATGGCGTTCCGATTGATGCATTTGCATGGAAGGGCATTTCAACAACTCGTTCCCAAGGCGGTGGACCGGTCCGAAGATTACGAATGGATGGAAGGTGAACTTATGGCAGGCCTTGTGCTCGGTTGGAATTTCGGAGAAGGTCATCTTCACAATGAACAGTTGTTACGTTCCGTGCAGGCGCAATGCCAGTTTGAAGAAGGGGAACTTCGATGTATTTTTTTGGAAGCGCAACCGATTGGAAAGTCCACGCAAGAATATCGGATCTTTGATGCTAAAAAAGGACTATTGTCTTCCGGAACTGTAGACGTTCGGGAACTAAGGAAACTGCAGGCTTGGCCGGCTCATTGAGATTGTTTTCGTTATGAGTTTTGCCAAAGATCGGTATGATGTTTGTATCATAGGTTCCGGTCCGAACGGTTTGGCTGCAGCTTCCGTTTTTGCCAATGCGGGCCATTCCGTTTTGGTTTTGGAAGTAAAAGATAGATTAGGCGGTGGAATGAGAACGGGAGAGTTGACGCTTCCCGGTTTTCGGCACGATATTTGTTCCGGAGCTCATCCCATGGGAATTCTATCCCCTTATTTGAAAACCCTTCCTTTGGAAAGACACGGCTTGGAGTGGATCGAGCCTGCTGCTTCCGTTGCACATCCGTTAGATGGTATGCCTGCCGTAATGCTTTATCCTTGCTTAAAAGACACTGCGGAAGGTTTGGGAAAGGATGAGGATTCGTATATAAAACTCATTCAACCGTTTTTAAAAAATCCTGAAGGTTTGCTTGCGGATGCTCTCGCTCCTTTAGGCATTCCCAAATATCCTTTGTCTTTCTTACGATTCGGACTTTTGGGAATACGCTCCGCTAAAGGACTTGCTATGAGTCGCTTCGAAGGGGAAAGGGCGAAAGCTTTGTTTGCAGGGCTTGCAGCTCATTCGATCCTTCCTTTGGAAAGTTGTCTTACTGCCGCCTTAGGTTTGTTATTTGCCATTACCGGGCATATGAAATCGTGGCCGGTCGTGAAAGGAGGCTCCGAAGGAATCGCCACATCGTTTGTGGCTTATTTGAAAACTTTGGGAGTGGAATTCAAAACTGATTTTTATATAGGCAGTTTGCGTCAATTGCCTAAGGCCAAAGTTATCATGTTTGATACGGATCCGACTCAATTGGCAAACATCGCGGGTTCGGTGTTGCCCGGCGGATATGTGAAACGATTGAAGTCTTATCGGTACGGACCTGGAGTATTCAAATTGGATTGGGCACTAGACGGTCCCATCCCCTGGAAAGATCCGAATTGTTTATTGGCATCAACAGTTCATTTAGGTGGAACTTTGGAAGAGATCGCTTTTGGAGAAGCATCTGTTTGGCGGGGAGTGCATCCTGAAAAACCGTATGTACTTCTTGTTCAGCAAAGTCAGTTTGATTCTACGCGCGCACCGAAAGGGAAACATACCGGTTATGCCTATTGCCATGTTCCCTTCGGTTCTACCCTCGACTTGACAAATACGATTGAAAATCAAGTGGAACGATTTGCGCCCGGATTTAAGGATCGAATTCTATCCCGCCACAAAATGAACACGAAAGATTTCGGAACGTATAATTATAATTATGTGGGGGGAGCGATTACCGGTGGAGTCGCCGATATCCCTCAGGCATTTCTTCGTCCGGTTGCCAGATGGAATCCTTACGGCACTCCGAACCCGCATATTTATATTTGTTCCGCATCTTCTCCTCCCGGCGGAGGAGTTCACGGTATGTGCGGTTATCATGCGGCAAATTCGGTTTTGAAAAAAATGGATCGGTTGAAAGATATGGATCAACTTTAGGTTCCGGGAATACGTCTTTGATGAAAGACAGAATTGATAAAACAAAATTCGAATTCAAATATTCACTCGGGCGAATTAACTTATATTTCCATGGATACCGTGAATCAAAAACTTAAATTTGTAATTTCACTTGTCACCAAGGGATTGGATGTTTCTCTGGCGGGGTCATGCAAAAAATAGGTACTCCATTTTCTCCCTCTTCTACAAAACTCGTTTTACTCGGCTCGGGGGAACTCGGCAAAGAAGTCGCTATTGAGGCACAAAGATTCGGAATTCATGTCATAGCGATTGATCGTTATCCGAATGCTCCTGCTATGCAGGTTGCGCATGAGTTCAGGGTCATCGATATGTTGGATCCTATCGTCTTGGAATCCACACTTCGTGAAATCAAACCGGATTTTATCGTGCCTGAAATAGAAGCCATTCATACTAAGACTTTGGAGAAATTGGAAGCAGACGGTTTTAAAATCGTTCCCAGTGCAAAGGCAGTGAACTTGACTATGAACCGGGAAGGGATTCGGAATTTTGCAAGTATTGAACTAGGATTAAAGACATCTAATTACCGTTTTGCGGATAATTTGACGGAGTTTCAAAACTGTATTAAAGAAATCGGCATGCCCTGTGTCGTGAAACCTATCATGAGTTCTTCCGGAAAAGGACAAAGTCTAATTAGGGAAGAGAAAGACATATTAGGTGCGTGGGAATACGGGCAAACCGGAGGAAGATCGGGAAAAGGTAGGATGATCATTGAAGAATTCGTTTCCTTCGATTTTGAAATCACTTTACTCACCATACGCCACATAGGCGGCACTTCCTTTCTGGAACCGATCGGGCACAAACAAGTGCATGGAGATTATGTAGAATCCTGGATGCCTCAGCCTATGTCGGATCTGGCATTAACATCCGCTAAACGAATTGCGAAAAAGGTGACAACCGGTTTGGGTGGATATGGGATTTTCGGAGTCGAATTATTTATCAAGGGTGATGAAGTTTATTTCAGTGAAGTTTCTCCTAGACCGCATGATACCGGGCTTGTGACTTTGATTAGTCAAAATTATTCGGAGTTCTCCCTTCATGTTCGGGCTTTACTCGGTTTACCCATTCCTGAATTGGAATATTATACTCCTGCGGCTTCTGCCGCCATTCTACTCGAAGGAAATATTTCTTCTCCTGGTTTTAAGGGAATGGAAAAAGCATTATCACTAAAAAATGCCGACCTTCGATTGTTTGGAAAACCGGAGATCCAAGGAAAACGTAGAATGGGTGTAGCACTTGCAAAAGCGAAAACAATGGAAGAGGCACGTGAGAAAGCGAGGCAAATTCGAGATCATATCCAACTGGATTTATGAAACATGAGCGGGTGTTATCCGGCCTATGAGAATATTATGAAATGTTAATTTTTTGGAAGAAATTCGAAATCTTCTAAATAAGAATGATGGTGAAATAAATTTTTACGCATAATGAGATAAACCTATGAAAAAAAACAAATTATTAAGAATGGATAATGTCGGTATCGTTGTAAAATCCCTTGATAAGGCAATATCTTTCTTTGAAGAGATTGGGTTGAAGCTCGAAGGGCGAGCCACTATAGAAGGTGAATGGGCTGGTCGAATCACCGGACTCGGTTCTCAGTGCGTAGAAATTGCTATGATGGTTACCCCGGATGGTCATAGCAGACTTGAGCTTTCACAATTTCTCACCCCACCTATTATTTCAGATCACCGGACTGCTCCTGTAAACGCACTCGGTTATCTGCGCGTTATGTTCACCGTTGAAGACATTGACGAAATGGTATCCAGGCTAACTAAATCCGGCGCTCAACTTGTTGGCGAAGTGGTTCAATACGAAAATTCGTATCGACTTTGTTATATTCGTGGAACGGAAGGCCTTTTGATCGGTTTAGCACAAGAACTCGGTAACAAATAAGTAGTGGCGTTCTATTATTATGAAACGTCGTTAAACTACATTTTGTGATTATTTTAAATTTAATTCCGTAAAATATTGAAATATTAGAATGAGTAACAACAACTTAAAAAGACTCCCGCGATTAACTGCAATTTTAGTTAAGTTACAAACAAAAAAGCTATTAACAGCATTTGAATTAGCGGATGATTTTTCCTTAAGTGTCAGAACCATTTACAGGGATATCCGAGCTTTGGAAAAAGCAGGGGTTCCTATAATAACTCAGGAAGGAAAAGGTTATTCGCTGAAAGAAGGTTATAATGTTCCGCCGGTGATGTTCACTGAAAAACAAGCGAATGCTCTGATCCTCGTCGAACAGTTAGTTTTAAAAAACAAAGATAAATCAATTGTAAAAGATTATTCGGAAGCGATCGAAAAGATAAAAGCCGTATTGGATTCCGAACAAAAAGAAAAAATCCATTTGCTAATAAAACGAACACATCTCGATCAAAACTACGAAAGGGAAAAAAATAGTAACAATTTGTCTGATTTGCAAATCGCTTTGACAAATTGTTACTTGATCAATATCGAATATACAAATGAAAAAAATATCATAACAAGGCGCCAACTGGAACCGTTTGCTTTGCTTAGCACTCAAAATTGGTTATTGCTGGCCAAATGTCGATTAAGAAATGAATTCCGTTTTTTTCGTCTGGATAGAATAGGAAAATTAGAACTTCTCCCGGAAAAGTTTCCTTCACATAATATGTCCTTACAGGAATATTTTGATCGGTATTATTAATTTTTTCTCAACCCCTGACATAAGGCTGTCACCTGTCTAATCTTGATTTTTCGTCTACATAGCAGAAGGAAAAAAAATGATAAATCAGTTAATTAACTTAAATTGGATAAGTGTTTCCGTAGCTTACGTAGTATATTCTGTGCTTGGGGCTTTATGGTTCACTTTGTTTTTCAAAAGACAGTATGTTATTTCGTTGGGCAAAGAAAATGAGGCACCTCAAAAACCGGCCCCTATTTTCATTATCGGGCCAGCGGTGTGCATACTCGTAATAACGATTGCAAGTGCTATCTTGATTTATGCTTTAGGGATTGATTCAATCAGTGGGGCACTTGAATTCACTCTAATCATAGGAATGGGATTTTTGGTATCGAATACTATAAATATTGCCATTAACCCAAACATACCCCGACCAATTCATTACGGTATTATTACTGGGTCGTACCACTTGACAGGCATTTTAATTGTTAGCCTCATCATAGTGACTATGAAGTAACATGCGAGCCCTATACACTAAAGATAGAAATTGCATATAATCAATGTTAAATTTTTATTCATGGGATTTGTTTTGCAAGCCTTGGAACATTTGCTACCCGTCACTGTATTCGATTATTAGAAAGTCGATTAATTGGTGCTTGAATTTTTCTATGAAAGCATTATAATCGGATCTATGAGAAAAATTATTTTCGCAATCAATATTACCGCTGATGGGTATTGCAGTCACACGGACATGATCGGTGACGACGAGTTGCACGAGTATTTCACCGATCTTTTGCGTAATGGAACTCTTATTCTTTATGGCCGAATCACGTATCAACTCATGGTACCCTTTTGGCCTGAAGTGGCCAGGGATCAATCGGAGTCGAAAGCAACCAATGAGTTCGCTCGCGTGTTCGACTCACTTGATAAGATCTTATTTTCCACCACATTGGAACAGGTTGAGGAAACGAATACGAGACTTGTGCGGGGAAACATTATGGAAGAGGTGCTTGCCTTGAGGGAACAGCCTGGAAAGGAAATTTTCGTAGGCAGCTTGAGCATTGCGTCTCAGCTTTCTGAGCGTGGTTTGATAGATGAGTATCGTTTCGTGGTTCATCCGGTCGTTGCAGGAAAGGGGCCGCGGCTGTTTGATACTGTGAAGCCGCAGGAAAGTCTTCGGTTGGACTTTCTTGGCTCAAAAACTCTTCAATCTGGCGCCATTGCTCTTCACTACAAAAAACATGTTTGAGGAAAAATTCCTTTGCTTTTAACTTAATCACCTAACTATGGCTTATTGTTAAAATCACGACTCTTGCTCCGCACCATCTCTTGGCTTTCGCAGGCAGAGGGCAGGGGTGTAGCGTTGATAACGTCTATTTCGTTTTGTTCCGTCGCTAAAAAATTGATCTTAACGAATAAATATCTTCCATTATTTTATATAGAAGATAAAATCGAAACGATGACAAAAGAATCAGAAAAAACATTATTATCTTATGAAACGGTCGTTGGTTTGAAAATAAAAGATGAAGATCTTTATACTAAGTATAGGGAATCTATGACTCCGCTTTTGAAAAATTACGAGGGTGGCTTTCGTTATGATTTTAAAATTCAAGAAACGTTGATTAGCGAAAATACAAATTTCATAAATAGAGTGTTCTTGATTTTCTTTAAGAATAAGGAATTGAAAAATAGTTTCTTTTCCGATCCGAACTATTTAAAAATAAGAGAAACCTATTTCTCTCCTTCCGTCGAATCTACCACCATCATTGCCGAATATGAACGTTATAATTAAACGAATATAAATATGGGTTTTTTGTAGTTTAACAAAAACACATTATTTTTTTCGGAATTTATGATCCGACTAGGAAAGAATTCTTTCCGTTGATTTCTTTGGGAAAGATCATTTAACAGAGATACATCCCGAAAGAGCGTTCCAAGATCGATCAGCAAAGATTACACAAGGAATGAGTTCGTTTATCCCGCGGCATTTTGGGATTTAGCCGAACTACGTTTATCCCGCCTTTCGAGGGTGTTATCAGATTTGCGCTAATCCCCGAAACTTAGCATGTTAACCGCATTGCGATTTACTCCATTGAAACGAGGGATATACGAACTTCGTTTAAAACCCCCGCTGGGACTTACAAAACGGAATAACCGAACTTCGTTTAACCCCCAGGAAGGAGGAACTCGCCGGGATATACGTATTGCGCTAATCCCACCTACCACGTGTTGTTACACGAACTTCGCTTATCCTCCTGAGCGCGGAACCCGGTTGATTATCCAACTTCATTTGTCCCCCAACAGAACCCCAAAAAAGCTAGTTACCCGAACTTCGTTTATCCCCGCTTCCCACTTATCGCCGTTCCAACAACCCGCCACCTACACAGCTGCTCCGACAAAACCATCCCCGGCTCCTGCATAGAATTATGTCTCATAAAAAAGACTGTACAAAATCAGGCCTGTCTTTAGAATTTCAACAAATCGTCAGATTTTTGGGAGTATAGGGGATGGATTTCGTCAAAATCCGAGGCAAAGATTTACAAGACTGTATCATGCAAATGAAAATGAAATATGGGCCGGAGGCGCATATTTATGATCAACGTGTAACAACGGAAGGCGGACTCTTCGGAACCGGGCTTCTCGCAAGCAAGATGTATGAAATCGATGTGGGTATCCCAGAAAAACAAAACTCCAAAGATCGTATTGAGAAAAAACTCAAAGATCTGAAAGAACTGATCAAACAAAAGCAGAAAACGGATTCACTTGTGCCGGCAAACGAGAAGAAGGTGGCGAAAACGATTGAAACCGTAAGACCTTATTCGGAAAGAAGAAGAAGGGCGGCCGTTATGGAACGAATGGAGCCGATCGTAATCGATGACGAGGATTACGAATTGGAATCTTCTTTAAAGCCATACCAAGCGGAAGAACAAATCGGTTTGTCATTGGCAAATGTTCCCGAAATTCATGGAAAACCCCCTATTTCGAGAGAAATTCCGCAAGTTTCCATTCCCAAAAGACATTCCAATATTGAAAAACTTTCCGACAAATTGAAATCGGAAGGGATGAGCGCAAGTTATGTGGACGAGATTACACAAGTGCTGGAAGAACATCTTTCTTCCGTAGATGCGTCTCGTTTTGCAACCGTGTGTGAAAAAGCGATTTCTATACTCGAATCTAGAATCACAATCGATTCCGATCTATTCAGCGGAACGCCCCGCGGAAAAAGAAAGGTGGTTTTTTTCGTAGGACCTACGGGCGCGGGGAAAACCACTTCCATAGCAAAACTTGCAGCAAAATACTCCCTCCATATGGGAAAGAAAGTTTCCTTATACACAACGGATAACTACCGTATTGCGGCGATCGACCAACTGAAATTTTATGCGGATGCGATGGGCATGCCTTTTTATGCAGCGAAAGACGTTCGCAAATTGAAAGAGGCGGTCGCTCGGGACGGATCCGAACTGATTTTAGTGGACACTGCCGGTTACTCTCATAAAAACCCCGACAATATTTTGAAACTTCGGGAATTTTACCAGGCATTTGGAGACAAAGACTATCTGGAAAACATTTTGGTTCTTTCTTCCACGATTTCTTCCTCCAATGCCCGCTCGGTTGCAGACGCTTATGAGACAATAGGATACAAAAGAATTTTATTAACTAAGCTGGATGAAGCAGAATATTTAGGTTCTGTAGTGGAATTAGCCGATACTATTCACAGGGAATTCGCATTTTGTAGTGTGGGGCAGGATGTTCCTTTTGACATCCTTAACGCTTCTAAAAAACTTCTTGCAGAGTGTGTAGTTTACCCAGAGAAATTGAAGGGGATAGCCGGCGAGGTCTTTGATAAGGCCACTTAGTCCGCTTGTTATCCCTCCTAGATAGGGGAATAACCAAGCGATGGACCAAGCTGCAAATCTTAGAAAGCTTACTGAAGGAAATACTGGTTTAAAATTAGTCCCGACTTCCGATGCTCAGAAAAAAACAAAGATCATCGCGGTTGCTTCCGGAAAAGGCGGGGTTGGTAAAAGTACTGTTTCCGTAAACCTTGCCATAGCCATAGCGAAGACAGGCCTTAAGGTTTTGATCTTTGACGGAGACTTGGGACTTGCCAACGTCAACGTATTACTTGGAATCATTCCTAAATACAATCTCTATCATGTGGTCAAAGGCCATAAATCTTTAAAAGACATTATTATCTCCACACCGGAAGGGGTGGACATCATTGCAGGTGCCTCCGGGTATTCTCAGCTCGCCAATTTAAACGAAACTCAAAGAAACAATCTGATCAAAGGATTTGTGGACTTGGATCGTTACGATGTAATGATCATAGATACCGGCGCGGGGATCTCCGCCAATGTGATCGGTCTTGTTATGCCTGCCGATGAAGTGGTGGTCGTTACAACTCCCGAACCTACTTCCATCACCGACTCCTACGGACTCATCAAATCGATTGTTTCTCAGTCCAAAGACAAAAATCTAAAGATCATAGTGAATCGGGTTCGCAGTGCCATTGAAGGAAAAAAAGTAGCGGACAGAGTCATCGATATCTCCGGTCAATTTTTGGAAGTCCAAGTGGAAAATTTGGGATTTATCTTTCAAGACGAAGAAGTGGAAAGATCCATCCGGGAACAAAAACCTTTTATTTTAAACTCTCCTCGTTGTAAGGCGGCGGCTTGTTTGACTCGAATCACTCATAATTTGTTACAAACAGAAGGCGGTTATTCCGATGAAGAAGGCCTCACCGGATTTTTCAAAAAATTCTTTAACTTTGTAGATTTCAAAGAGAAAGAGATGGAAAAAGAAATGGAAGACGAAGGTTAATCCCTTGCAGATTGTTTTTCTTGCCGGTTTTGCTGTTATTGGTGCCATCATCAGCACCACCTGTGGGTTTCTTGTTGGAAACCGAATAGGTTATATTTTATTTGTCTCTGCCATTTCCACCTTTGCTTTTGCGGGTCTAGGATTCGGGGTGTATACCGTTTTGGAAAAAAAAGTTCCTGAATTTTTGGAATTTTTAGGCGGGTTGTCCATCGGTGGATTTGGTTCCGGTGGGGAAGAAGGGGATATGGATGAGGCCGGTGCGTCCTCTATGGCGTCTTCCGATTCAGGGTCTCTTTCCAGCGATGACTTTGGGGTACAATCGGGTGCCGAGTCTGCTGCCGAAGCAAAACTTGCTATGGCGAAGTCAGGCAAGTTCGGAGATCATATCATTGTGGACAAAATTGCCATCAAAAACGAGCCGAAACTCATGGCTGAGGCGATCCGAACCATGATGGCTAAGGATGATCCCCAGGAAGGATGAAAATTTATCCAATTTATCAGACATAAGAAAAAAATTGCTCTTGTAATTTTCGTTTTTATACGATTTTTTCTATAAAGTAAGAGTTTCCGGTTATCCGGCCTATTATGTCCAGATTGTTAGACAAATACAACCAATTTGATGAGACAGATCTCTGGAAACAGTATCGAGTCAATAAGAACCCCGAAATCCGTAGTTATCTCGTGGAGAAATATTCTCCCCTTGTCAAACACGTAGCCGGCCGCATTGCGATCGGAATGCCTCAAAATGTTGAATTCGAAGATTTGGTAAGTTATGGCGTCTTTGGTTTGTTAGACGCTATTGAAAAATTCGACCCTTCCCGCGAAATTAAATTTAAAACTTATGCTATGACCCGTATCCGCGGGTCAGTATTCGACGAACTTCGGTCAGTCGATTGGATTCCCCGTTCTATCCGCCAAAAGGCAAAACAATTGGAAGGCATCATCGCGATGTTGGAAAATAAAGAAGGGAAAAAAGTGGAGGACGAAGAGATCGCAAAAGAACTCGGAGTTTCCATGGATGAGTACAATTCCCTTCTCACCAAACTTTCGGGCACTTCCCTTGTATCCTTAAATGACATTTGGTTTCTTGGAGATGAAAACGACGAAGTTTCTTTTATGGAAACTTTGGAATCTCCGATGAATATGAATCCTGACAATATCATCGAAAAAGAAGAAATCAAAAACGTGATCGTAGATGCGATCAAATCCCTACCGGAAAAAGAGAAAAAAGTAATTGTATTATACTACTACGAAGATCTCACCTTAAAAGAGATAGGCGAAGTGTTGGAAGTAACAGAGTCCCGCATTTCACAACTCCATACCAAGGCGGTAGCACGTTTGAGAAGCAAACTCTCCAAAGTGAAATCGGCCATCCAAAAAAGATAGGGCTTCGCCATGTCTCTCACCGGGTTTCTGCAAGAGGAACTTGCCGAGTTCGAAAAAAAAGAAAAAGAACAAGTAGAAGTGATCGGAGATTCGATCGAAGAATGTCTTGCTCTTGCATCCGTTCACTTCGGTAAAAAAATCCATGAGCTGGATTATACCGTTTTAAAAAGAGGAAGAAAGAGACTTTTTTTCTCAGAGCCTTTTCATATCCGTGTCTCTATCATTCCGGAAGACTTGATCTTGGAAGAGTTGAGTGCTTTGGACGAAAGACTCACTGGCGGCACAGGCAAATTACTTTCCAAAGATCTGAAAGATCTGGTTGCTCCTAAAAACAAAGACGGTCGTCTCTCCGTAAAAATTTACAAGACAGGTGTATTTCTTACCGTTTATCCTCCGTTAGGAGAGGGAACTCCCGTAGCCATGGCGGATGTTACCAAACGACTGTCCTTTCGGGGAGTTGCGGGAGTTGATCCTGCCATCTTGGCCAAAATCATCAAAGATAAAAAAGGTGAGCCGGTTCTTATCTCGAATCAAAAACCGAAACAAGGAAATGATTCCAGCTGCAATATTGAAATCGGTTCCGAGCAAATGAAGGCATTTGTTACTATTTTCCCTGCGAGACCCGGTGGGCGTGATTTGGAAGTCAACGATATAGTCGTTTCTTTGAAGAACATGGGAATCAGTTACGGTTTGAAAGAAGCCGACATCAAACAGGCGCTTGATGAAGATAAAATCAATACTCCTTTCGTCGGTGCGGAAGGAGATCACCCCGTTAATGGAAATAATGCGGAAATCCGTTATTATGTTCGAACCGAAAAAAAAGTGAACTTCAAGGAAGATCAATCGGGAAGAGTCGACTACAAAGACTTGGATATGATCGAGAACGTAGTTGTAGGACAATTACTTGCCGAAAAAATACCCGCTCAGAAAGGAAAGTTGGGAAGAAATCTTTTCGGAATGGTGCTTCCCGCCAAAGACGGGTCAGATGTGGAATTGAAACAAGGAAAGGGAACCATACTTTCCGAAGATAAGATGCGTTTGACGGCGGAAGTCAACGGCCAAGTACTTTACGCACTTGGGAAACTTTCGGTAGAAACAGTCTACCGTATCAATGGGGATGTGGGAGTCAAAACAGGAAATGTTACCTTCCTCGGTTCCATCATCATTACAGGAAACGTAGAAGATAATTATTCGGTTAAGGCTGCGGGAAATATCGAAATCTACGGAACTGTTCAAAAAGCAATCATAGAAGCGGACGGAGACATCATCGTAAGACAAGGTGTGACGGGAAGGGAAGAGGCGCGTGTTGAATCCACAGGAGGCAATATCGTTGCTAAGTTCATTCAGAACGCAACCGTCATTACAGAAAGAGATATCATTGTTCAGGAAGGGATTTTGCATTCACATCTGATGGCAGGTGGTAAGGTCAGTTGCAAAGGAAAGAGAGGCCAGATTGTAGGCGGTACCATCCAAGCAGCGCAGCTCATTGCCGCAAAAATCATCGGGTCCCAAGCCAATCCTCAGACAGATCTCATCGTCGGGGTCAATCCGAAGATACTCAAGCAGATCAATGAATATGAAGAGAAGAAAAACGAGAACCAGGACAAATTCGATCAACTGACCAAAACCATGCGTACTCTCCGCGCTCGTAAAGAAGCGGACCCTGCCAGCTTTTCTCCCGAAAACGAAGCCCACCTTCAGAAATTGGAAGCTGGGACTAAGAAGCTCGAAAAACGAATCCAGGAATACGATAAGGAAATCCAGACTCTCACTGCCTATATGGAAGAACAGGCCGCCAGTGGCCGCGTTTCCGTGGAAAAAACCATCTTTCCCGGCGTTTCCATCCGGATCCGAAATGCAGATTTCAAACTGCGGCACGAAACCAAGGCAAAAACCTTCTTTGAGGAAGGGGGC
The DNA here is from genome assembly GCF_003114835.2 of Leptospira kobayashii. Taxonomy (NCBI): domain Bacteria; kingdom Pseudomonadati; phylum Spirochaetota; class Leptospiria; order Leptospirales; family Leptospiraceae; genus Leptospira; species Leptospira kobayashii. Next base: position 2,933,029 of record NZ_AP025028.1, on the reverse strand, counting down.
CAGGTGCGAAGTACCAATTACGAAGATCCGGACGAAGATAAAAATGACTGGAGAAAAAAACGAGGTCGTGCTAAACCTAAGAACTAGAAGGGTAATGCAATGATTCTCAACGAAACTTTTGCGAGTAATACTCACCACTTTGAAATTGCAAAACGGGCTCAGGTAGAAAATCCGAACACCTACCAGAACCAAGTTGTGGAATTGCAAAAAGCGGCAATCACTACCCAGAATCGTGCCCAGACAGTTCCCGAGACAAAGGCGAATACTTCGTCTAATGGTTTGAAACCAAAACAAGAAAAAGAAGAAGTGGTTTCTTATACAAAATCAGGGATCGTTCGCGCCAATTTATCTCAGAACAAAGGATCGTTTTTCGATTCAATGGCTTAAGTTCTTTTCATACTCTTTAGGAATGTTGTTGGAAATGTTTCTATGGAGACTAGAAAATGGAACTTTTTTCTCTAGTATTAATCAACATATTGTTTGGTGGGATTTTGTATGTATTCGTTTCTGCAAAAGTCCAAAAGTCCGTATCGGAATATTATGATAAAAAATTAGACCGCGCTATAGATATGGCGACTTCCGAAACCATCAAGGAATTGGATGCGACCGTAGGTGTTATCGAGTCAAGACTTGTAGCTCTCAGATCTATGATTGAAAAGGCGGAGCTCATTGCAAAAGAATTCAAACATTATGAATCGGTAAAAGGAGAACGCCCGGCAAATAAACAGGCCATAGACGAAGTTCCTCCTCTTCGTGAATTAGGTATGTCTTTGGAAAAAGAATTGAGCCAGGCAAAACAAACGGAAGCTGAACCTATCATCCATAGTCTAAAGGAACAAAGATCCGGTGTGGGAGAAGTATATAGATCCAATCAGTTTCTTGCAAATGAATCGGAAGTAATTACAACCGACGGTGCAGTCAATCAGGTGTTCGGAAAATTAGGTAGAGCGGTCAAAGGAATCTTGGGCATGGAAGGGATGAACACTCCTACCAATGATGCAATCGGTGCCGTGGAGCTTCCTCAATTCAAACCTAAAATGGATTTTACCGTCGGAGGAAATCCGTTCTCTGAAAAGAAAGAAGAATCGAATATCATTCGGGATGAAAACAAAGAAGGAAAAACCAGAAAAGAATTTTTAACGGAAATGGCTTACGCAAATGATCCTGCATACGCATCTCACCAAAGAAATTTTGAAGACCAAATCGTATTATCATTGGAATCCGCTTTGGAAGAGCTTCCTGCGAGCGCAGGCAAAATCGATAAAGTAGTTCATTTGCTGAAAAAGGGATATAGCCACGAAGACATCTCGGATGTAATGAATATCGGAACACATGAAATTCATTTGATCGAAACGATTAGGCTTGATAGATCCAGAAGAATCTAGTATTTTGTTCCCATGTCTTCTCTTCCCGTCTTAAACGTCGGGTTTTCCAATATAGTATTTGCTTCCAAGATACTTGCCATTTTACAAGCGGAATCGGCAGGCGCGAAGAGATTACGCCTTGAGGCGAAAGAATCTTCCCGTTTGATTGATGCTACCCAAGGGAGAAAGACGCGTTCCGTACTAGTTCTGGATTCAGGACATATTGTACTCTCTGCGATTCGTCCGGACAGTCTCGCCAAACGTCTGGAAAACGGAGACAATAGTTTCGGTAAAGAGGACGAGGAAGAAGAATGAGTTCTACTAGTCCCAATCTTTACATTATATCCTCTGTGGCAGGCGGCGGAAAATCTACAATCATCAGCAGAATTCTTTCCATTCATCCTGAGTTTTATTTTTCCATATCTTGCACTACAAGAGCTCCAAGGCCCGGAGATATTCCGGGAGTGACTTATTATTTTCTAACCGTAGATGAGTTCAAAAAGAAAATAGAAGAAGATCAGTTCTATGAATGGGCTTCCGTACATGGAAATTACTACGGCACTTTAAAAGCTCCGATTCACAAGGCAATCGCAGAAAACAAAGTTGTTTTACTCGATATAGACGTGCAAGGCGCCAAAACTGTCAAGGCGCTCCGTCCTGAGTCCGTCAGCATTTTCATCCAACCGCCGAGCCGCGATATTTGGATCGAGAGACTGATCAAAAGAGGAACGGACTCGGAAGAAAGTATAGAAAGAAGGATTACAAACGGAATCGGAGAGCTAGAACAAGCGTCTAGCTTTGATTATGTGGTGGTAAATGATGATTTGGATCGTGCTACGGAAGAAGTGAAATCCATCATTCAATCCGAAGGTTCACCGTCTTCATCATCCAAAGTTTTACCGTAACCGGGAACATTCTTAGCACTTGCATCCAACCATTTGTTGGAAATCACGGATCTTCTTTCCGCAGGAAATAAAGTCAGCAAATAGGTTGTGATGGTAGGTCGGCCTTCTTCTTCCGCGTCTTTGTCCATTTGTTCGAATACTTCTATGATATCATAGTCGGGCCAATTGAGGAGCATATCTCTTGCTGACTCGGGAGGCATGTTCGCCACTTTGTTCGCAAGAACTTTTACCTTCTCCGACCTTGCGGATTCCTTTCTGGCTTTCTCCGCCATTTCCTTTTCTTTTCTCTGGATTCCTTCTTTCAGCTCTTCCAATCTTTCCTTATCGGTAGCAAGAGAGTTCTTTGCAGAATCCAATTCTGCTTTGAGTCGATCCAATTCTTCTTTGTCGGAGATGAGTCTCTCTCTTGCTTTTTCCATCTCCAGTTTTTCCAACTCCGTCGGAGAAAGAAGATCCTGATTTACAAAGCTGGGAGATCTTTTCAGGAAGGGTAGATAGTCTTCCGCATTCAGGACTTGAAAATAATCAAAAATAAAAAACCCGATTGTGATTAGAAAAAAAATCAGTAAGATTAAAAAAAAGGATCTGGTTTTGTCCGTTACACTTGCCATCGATTATTTGCCTTTTCCCATATAATATTTTTCGTAAAAGTCTCTTAAGTTTTTAAAATCGCTCATCAATTCGTCGCCACCGTCTTCTCTATTTAGAATTTTGAATGTTTTCGGAATCTTCTTGTTGGCTTTAGGTTCCGTAACACCTATTCCTTCCGCAAAAGCAAGAGATGCCGCTAAATTGGCGTTATATTCTTCTACTTCCCGGCGTTCTTGTTTTTTTCTCTTTTTCTTCCATTCCAGATAACGGTTTTCTTTTAAAACTTCGATCACCTTTTTATCTTTTCTTGCAAGTATCAAACCTTGTCTGACCAGATCCACGTCTTCGTTTTTGGCTTCAATTTTAAGAGCAAGGTCTTCGTTTAATTTCATCAAACCTTGGATGTATCTTTCAATGGATAAATAATCGCTTAAACTGGTTCCTACTTTAGCGCTAGATTCGATCTCTCTGTAAGAACGATCAATTTCTTTTTCGTTAAATTCACGTTCGGCGAAAAGTGCATTCAATTCGGAGACGACTACGGATAGTTTCCGAATTTCTTCGTCTTCTTTCCACTCTCTCAGCTTTAGAACTGTCTCTAAACTAAATTGAAACCGTTTCACACCTGTCTATTTCCTGTGTTTGGAATTATTTTTGTACTCTTTTTTGCTTGTTCTTAAAAAAAAGTGACGATAGAGGTAAAGGTTTGCCTGCTCGAATCCTTCTACAATTTTTCCTTTTGTTTCTACCGGCAGACATCTCTTTGTTTGCGGACCCAATTCATCTTATGGCTGATCATAGGGGTAGTCCGGTTTATCTGCATGGTGATTGGGAGTTTTACCCCAATACGTTTTTACCTCCTTCGGGAACATCTATTTCTCCGCCGATCATGGTTCGGGCGCCCGGAACTTGGAATCAGATTTTGGGTACCGGAAAAGGCTACGGTTCCTATAGGCTTTTTATCTCGGCTCCCGATTTACCGGAAAGAAACAAAATCTATGGACTGAAAATCCCCGACCTAGCCACGGCTTACGAAGTTTTTTGGAATGGGAAAAGTGTTGCTCGGACGGGCAATGTGGGAACGGATTTTTCCACATCGAAACCTTCGTTTCAGTTTCATACCATCCCTATCGTTTGGAAAGAAGGGACAAACGAATTAACTTTTCATATTTCTAATTTTCATTATGCAAAAGGAGGAATGTGGGAGCCTCCATTGCTCGGAGAATGGGAAAATTTAAACAAAGTAACCAACAGGCATCTTGCTTCCTCCTTGTTTCTGGCAGGTGCCGTCTTTATCATCGCTCTTTATCATTTCGGTTTGTTTTATTGGAGAAGGGAAGATAAGGGAAATTTGCTTTTTGGTTTTGCCGCAGGAATTCTTGCGATTCGGATTTTGTTTACGGGTGAAAGACTCGGATTCGGAGAATTGGAACAGTTATTAGGTTGGGATCTCTGCATTAGGATCGAATACCTTACTTTTTATATTTCGCCTTACTTGTTTTATGCGTTCTTTAACGAATTTTACCCCGTTTATTTCACGCGTTGGATGAAATGGAGTTTGCTTGCGCCTACATTGTTTTTTGTTTCCTTGTTGTTTTTCTCCAAAACGGAATTTTTCACGGGACTCAATCTTTATTTCAATGTAGTTTTGTTATACGGTATATTATTGATATTGCAAGGGGTCACTCGCGCGATCTGGGATAAAAGGGAAGGAGGAAGGCTTTTTACACTGGGGATTTTGATTATGGCGATCGCTAGTGTCGTGGATGTTCTCAATGCCAATCAGATCCTTTTTTCCATCGAAGCCATCCCCATTGCCATATTTTTATTTATCCTTTTACAATCTTTGACATTATCCCGCCGTTTCAGTAAGGCTTTTTCAGATGTGGAATCGCTGTCCAAAAAACTTATGGTATTGGACAAACTGAAAGATGAGTTTTTGGCAAACACATCCCATGAATTGAAAACTCCTTTGAACGGAATCATCGGTATCGCAGAATCCATGTTTGATGGAATTGGCGGTTCTTTGAACCTGGAACAAAGACAAAACTTAGGAATGATCATCAGTTCGGGCAAACGATTGTCTTCTCTCGTGGATGATATTTTGGATTTTTCCAAAATGAAAAACAGGGATCTGGATTTGGATCTGAAGACTTTGGACTTACAACAAATCATAGATTTTGTTTTGGTAGTTTCCAGGCCATTGTACATGACCAAGGCTTTGCAGGTTCGCAATTTGATTTCTATGGACTTTCCTCCCGTTTTGGGAGATGAAGCGAGGGTTCAGCAGATCTTATTCAATCTGGTCGGCAATGCGATCAAATTTACGGAAAAGGGCAAAATTGAAATCAAAGCGGAAATAATGGATCAATTTGGCAAATTTTCTGTCTCCGATACCGGGATCGGTATCCCTAATGAAAAGTTTCATGATATTTTCAGATCTTTTGAACAAGTTGATTCTTCCACAACACGGCAGTTTGGCGGAACTGGACTTGGTCTTGCGATCACCAAGAGGTTGGTTGAGTTGCACGGGGGATCCATCTGGGTTGAATCGAAGTTGGGAGAAGGTTCCACTTTTTATTTTACAATGCCTTTGGCCAGAGAGGGTGAGATACCTTTGGAAAAACATTCGGGAAGAAATAATGATCTTTGGATGTCTTTTGAAGGATATAAAACATTCAGTCCGATAGAAGAGGATGTGATCGAGGAAGAGACGAAGGAAAAAATAGTAAAAGTCCTGGTCGTAGATGACGAGCCGATCAATCGACAAGTTTTGAAAAATCACCTAACTTTGGTTGGGTGTGAGGTCGTGGAGGCCTCCAACGGAGGAGAAGCCATTCAGCAGATCCGTGACCAGGGACCGTTTGAATTGGTTCTTCTGGATATAATGATGCCAGGGATGAGCGGTTATGACGTATGTTCGGTGATTCGCGAGTCTTTCTCTCTTCATCAGCTTCCGATTCTTTTTCTAACCGCAAAAAATCAGATCACGGATATCGTATCCGCATTGGAAGCCGGTGGAAACGATTATTTGGCAAAACCTTTCGATAAGAGGGAACTGATTTCCAGATCGAAAAACCTAATCACTTTAAAGAAAGCGGTAGAGGAACAAAACAAGTTTATTGCATTTCAAAATGAGTTAGGCGTTGCCCGAAAATTGCAGAGTTCGATTTTACCGGAAACCGCTCCGGAACTTGCCGGTTTGAAATCCAGTTTCTATTATGAACCGATGGACAGTGTAGGAGGGGATTTTTTCGACTTTCATGTAATTTCGGAAAAAGAGTTGGGAGTTATTATCGCCGATGTTTCAGGTCATGGGATTCCTGCGGCATTGATCTCCGCCATGCTGAAAATTGCATTTTCCATTCAAGCGAGACTTTCCCGCGATCCGGTGGCATTACTTTCCAGGATCAATACGACCCTTCTCGGAAAAACAAAAAATGCCTTTGTGACTGCCAGTTATTTGTATATCAATCTGGAACGAATGGAAGTAACACACGCTAGGTGTGGGCATCTTCCTTTGATCATCACAAGGAAGAATGAAAAGGAACCGATCATCAGTCTCCCTCAAGGCAAACTCATCGGCTGGATTCCGGAATTGGATTGTAAGGCGGAAACGGTTTCCATTCGGTCGGGCGATAGATTGATTCTTTATACGGATGGAATTACCGAGGCTTCCAATCAAAATCATTTGATGTTGGGTCAGGAACATTGGCAAGAGATGCTTCTTTCCACTAAAAACGATTCTTTGGAAAAAGCCAAAAAGAAGTTATTGGAAAAGATTAAAACTTTTACGGGAATCAAATCACCTGATGACGATGAGACTCTCGTTTTGATTGATATAGAATGACTTAAAAATCTTCTTCCGTGCGGGACTGGGAAGTAAGAATGGCGGCAAGCTTGGCAGTTGCATCCGCGTAAGTGGATTTTTGTTCGATCCTTTGGATGAGATAATCGTCGATCGCTTCTTTTTTATCAATCGCCATATCGATTTTCGGATCGGCTCCTCTTGTATAAGCGTTGAGTAGGATAATATCTTCCGAACCTTTGTATTTGGAAATCAACTCTCTGACGAGAGAAGAATGCATATAATGATTTTCATTTACGATCTTTTGCATCAGTCGGGAAAGGGATGCGGGAACATCGATTGCAGGGAAGTGGCTTCTTTCCGCGAGCTTTCTCGTAAGAATGATATGTCCGTCGATAAATCCTCTCACCTTATCCGCAACGATATCATCCATATCATCTTCCGCATCGGTTAGTACGGTGTAAAATCCGGTAATAGAACCTCCGTTATGCGATGTGCCGGCTCTTTCCACCAATTTTGCCATCTTTGTGAAAACACTCGAAGCGAAACCCTTTGTGACTACCGGTTCCCCTATGGAAAGTTCTCTCAATGCTTCCGCATAACGGGTAAGAGAATCCATATATAAATTTACCGAGAGTCCTTTGTCTCTGAAAAATTCCGCCGCCGAACAGGCGAGATGGGCACAACTGACTTGTTCCATTTTGGAGGAATCGGAGGTAGCTACAAATACAACCGACTTGGCGAGAGCTTCCTTTCCGAGCTCTACATTTAGAAATTCATTTACCTCTCGCCCCCTCTCTCCGATGAGAGCGACAACGTTCACATCGGCGCTCGTATAACGGGCGATCATTCCAAGCAAACTCGATTTACCGACTCCTGAGCCAGAGAAGATTCCTATTCTTTGGCCGCGACCGACGGTAAGCATTCCGTCTATGGCACGTACGCCTGTTTCCAAAATCTCGGTGATGGGAGGACGATCCAACGGGTTTAAAAATTTAGGTTCGGAAGCCCGCTCTTCTTTTGTGATCAGTAGACCCTTGGAGTCGATCGGTTTGCCGAGTCCATTCAAAACCCTTCCTAGTAGTTCCGGTCCTGCATTCAAAGTGATTTTACGACCGGAGGAAAAAACAAAAGCATGAGGAAAAATATCCTGAGTATCACCTAATGGCATTAAGGTGTAAAGATGATCTTTGAATCCGACGAGAACACATGCCAAATAACCTTTGTCACTTCCTCTTTCGACTTCCAGGATTTCCCCCACTTTGGAATCGGGGGGACCTTGGGAATAAATCACATTCCCGATCACAGAAACCACAACCCCACTTTTTCGGATGGGTTCGATTTTTTCGACGACATTCAGATATTTGGAAATGGCGTCGATGTGCTCTGTGAATTTTTTCTCGATCATCTGGATTTACGTTACTCTAGCAATGTGACATAATAAAATCAAGCGATTCCAGGAGCAAAATCCGGATTTTGAGGGGGAGAAGAGAACCAAAGCGCATAAGTCACCTTGATTCCCTTTTTTAGTTTATCTACAGGTTTCTATATCTTCCAACTTAGAGATAAATTTGGGATCGGATAGTTTTTTTCCCAGTTTGATTTGGTAGGGATTTGTTCCTTCTACAAACGAATCCGAATAGGCAAGTTTTCCGAAATTAGTCGCCCTTGTGAAACAATTCGGAAATGATTTTGCATCCGTTAATTTCCCGTCTTTCCATTGGTAAACACGGTCGGGAGTTCTTACATATAGACTTCCGCTGTCTGTGGCCCAACGAACTCCGTATACCGGCAGCGCCGTCCAGAAACTCAATGGCAGACTGCTTACTTTGCCCGAACTCGGTTCTAGGATTCGCAATTGGAATTCCGTAAATTCCCAATTTGTATTGGACTCGGCAGTAATCAATGCAACTAGTTTTCCGTTAGGTGACGGGCTAGCTTGAAAGATCACCAGATTTTCAGGTGTGGCCGGATAACTGAAAGCAGGTTTGTTTCCGGGATAAACGGTTAATCGTTGTTTTAGGGTTCCGTATTCGTCGTCTTTTCCGTGTAAGATAAAAGCAGTGTTTTCCCCTTTGTGATAAAAAGCGGATTCCGCCAAAGCCCAAGAGGGGATCTTCCAAGTTTTTAAAATTTTAGAGGCACCGGATCGTACTTCTACTAAGTCAGCTTTTGTGAAATAATTTTTTTTGTCAGTGGTTCCGTTCAAAGGATTCCAGGGATCTTTTTCTTCGTAGTGCACTTCGAGTAACAATGCTATATCGTTTGATTCTGAAGGAGAAATTTCTGGCTGGAGATTTGTTTCTTTCCAGATCATTTGGGAGCACTGGATGGAGAATAAGAAGGAGAGCAATGAAAAAGGAAATACCAATCGTTTCATAACAAAAAATCATACCTTAGGTCTGTGGAGGATGTAAAGCAGAAAGAAGCGGTTTTTAGGGCAAAAAAAAGGGAACTCTTAACCGAGTCCCCTTTTCCAGCGGAAGAAAAAGGAAATTTATTTCCCTTTTTTTGCTTTCGCTTTTTCTTTATTTTTTTGATCGATCTGAGCACGGTGCTCATCACATAATCTGTACAATTTTCCAGTCAATGGATTTTTGCGAGAAACTTTAGTTCCGCAAACAATGCAAAGACCTTGCGCTCTTCTTCTTTTGTAAAGTTGTTGAACTCTTTCTGCACCAGATGCCTTATATTTGGAGATCTGAATGCGGAAACCTTTGAATAGGTAGTTTCCGATAGATTTCTCCGGATCTTTTTTAAGATCATCTGCAATTTTGTCGATTTGTCCAGGTCCTACTTTTAGTGGTTCCATAGCTTTCTTTTCCTTTAAATTCTAGAATTTTTTTTGTCTGACGAAGCTTTTTCAAGCTCTAATACTGATTATGTTTCTCTAGCTAAAAAAAATTCAACTTTTTTTTTCTTCGAATAACGTTTTTTTGACGTAATGCGTTAAAGTAGACGGTTTACTACGTGTTTTACTATCGTAAATTGTCAAAAAATTATATTCAATTAAACATTGAATAGGTGTTCAATATTATATTTAATCAATGTTAATATTTTTTAAAGTCTCGACCCGAATCGCCTTAGGAAAGCTAGGGCAAGACTCTACGCAGAGACCGCATCCGGTGCAGCTAGAAGAGGCAAAAACCGGCAGATTTCCTTTAAATTGTACGGTTTTTTCGATAGGACAGGCCGTAAAACAGGCATCACAGGTTTTTTCGCCTGTTTTGTGATTGATACAATGTTCGTGTAGGCCTTTCGCCTTCCCGAATTTAGGTTTTGTTTGTAACACATCGTACGTCTCCAAAGCTTTTTCAGGACAAGCTTGAATGCATGGCCAATCTTCGCACAAATGGCAGGCTTTTGCATTCGGATCGAAAAAAGGAAAGTTCTTTCTGGTTTCTTGTGATGTAACAGGGAATAAGACGGTATAAGGACAAGAAAAAATACATTCATTGCAACCTGTGCATAAGGAAAAAAATTGACTACTTGCCCCAGGTGGAAGAGATAGAGTTCTGAAAAGTTTGGTTTTTTTTCTTTTTACAATTTTTTCTTTGGGAACTCTTTTTTTTGGGAACTTTTTTTCTTTTGGTGGGTCTGCCGCTTTTTTTTCATCTTCCCAAACTTCCTTGATCGCTTGGGAGAGATCGTCGGTTTTTTCGAATGCGAATTGAAAGACCGACTTAAATCCTTCTTTGAAAAGGTCTTTTCTTTTCATCTAACCGGGAATACGTTCGATCTGGGCTCCCAAGGAACGTAGTCTCGTATCAATTCCTTCGAAACCTCTGTCAATCTGAACGATATTGTGGATCTCGCTTGTCCCTTCCGCACAAAGAGCTGCAATGATCATTGCCATCCCGGCCCGGATATCGGGGCTTGCTACCCTTTGTCCGTAAAGTCGGGAACGACCGATTACAATCGCTCTATGCGGATCACAAAGGATGATTTGTGCGCCCATAGCAATGATATTGTCTACAAAGAAGAGCCTGGATTCAAAAAGTTTTTCATGGATAAGAACTGTTCCTTGACATTGGGTAGCAGTGACAAGTGCGACCGATGTCATATCCGCAGGAAACCCTGGCCAAGGGGCATCATCGATTTTCGGGGTGGCTCCATGGTAGTCCGGTATGATTTCTAATTTTTGATCCGAAGGAACAAGTATGCCTCCTTCTACCGGTCTTACTTCAATTCCTAGTCTGGAGTAAACCATTCGAATCATTCTCAGATCTTCGAGGTTTACATCTTTGATGAGTATTTCTCCGCCGGTAACTGCCGCTAAACTAATAAAAGAGCCGATTTCCAAATAATCCGAACCGATTCTATGCGTTAAACATCCGCCAGGGGAATGTAAGCTGGTAACCCCTTCGATTTCCAAAACATTGGTGCCAATCCCTGTTATTTTTGCACCTGCTTGGGTCAAAAAACGGCATAATCCTTGGACGTGAGGTTCGGAAGCTGCGTTACGGATGACTGTGGTTCCTTCGGCAAAAACAGCTGCCATGACCGCGTTTTCCGTTGCGGTAACCGATGTTTCGTCCAAGAGGATGTCTTTTCCGAATAATCTTTCCGCTGTGATTTCGTAACCGTCGGGAAAAACTTCGATTTTTGCACCTAATGCTTCTAAGGCAAGTAGATGAGTGTCCATTCTGCGTCTGCCGATTTTGTCTCCGCCGGGTTTGGGTAAAAATACCCTTCCCGTCCGGGCAAGTATCGGACCTGCAAGAGTCACAGCCCCTCTCAGTTGAGAACAAAGTTCGTAAGGAAGATCCGATTTTACTTTATTTTTTTTATGAAAGCGGTAAGATCCACGTGTATCCAGTTGAGTAATTTCTACCCCAATTTGTTTTAATACTTCCAAAAGTTTTAAAACGTCGGATATTTGAGGTAGATTCTCCAAGATAACATCTTCCTCCCAAAGGAGGAGCGCTCCGAGTAAGGGAAGGGCTTCGTTTTTGTTTCCTTGGGGGACTATGGTCCCGTGGAGAGGGTTTTTACCGATGATTTTAAAATAGGATGAGCTCACAGTTACCTCCCATGGAAACATGAGCAATTCTAAGGAAAAGTAATTTATGGAACTTGTAGCACAGGTTTGGATATTTCCGAAATTCGAAGGAATTTATATCTTCTACCTATTTTTGATCGGTCTTGCGGCTTTCGCTTACATTCGGTTTATGAATTATCTGCAAAGTCGGCAATCCCATGTGTTTAGCTATTGGAACGATTTTCAGAAGTTTGCTTTTGCAAGAAAATGCAATCAGCAAGAGATGAATATCCTTCATTCTTTCTACGAAAGCCTGCAGCCGGAAGAGGCGGAAAAATATCTCCATCCGGAAAACCGAGGCAAACTTAGGAATGCTCTCTATCGTTATTTTCTAAAAACTCCGGAAAACCCTACGGAGAAAGAAGTGAATCTTTTTGATAAACTTTTCCGTTCTTCCGCTGATATGAAGAAAGAAATTGATAGTTTGGAAGATATCCCCGTCGGAGAAATCGGTGCGCTGGAAGCGGATGGCAAAGAAGAGCTGACTTATGTAATGCAAAAAACGAAAGATGATCTGCTTCTTTCTACCAAAGCGCTTTCCAAGGAATTTTTGGTTTTAGGCAAACAAGCGAGTTTATACGTATTTAGACCAAGTAGCGGCGGTTATTTGATTCACGGAGTGGTCACCAAACTCAACCAAGACGGAATTGTTTTTCATTTTAACGGAACAATTGAAAGAAAGGGAGAAGCACATTTGATGCTTCTCGCAAGATATTCATTAAATATCTCTCCTTGGCCGCCGAAAGACGCAACCAAAGAATCCATTGAGCTTGACCGGAGCAAATTGATTTTGTCCGAAGAAAGCATCGATCATCAATTGGATATGTTACGCAAAATTTCCAAAGAACAACATGGAGAGGATGAGTCGAAGTTTGCGCTTCCCGACACTGCAAAACCGTTTACCGCTTTGTCAGAGAGGATTTCGGATCGAGGTTTAACCTTTGAAATTCCTCCCAATATTTCTCCGGATATTTGGAAAGTGCAAGACCTTTGGGAAGTTAGTTTTTCTTTTCCCGATGGCCCCGGTTTTTCTTTTCGAGGAAAGATGTTTCCGGTGAAACAAAAGGGAGAATTGTATCTGATTCGTTATGTGGATGCGGATGAGTTTGCAAGGAAACAAGTTTATGAAGAAATCAAAAAAAGAGGAGGAAGTCGTGAGATATTGACTTGATTCTTTTGAAGAAGGCCTGTATTGATTTATGGATTCCGAAAGGCCCAAACATGAATAACATAACGACTTCTTCTATTTTGAATCCATATCTTGTTTTTAGTTCTTTGTTTATATTTTTAACTTTTTCCTGTTCTTCTCCTCAGGTAGTGGAGCAGGAACAACCGAAGGTAGAGAAATCTCTCCCAAACGAGAGAGCCTGGAATCAGACGGCCCAATGTTGTTCTTTGCACTCGGAGTTTTTGGGAGTTGTTGTTTTGAATCAAGTATGTGTATCTCAAACGGAAACAAAACTCGAACTTTTTACCAAAGAATCCAAGTTGGTATGTGTTTTAAAAGAAGGGATGGTGTTTAAAGACGATAAGGGAAATTCGTATTCATTTTTGAAGTCCGAAGGTGTTGATCTTTGTCCTAAACGCACTCGAATGAAAAACACTCCTTTCTCCATCTACTTTGACAGTCTTTCTCCGGAGGCAAAATCGTTCGATCTTATTGAAAATAAAAACGCAAAACATGCGCATAAACCCTGGGCTTTCGAAAAAGTGGATTTATCCGCTTGTAAGTGGAATTGAAATTCTTTTAAAATTTTCGTTTAACTTTTGTTATAATGCCTCTGGAAAAGCTCCCTTCACAGGAGTTTTGGAATCTTTAGGCAAAAGAATCAAATCCACTTTGGGAATTTCTTCTCCTGCATTGTATTTCTCCCCCAAGGCTTCCCAGGAATGGGAAGTAAGAGAAAAAGACAATAGGTAACTTAAATTAGGTAGAACCGGGAGTTTTACAAAAGGAGTTCCCCCGTGAAGCACCACAAAACGTTTGTTCGGATATTTTTTGGAAAGATTTGCAATGTTTAAAATCTCTTTTTCCGAACTGGAATCCATCAGAATATGAGTGATGGATTTCCCTGAAATCGCCTTAGTCAATTGTTTTGCCGTGACGGCTTGAATTCCCTTTTTATCCAAGGATTTTTTCAGATGGATGTTTTTTACAAGACTGAGAGTTGATGCTTTCTGATCTTTCGGAGGAGAAAAAACATTCGGGTAAGCGCGGATCGAATCGTTTGTTATGTTTTTTAAGAAGTTTCCATTCTCTGTGAGTTCTTTGTATTTCAGATTTCGCGTTTCTTCTTTTTTTATTAAAAACTCTTTGATGTTTTCATTTTCAGAATAAATATTCGGAGTAGGCGGCGCAGTATAATAAAGCCCCATCTCCAGTTTTTTCCGAATTTGTTTGAATACCGCTTCTTTTAACAAATCTCTTTTTTTGCCTTCGTTGTCCGTTACGAAAAAATCTCCTTTTGCATAAGCATCCGAGAGTTGTTCTTTAAAACGACGTGCCGTATCTCCCCAACTGGTAAGAAGTACTATATTTGCCCCTGCAAGAATGGCGAGCACACCCGGTCTGTCTTTTTCATAATTTTTGGAAATAGCATGCATTTCCATCGCATCCGTAATGATGATTCCGTTGAATTTCAGTTTTTCTCGTAAAATACCTGTTAGTATTTTTTTTGAAAGTGTTGCGGGATATTTCTCGTCTATCAACGGATAAACGATATGAGCCGTCATCACCGCTTCCGCTCCGGAATCTATCGCTTTTTTGAAAGGAACTAGCTCCAATGTTTCCAGTTCCGTCAGTGTTTTTTTGATGATAGGCAATCCCAAATGACTATCTACATTTGTATCTCCGTGTCCCGGAAAATGTTTGATCACAGGCAAAGCACCTCCCTGTCTTGCCCCTTGTTCGTAAGCGACTGCAACACGGGAAACACGTTCCACATCGGAACCGAAAGATCTGGTATTGATCACCGGATTTTGCGGGTTATTATTGATATCCAGGATCGGTGCGAATAGGAAATTGATTCCCAATTCTTTCAATTCATAAGAAGTAACAAAGCCTACTGTTTTACCCCATTCTTCTTTTCCGGTTTGCCCCACAGCCATGGCGCCGGGGTATTCGGTGATTCCATCCTGAACACGGAACACCCTTCCTCCTTCCTGATCCGTGGAAATCAAAAACGGTTGTAAGCCTTCGGAACTTGCCGTCTGTTGTAAGTTAGACGTTAAAGAAATGATTTCCTGTTTTTTGCCCAGGTTCTTTCCGAATAAAATAATTCCACCCGGTTTTGTTTTTTGAATTTCTTCTGTAGCGATTGCATCTACTGTTTTGGAAGGGATGGCAATATGAATGGTTTGTCCTACTAATTCTTCATCTGTAAGTTTATTTGTGATGTCCCAGGCTTTTTTATCCAACCAAGCCTCTCTTTCATCCGCACGGAGTTCTGTGATATAAAAACTAAAAAAATAGGAAGTTCCGATAAATCCGAAAACCAGGAAGATAGAAAAACTCAATCGAAGTAAAACTTTGTTCATATTCTACCATCTAAGATCGGGAAAAGCGGGGAGCTTGCAAGAAAGAAAATAAAGTAGTTTCGGGAACCTATGGGAGGTTTAAACTTTACGAGTGGATGATTTTTACCAAACCTTAAATAGAAGCAGCGACTTTCGTTCCGTTTTTGAAGGGAATCAATTTTTGCCTGTACCGGAAGATTGGTTTTTACTGATCACGGATATCGCAGGTTCTACAAAAGCAATCGATAATGGGCGCTACAAAGATGTAAACACTGCAGGCGGACTCATTGCAATCGCTGTGGCAAACGTTTACGGGCATATGGATTTTCCATTTGTGTTTGGAGGAGACGGAGTTACTTTTTTACTTCCTATCACTTATTTGCCTTCTGTTCGTTCCGCCATTGCGGATACGATCGGTAAAATCAGAACCACATTCGATCTGGAGATGAAAGCTGGGATCGTTCCGGTACAGGAGTTGTACAAACGAGGCGCGACAGTTTATTTGAGCAAGTTCGAAGCCTCCATTCATTATAACCAGTGTTTGATTTTCGGAAACGGATTGGATCTTGCCGAGTCTTGGGTTAAATCACAGGAAGACGAGTCTTTTCTTGTCCGCGAAACGGAAAGAACAACAGACGCCGACTTTACCGGCTTTACCTGTAGATGGCAGGATATTCCCAGCGAAAAGGGAGAAGTGGTTTCCATGATAGTGGAACCTACCCGCAAAGATTACGAGTCCACTGCAAAGATCATATCACGAGTGTTAAATTTTATTCGGATGGAATTCGGAGAAGAGGAAGATTATCATCCCGTTCCTCTATCTCAACTGGAATTGGACAAAGGGCCTTATCAAGAGAAAGAAGCATTGGTACATAGCAACGGTAAAAAAGGAATCGAGTATTATCTGAGACTTGCAAAAATCAAATTTGAAAAATTGGCGGTGTCCATGGCGATCAAATACAAAATTCCCTTGAAGTCCTCTCATTACCGTTTGGATAAATTAAAAGAATATCAGGCGAGATCCGCCGACTTTCGCAAGTTTGACGGTACGTTGAAGATGGTAATTCACGGTTCTAAAAAAAGCAGGATCGCATTGGAACAGTTTTTGGAAAACATGGAATCGGACGGACTCATTTTATTCGGACATTTCGTATCCACTAAATCCCTTATGACTTGTATTTTAAAGGCAGGCGCTTCTCAAGAAGTACATTTTGTGGATGGGGCGGGGGGAGGACTTACACTTGCCGCCAAAGAATGGAAACAGAAGAGAAAGATGGCCACATCGAAACAGGAAGTAGTATAATTATTGTTCTACGCAATAAATGAGTGCGGATGCTAATAAGCAGTTTGCGCTTCCGTCATTCAAAGCGGATTGGCTTGTCGCATTCGAGGAACCTTTCAGGATGGAACTGAATAGGGTGATATCGGAAAAATTGGAACAATTGTCGCCGGTGGTCCAAGTGCTCGTGCTTGTATCGATTCCGGTGAATACGTTCTGAGTTCCGCTTACCGTAGAAATAGAATTGATCAAAGGGAAAACGAATTGTTTGGAACCATTCGTGATTCCTGTCGGGGTTATTTGATCCGGTCGTAAATACAATGTGTTGGCGGCAAGCGGCCAATCACTGCCGGGAGTTCGTGCGGATGTTGAAATCAAGGCTTTGTAAGTCCCCGTTGTCGGTTTGTTTGCGTCACTATTGCAAGCGCTGTCCGCTCCGGACAATCCGACCGCTCCGGATACGGTGGCATTTGTCAGGAAGATCCTTTTTGCACCAATCGGTTGTTCCATGCAGTAAAGTTTGGAGGTCGTAGAACAAGGATTAGCTCCTGCGGAAAAAGCGGCATTCGAATTTACGCTCGAAACCCCCGAACGTGCATATACGCTTCCAAGATTTGTTGCCCAACCGCTACAAACGGTTCCGCTTTCGATAAAATTCCCGCTACCATCCATCTCAATCCCAGTAAAGACATTCCCGGCCGTAGAGCTGATGGAGTTGGAAAGAGTTCCGCTCGTCCAACCGGGTCCCGCTGGCAAACTTGATCCTATAAGAGTAGTTCCGTCCGCCCGGTAATAGTCCCAACCCTTTAACATGATCCAGTCGGTGGTTCCGTTTCTTCCTCCACCCATTCTAAGTGCTTTATAAGCGGAACCCGTATAAGGTCGGCCTGCGTCCGAATTGCACAAGGCATCTGCACTTACGGTAGAACGATTTCCATCGGTGGTTGTTTCCGAGAGAAAGATTCTAAGTTTGGGAGAATCCAATGTGAAAGTTTTTGATTCGACTGCGGAACCTAAGTAGTCTGTTTTACAAGCGATTGCTTTTACCGTTTTGGTTCCTGTCGTATTATGCTGGAATTGATTGGATGCAGTTCCTACCGAGCAACCTCCGCTTGTATTGCAAGCCGGACTGGAACCCGTATCCAACAAACATATATTAGCTCCTCCGGTTGCAGTTGAAAGCAGTAAGGTTGTGGAAGGTAATGTCGCTGTAGCAGGCGAAAAAATACTTGTACCTATTTTATAAACGGGAGTGGCGGCAGTGAAGGTGAAAGTTCCTGTGGCTGCGGAAGCTGACCCGTAACCTGTTTTGCACCCGATAACACGCATATTGTGGATTCCTCCCGAACCTGCCACGGGGAGATTGATCCAACTGGAAAAAGTATAGGTTCCTGATGCAGCGGGTGCCGCACAATCCGGAGTAGACGCATCGATTCTGTAAAGTATCGTTGCGCCGGTTGTCACAGTTCCCCAAACGGCGACAATATCGCTGTCAAAAGTTCCGTCGGCTCCCGGTGAGGTGAGAGTCGGCGTCGCCACTTGCAAATTGGATGTTTTTGTAACAACCGCGGAAGGATTTGTCAAAGCTGCGCATCCTATGGCTTTGATCGAAAAGGAATTTTGAGTGATGCTGATGGAATTTCCCGCTGTTGCTCCTACACCTGTACAATCAGGATTGATTCCATCCGTGCGGTAGTATATGACAGAAGATCCTGAAGCGCTTAAAGTTGTGGTATAATCATTGTTAGCGACAGTATTCGGATCCGGAGAAAAACTAACTGTTCCTACCGTTCCGCCGATGGTTACCGTTTGTTGGATCACAGAAGATTGGATATAATTATTGCTACAGGCTCTCGCTCTGAAGTCACTGCTTACGTTGATAGGAACGGGAGCGGTATAGGCTACTGTTCCCGAAGCGCAAAATCCTCCCGTATTTAGGGCAGAACCTCCGTTAGTTGCCGAACATTCCGGATCAGCGCCGATTCGATAACATAAAGTTTGTCCCGAGGGAGGGGAATTTTCCGTTAAAGTAAGCGTGTTTAGGACACCGGCTGGTCCCGAAAGAGATGGAGCCGGAACAGTCCCGGTGACTGTATAAGCTGCGCTCGTATAAATATCAGAGTCGGTAAAACCCGATTTGCAAGCAATCGCTTTGATATAATAAGAGGGAGTGTTCAGAGGTATGGAAACATTTCCGGTAGGGGATGCGCAAGAAGGATCGGAAGGTAGACTCGTGCCATGAGTGACATGGATGGTTGCTCCCGAAGTGGTCGAGCTGAAACCAATGTTTTGCGCGATTTGATAAACACCGGAAGATACGGAAGGGGAAGGTATATTTGCCTTTAAATTATAAGAGACCGAAGTGGAAACATTAGAGTCCGTGTAACTTGCCCGGCAGGCGATCGCCTTTATCACGTTATTTGTGTTAGCGGAAATGGTTGCGCTGGTTCCTACGCTTCCCGTACCGCAAGTAGGAGGAGTGTGAGATCCGTTTCCTACCGTATAGTAGATTGTTGTTCCCGGATCGGAGCTGATAGTAATTGTTTGTTCGTTTTCATATATTCCGGAGACAAGGCCCGGGTTTGCGGAAAAACTCGGCGCGGTCAATTGTCCGTTGATCGTATAACTTGCGCTTACGACAGAAGAGGAAATCCAGGCAGGTGAGGATTTGCAAGCGATTGCGATGATAGTAGAACTTGCTGCAACTGTAATGGGGTTAGGCGATGTGGCACTGGCACAAGTAGGTCCCGAGCCATCGGTAGTGTAATGGATACTGGTTCCGGAAGGACTGCCCGCTCCCGCGGAAACCGTTACGGACTGACTTCCTCCGTAGGCACCTGCAGCTAAGGAAAAAACAGGGGTTGGTAACGTACCTGTCATGGTATAAATTCCCGAAATGATCGCAGAACTCGTGTAATTCGATTTACAGGCAATCGAATAAACATTGTTTATCGTTTCCGAGCCGGTGATGTTAAGGGAAGGTGCGGTTGTAGAATCGGAACAAGAGGCACTCGCCCCGACTCTGTAATGGATGTTCGCTCCCGATGTGGTTGTGGAAGCGGAAACCGAAATGTTGGAAGAATAATCTCCACTAACAGGGCTTAGTATGGGATCGGCCACAGTCAACCGGTAGGTTTGGGAAGAAAATGTGGAATCCGCCCATCCGGACCGGCATGCAATTGCGACGATTCTCGTATCATCCTGATTGATTGTAAGTGGTGTCGTATAAAGCGTCGAGCTGGAACAGTCCGGATTGGAGGGAGTGCTTCCGATTGTTAGGTTGTATCTAATGGACGCACCGCTTGTAGGGGAGGAGAGAGTAAGCGTTTGATCATTGTAATAAGTTCCTCCCGACATACTGAAATTAGGCGCTGCTACTGTACCTGTAATTTCGTAATATCCGCTTGTTTCCGATGATCTGGTATATCCCGCCAAACAGGAAATAGCTCTTATTGTTGTTGATGCGGAAATTGCCACGGAAGTTCCTGAAGTGCTAGTGCAAGTCGGTGCGGAATTGTCCGTTGTATAATGAATTGCGATCCCGATAGGACTTCCCGGTGGAGTCATTGTCAATGATTGAGCGGTTGTGTAAGTTCCCGGCGGAATATTGAAATTGGGAGTTCCTAATAATCCGTTTGTAATCGTATAATCCCCTCTTTGTGTAAAAGAAGATTTGTCCGCCTTACAGGCAATTGCCCGCAAGTCATGTGATTCGATTGTAGGAGGTGCCGTAGGCGCCGCGAGAGAAACGGAGCCCGAATAAACCGTTCCGTTGCTTCCCGAACAATCGGGTGAAATTCCGTTTAGTGAATAATATATTTTTGCTCCGTCCGTTGCACTTGTGATTTGAACGGACTGGGCCAAGTAATATTCGCTAGGTGGTGGAGAAAAAACCGGGGTTTGCACGTAAATCGCTTCCCCGCATTCGACTCCAACCGATGTAACATTGGAGCCGTTGATCATGCCTTCGCTTCCCGTCACTTCACAAACTTGAGTCGGATCGGAAGGAGAGGCTATCAGGGAAATTTTATAAGTGGTGCGATCGGAATAACTTTTGTCAAAATGAAAGGAGCCGGAAGAAACAATCTCCAGAGATTCTATCACCGGACTTGTATCGAAGTTGGCTCTTGTTTCGATTTGAATTTTTAGATTTTTTCCCAGGATGTTCTTTGCAGTTCCTCCGATGGAATAACGATCCCATCCTAAGAATTGTTTTAAAAAATTGCTGAGGGAGATAAATTCCCAAGGGGAGCGTTTTAATTTCAACGAACACCCAGAAGATAAAATCAAAGCCAATAATATAAGGCTTAACTTTCGCATAAAAAACTTCACTGTTCCATTTAGACAGAATATGAGGATCTTTTGTGGGTCAAGGGCAATTCTTATGATTTTGTTATATAGTGAATTTCGCTATACGAAACAGACAAACATACGTTAAATGATATTTTTATCTATCTTCCGGGAAATACATTCTGTGGTGAATACTACTATGTTTTCTCAATAGACAATTTTTCTTCCGTTGGAAATATCGAAACTATGAAGCTATTTTTGATTCTGCTTTTTTCCTCCGTTTTTTTATCCTGCTCCGATTCTTCCAAAGAAACAGAGAGCGAAACCGCCAAACAGGAATCCAGTCCTACGGAACCTAGAATTATTTTTTTCGGGGATTCTCTTACGGCAGGTTACGGGCTGCTTGATTATGAAGAGGCATGGCCTCATTTGGTAGTCAGTCGTTTGAAAAAGGAAGGGTTTCATTACCAGATAACAAACGCAGGTGTCTCGGGTGATACTACGAGTGGAGGATTGGGCAGGATTGATTGGGTGTTGAGTCAGAAGCCGGATATTTTCGTATTGGAGCTTGGCGCCAATGACATGTTACGCGGTATTTCTCCCAAAATCACAAGGTCCAATTTAAAATCGATGATTCAAAAGGTGAAATCTTCTTATCCGGATTGTAAGATTTTGCTCGTTGGTATGCGTGCCACTCCGAATTTGGGAAAAAAATATGCAGCAGAATTCGATTCGATTTATCCCGATCTGGCAAAGGAAGAGGACTTGAGTTTTATCCCGTTTTTATTGGAGAAAGTTGCCACCATACGGAAGTTAAATCAAAAAGACGGAATTCATCCTACTTCGGAGGGGCATAAACTTGTAGCAGAAACGGTTTACCCTTATTTGAAAAAATTGGCGGAAAAGTAAATTCATTCGGGGTTTCGCTGAAAAGCAGATGCGAATTCGGGCAAAAAGGCGAACAAATTTCGAAAAAAATCAATAGATTTCCGTTTGTATTTGCAAATTCAACTGATGCGTGCTAAATGGAGCACATTGGGTGGCGGGTCCAGTACCCCACCCTCAATCGGGCGGGGTACTATATTCCTTCTCCATCTAACCCCCGTCATCCGGGCCATCCCCCGTCCCCTTAAAACCGGTTGACAGCCTCTCTTTTCGATTCATTCTATCGACTATTATGTCAGAACCTTTTCCTATTCCTCCTTTTGCAAAGGCATGCAAAGAAAAAGCGAAAGATGCATTCGGTGCCTCCTTCATTCATCCGTTCGTGGTTGCACTTGCGGACGGCAGTCTTGCTTCCGAAACCTTTCGGTTTTATCAGATTCAGGATGCAAAGTATCTGGAATCTTTTTCCGATGCTTGCGCCATTCTTTCCACAAAGGCAAGTGATCCGAAAGATAAACTTTGGCTGATTGACGCCGCGAGAATGTCACTTGTTGTAGAAAACGAATTGCATTTGAATTATGGAAAAAAATTGGGATATGATGCGAAGACAATCGCAGATACGGAACCAACCCCCAATAATTTGGCCTATCAAAATCATATGGTATCCGCGGCACTGAAAGGAAGTTCGGTTGAAGGTTTATCCGCCATTGCACCTTGTCCTTGGCTTTATATCGAGCTCGGACAGCACTTATTGCAAAAGATGGGAACGATCCCAAATGATCATCCTTATGGAGACTGGCTTCGTATGTATTCCGATCCCGGATTCAACGAATATATGAAAAATCTTTTGGCGTTATTGCAAAAATGGGCGGACCAAACGGACGCGGGAACCAGGGAAAAAGCCATACTTGCCTTTGAAAAAAGCGTTCATTACGAATGGATGTTCTGGGACCAAGCATGGACAAAACAAACTTGGCATCACTAGACTTTCTTTCTTTTTTCCTTGCGAAAGAACTGTTTCAAAAAATCATGGTGTTACTCAAACCTCTCGCGGGAATAGCTCAGCGGTAGAGCATCTCCTTGCCAAGGAGAGGGTCGCGGGTTCAAGTCCCGTTTCCCGCTAACAGAGGTCTAGACAGAGGCAGAAGACAAAAAGATCCCCTCCTTACTTCTGACTATTGTGGCTCTTGATTCTCCTCCCCCATTCTTGAAATTTTTTATATTGGAATTAGCATGGAATTTACTGCAAAGAAAAACAACAACGCATCTTGCGATTTAACCATTACCTTCAATGCCGCCGAGGTAGAAGTTGCTTATAAAAAAGCTTACGAAAGAGCGAAAGAAAAAGTCAAGATCCCGGGATTTCGCCCCGGCAAAGCTCCGCTTGACATGGTGGAAAAAGTATTGGGTGATTCCGTAATAGACGACGCCGCCAATGTTATGTTAAACCAAGCGATGGCGGACTTGTTCGACAAATTGGAACACAAACCGATTCGCATCCCTCAATTTCAAGTGGAGAGTTTTGATCGTAAAACCGGCGCTAAAGCGAAGGCGACTTACGACACAAAACCGGAAGTAACACTTCCCAAACTCAAAAAAATCAAGATCCAACCGAAAGAAATCAAAATAGCGGATGCAGACATCCAGAAAGAATTGGAAGGAATGCAAAAAAACCTAGCTCGCAACAGCCTCAAAGAAGAGGGCGATAAAGTCGAAGCTACCGATTTATTGGAAATCAATTATAAGTTCAAAGAAGAAGGAAAAGATTTTCCTGACGCATACCAAACCGGCAAATTTCAAATGGGGGCGACCCAAAATCCTCCTGGTTTCGAAGACAATCTTTTGGGAATGAAGATGAACGATGAAAAAGAGTTTAACTTCCGTTATCCTGATTCTTTCCCTCAGTCCCCCGAGTCCGCTGGCAAAACATTGATTTACATCGTAAAAGTGACTGCGATTTACAAAGTCACTTACCCTGATATCAATGATGATTTTGCTTCCGAGGTGGACGGTTCTGCAAACTTACAAGAGTTAAAGGACAAAACCAAAAAACAATTGGAAGAAATCTTCGTTTCGGCGCTTAAGAAAAAAGCGATCGACGAAGCTTATACGGACATCATCAAAGAATCCAAGTTCATTATCCCAGAATCTCTTATAAAAGAGGAAACGGACGGAGTTTTCCATAACTTCATCCATGAATTCGGTCTTCCCCATACGACTTTGCCGGAATACGCAAAAAGACTGGGCAAAGAAGAATCCGAAGTTCGGGAATCCTTCGGAAAAGCCGCTGAAAAGCGAATCCAAACCTACCTTTTGAAGCACAAAATCGGAGAAGAATACAAAATCACGATTTCTGACGAAGAATGGGAAGAAGGTTACGAAAAAGAAGCCAAAACACAAGGAATTCCGACCGAATCCCTCAAAAAAGAAGTCCAAAAACAAAAGGCGGAAACTTTTTACCGGGACAAATTCCTGTTTGATAAAATCGACGAGTTTGTTTACGGTGAGGTAGATAAGAAATCTCCTAAATCGGTTTCCATCGAAGAAGCAGAGAAATTATTGAGCGGGAAAGAATAAAACATGTCAACATTAATGCCCTACGTAATCGAACAAACAAGCAGAGGAGAACGTCAGTATGATATCTTCTCCAGACTATTGAAAGACCGGATTATCTTCCTAGGCTCCGGAATTGACGAAGCTTATGCGAACGTCATTTCGGCGCAGTTATTATTCCTGGAAGCGGAAAATCCGGAAAGAGATATTTACCTCTATATCAATAGTCCAGGTGGTTACGTAAGTTCCGGGATGGCGATTTATGATACCATGCAGCTCATCAAACCGGAAGTAAGAACCCTTTGTATCGGCCAGGCATCTTCCATGGCAGCACTTCTTTTGGCTGGCGGTGCAAAAGGAAAACGTTCCGCACTTCCCAATTCCAGAATTATGTTGCACCAACCTTACGGTGGAGCAGGCGGACAGGCGTCGGATATCGAAATTTCCGCAAAAGAAATTGTTAAGATAAAAGATAAGCTGATCGAACTTTATGCTAAGCACTCCGGCAAAACAACCGAACAGATTCAAAAAGACACTGAGCGCAATATGTATATGAGCGCGGAAGAAGCGAAGGAATACGGGATCATTGATAACGTAATCCAAGAACGCAAACAGATCCAAGCTTAAAAAAGGAGCTCTCCATGACCAAACGTCCGACTACAACAGGGAATACTCGTGAAAAATTGCATTGTTCATTTTGTGGCAAAGCACAAGACGAGGTTCGTCGTTTGGTCGCAGGTCCTGGAGTTTATATCTGCGATGAATGTATTTCTCTCTGTAATGAAATCATCGCAGAAGAGCCGCAAGGTGGTGAAAAAACCGCTATCGTTGGCGATATTCCGAAACCTCTTGAAATCAAAAAAATCTTAGACCAGTACGTGATCGGGCAGGAGCAGGCTAAAAAAGCACTCGCTGTTGCCGTTTACAATCACTACAAACGTATTTTTCATAACGATCGCAAAGCGGGCGAAGTGGAATTGGAAAAATCCAATATCATGCTCATCGGTCCTACCGGATCGGGCAAGACCTTGCTTGCCCAGACTTTGGCTCGTATTTTAAAAGTTCCTTTTGCCATCGTAGATGCGACTGCACTTACGGAAGCGGGTTATGTGGGAGAGGATGTGGAAAACATCATTCTCAAACTCATCCAAAACTCCGACAACGATGTAAAACGTGCGGAAATGGGAATCATTTATATCGACGAGATCGATAAGATTTCCCGCAAATCCGATTCCGCTTCGATCACTAGAGACGTGTCAGGCGAAGGTGTGCAACAAGCATTGCTTAAAATCATAGAAGGTACTGTTGCCAATGTTCCTCCCCAAGGAGGACGCAAACATCCTCACCAGGAATACATCCCTGTAGAAACAAAAAACATTCTGTTCATTTGCGGGGGAGCTTTTGTAGGCCTCGACCAGATCATCAAACAAAGAGTTGGTGTTAAGTCGATAGGATTCCATTCCGGTGAAGCGGTAAACGAGATGGGCCAGGCAATCGATACCAATGACAATTTGGTTCATCATGTGATCCCTGATGATTTGATGAAATTCGGTTTGATTCCGGAATTTATCGGTCGTTTGCCGATCGTTGCCACCTTGGATGAATTAACGGTAGAATCTTTGAAATCTATTTTTACCGAACCTAAAAACTCTCTCCTCAAACAATACCAAAAGATGTTTGATATCGAGAATGTAAAACTCAAGTTTACGGAAGACGCCATCGGCGCCATTGCTGCGACTGCGATCAAACGGGAAAGTGGGGCGAGGGGACTGCGTGCGATCATCGAAGACATTATGATGGATTTGATGTTTCAGATCCCATCCAGAAAGGATGTATTGGAAGTTGTGGTTACGGAAGATACTGTCCTCCGAAACGAACCTCCGATTACAATTCTCAAAGGCGATATAGAAAAAATCGCCTGATTGGTTTCATCATCTAAAAAAGTAAGGATCAAATAATGAACGCAGATTCTAAAATATCCGTTAGTATGCGAATTGTACAAATTTGTTTGTTTCTTATCGCTGCAATTGCTATCTTTGGTGGAACTCTGCAAATGTATCTAGGTGAGCCTACAACTAGCCCGAGGCTGGACAACCTGCATCGATTTATGGCGGGAGTTTATCTGTCTTTGGGTTTGATTAGCGGTTGGGCAGCTTGGACGATTCGAACTCAAACTACATTGGTTTATTTACTTGCTTTAGCAGTACTGATTGCTGCCATCGGAAGGCTTGTTTCCATGTCGGTGGTAGGTTTACCTGAACCTGCCGGACTTTGGATTGGTTATCTTGTTCCTGAATTGGTATTTCCGGTAGTCATAATAACTGCGCATTTCATCAGTCAGAAAAAATCCAACTCTTAAAATCAAGAACGGTTTTTCATCCCCTTTCTATTCCTTTCTAGTCGGGGTTTAAGTTTTATTTAGTTCTGCGGAACACAAAGATGCTTAGGTTTTCCAGCGGGTTTGTAAGGTTTCTCTCTTTTCCCAGACCTTGCATTTTTTTCGCGATAGCGAGAAGCATCTCTCTGGAAGAGTTGGGATTCAAATCCAATAGATAATCCACAAATTCCTCCATAATTTCAAAAGAGGTCAAACCAAACTCTTGTAAGGTGCGATCGCTTCCCCAGACCAAATAGTCTCCCACTTCGATTCCGTCCGCCACGGAAAACTCATGATCATGAACTGCGTGCCAAGAATCATCTCCGCTTCCTTCTATGACTTGGATTCCTTGTTTGGAGAATTGGAATACAGGCATGTCCATAAAATGTAAAAACTGCAACTTGTCTTTTTCCGCACCCACCCCGAATAGAGATAGTTTAAGGCCAGTTAGGCTGAGGTTGCGGAGTGCGGTTTCTATTCTTGTCAGAACATGTGCCGTTGTGTCTTCCGTATCGATAAAACTGGAAAATATTCCATGAACAAAGAGCCTCTCGGAAGCTTCCGTAATCCCCGCTTCCAAATGACCGGCAAGGATTCCCACAAAACCGTCCTTGGTTTTCAGAATCCGCATATAGTCACTGTTAGCATGTCTTACTACGCTGGGGTAAGCGGACACGTCCCAACCGTGGATTTTTTTCAATTCTATATCCGGCATAAGTCGCAAAAGACTAGTAGCCTTCGTTTCCACCCAATTCGGATCTTCGCTACCTATGGCGCCGAGAGTTCCGTTCCCCGCCTGGAACAATGCGAGTTTGATGGAACGAATGATGGATGTTTCTTCCGTAAACTCGTCCGCTCTGTCTTCGCTCGCGGAAAGATCTTTGTGTTGGATTTCACTTGCGATATGTCGGAATATTTTGTAAATAAAACCTAATAGATAGTAGGCGAGTCCCGCAACGCATCCTGCAAATATTAGGGACAAATACAGTCCTAACATTTTGAATGCGATCGTACTTTTTCCCGTTGGGTTTTGCCAGTGACGGAAAGCAAATTCGGATACTAGAAAAAGAATTAAAAATAAACAGAATGAGAATAGTCCCAGTAGGATTGGGATTTTAGTGCGAACGCTTAATTTTCTAATATTCATGTTTTTTATCCGATCGTTCCAATATCTTCATCAAAATGGCTGATACAAAAAACAAAAAGCTCAATGGCACAAGTAACATCATCATGGAAAATACATCCGGTCCGGGAGAAAGCACCGCAGAAACGACAGCGATTATCAGAATTCCTTCTCTCCATTTGGAAAGCAAAAAACCGGAGGAGAGTATGCCGATTCTTCCCAGTAAAATCAAAACAATCGGCAATTGAAATGAAGCTCCGAAAACGAGATGAAGATTAAAAAATAAATCATAGTATTCATCAATAGGAAGATAGGGATCTATCCCTTCCGGTCTCAAAACTACAAGAAAGACTCTTAAGAAATTTTCAAAAACGGTGAACCAACAAAGCAAGAGTCCCGACCAAAAAAGAAGTGTGGAAAATAAGATGATGAACTTTCCCCATTTTTCGGTTCTGGAGTCCACTGCAGGAACGATAAATCCCCAAAGGATAAATAGCAAAATCGGCAATGCCACAAGAACCGATAGCAGAAATGAAGTTTTCAAATAGATGATAAACGGCGCCATCAACTGGATTTGAAAAAAATGTGCGTTGGGACCAAGCACTGCCCGGTAAGGACTGATCAAAATGGAATGGATTTCCGCTCCAAAATACAAAGTCACCACCATAAACGCAAAAATCACGAGCATGGAGTAAATAAGCCTTTGGCGAAGCTCTTCCAAGTGTTCGCCCAGGGTCATGACTTTTTCCCTAATTTCTGAGTTTTCGGGTAAGGGGAGAGGTTTTGTTTTTTTTACTTTCGCCAAGGCTTAAAGAATTTATGCTTTTTTCTTCTTCGGTTTGGTAGTTTCTTTTTCCAGGGATTCATTTTGAGGAATCGAACTGGTAGGCTCATCGTCTGTGGAGCCGGTTAAGGACTTACGAAATTCTTTGATGCCTGAGCCTAAATCCTTTGCGAGCGAAGGAAGGCGTTTGCCACCAAAAAAGAGCAGAGCCAAAAAAACGATGAGTGCAATTTCCCAAGGGCCAAGATTGAAAAAAGCAAGTGGGGGTAGAAAAGAAATAGGAATCTGGAGCATAATTTCCTCTTAGTTACAATATCTATGCAAATGAGTCAGGAATCAAGCGGAATGATAGATTTCTTTCGATTGTTACCGGAAACCTATTCCGGGGGGATATATCTATTTGAAATCGTTTCCGGAAAACTACTATTCACAAACGAGTATTTTCAGAAAACCTTCGGGGTTTCGGGTGCCCAGGATCTTACCGCAAAATCGGAACTTCTTTCTCTGATTCATAAAGAGGACAAACCTCTTTGGCAGTCCCAAACCAAATCTCTCACCCAATCTCCCGCAGGCACCAGAGTCGAATTTGATATTCGATTCTTATTGGAAAAAGGGGAACACCCCCGTTGGTTTCATTTCAATGAAAAATCGGTAAATCTCTCTCAGGTTTCCGATCAAATTTTAGGGATCGGATATGTGAATGATGTTACCAATCAAAAAATCAACGAGGACAATATCCGCGAACAAATCCAATTTTCGGTAAGTCTTTTTGAAAATGCATCTTTAGGGATGGCGTTACAGGACTGGGAAGGAGGATATTTTAGGGTTAACGCCCGTTTTACGGAGATAACGGGATATTCGATCGAAGATTTGACTTATCTTAATATGAAGCGGGTAAATAAAATAGGACTTTCCAAAGAGGAAAAGGATTATTTTTCCCTTATGGGCGACGGAATGGAATTCGGAGAATCCGTTTTATATAGAAAGGACGGAAGACGAATCAACATTTACCGCCGAACCAATATTTTTCGAAACTCGGAAGGTCGTCCCAATTTTTATTATCTACTCTTGGATGACTTAACGGAAAAAAAACAAATCGAATCTTATAATCTACATTCTCAAAAAATGGAAACGATCGGAAATTTGGCGGGAAATCTGGCGCACGACTTGAACAATTATCTGCAACCTATCCATGTGTTTTCTCAGTTGGGAAAGGAAATCCTCTCCAAACAGGATCTTGCTACCTCCAAAGACAAATTGTCAGACTACTTGGAGAAGATAGGAATGGCAGCAAATAGCGCCCGTTCTATGATTCATCGTATCATCCGGTTTTCCAAAAAAAACGACGAAGAGGCGATCTCCATCGTGGAGATTTCATCCATTTTGGAATCCAATATCCCCATTCTACTTGCAGAGATTCCGAAAAATGTGCAATTGGAATGTTCTTTTTCTTTCGAGCCTCTTTTTGTAAAAATAGATCCGGTTCGCATCTGCAAATTAATCGGCGAACTAGTGATAGGTTCCGTTTTTCCTTGGGAGGACAAAAAAGAAGGATTGATTCATCTTTCCACGAAACAAATCCCCTGGTCGCAAGCGGATTCATTGGAAGACAGGGTCTTGATTTCTTTGGAATTTACCGGCCTCGCGGTATCGAATCTTTCCATAAATGATTTTATGCAAAAATCCATTTTCGAAGAAGAAGAGATCAAATGGAAAGGTCTTCACCTTCTCAACCGTTATGTGAAAAACTGGGGTGGTGAGGTAAGACTTGAAAAAAATACCGAAACAGGTTTGATACTATCGATTGATCTTCCTTTGGAAAAGGAAATTTCGGTGGCCCCCGTTCCTTTGCCGAATATGAATTCCGGAAATACAGGTTCCCATTGGGATATAGTTTCCAAAAAGAAAATCTGGATTGTGGAAGACGATGAACCTGCCCGTGAATCGATAGCAACGGTTCTTTCTTTGAAAAATATAGAACCGATTTTATTCGAATCTTCCATTGCAGCTTTGGAATATTCCAAACAGGAATTGCCTGATTTTGTTCTCTCCGATTATAGAATGAAAGATATCAACGGATTGAATTTGATTCGGAAACTAAAGGAAAAAGCACCGAATCTATCGGCTGTCTTGTATACGGGAAATGCGGAAGGTGTGGATTTGGAAACATTGGAAAAGGAAGGGATATTGGTTCGAACCAAACCAATATCCATCGATGAACTTTACGAATCTATTTTGCTATCGTTTGGGCTTCTTTGAGTTGTTCGGTTTTGTTTGAACCGCACCCGTAGTTTTCGTGATAAATTCGGTGATTTCTTGAAATAACAAAGGTTTGTCTGTCTCGGAATATTTGGACAAAAGAACATGTGCTCCTTTTTCCACTTTTACTATTTTGTTAAGCGGATTTGCTTTCGGGCCAGATTGGATTTTTTCAAATCCGGAAATCATTGCGGGAACGGATGCGGATCTATCTTGTTCTTCTTCCGATTTATAATAATAGAAAACGAGCACCGGTTCTTCGATGTGAGACAAAGGATCTCCCTTATCGATGAATCTTTTCAGATTCATTAAATTTTGAATCGCTCCGTAATATTGGTTTTTATACCAAAACTTATAAGACTGATCTTTCGGATCCAGTTCCGCCGATTTGCGAATCTTTCCTAAAATCAAATCGACGAATGTGGAACCCCAAGTGAACTTATAAAGATTTGCCGACGGATCGGAAAAGTCATAGAACGGAGAAGCAAGGATCACTGCGGAAATTTTATCTGGGTATTTTGCCGCCAAATAGGATGAAATGAGTCCACCCATGCTTGTTCCGACCAACACTAGCTTTTCACCTAACTGAGTGGATTCGAGAAGTGCTGTTTCCGCATCCTGGAGATAGGATTGGAAAGGAGTGTTCAAATGATCTTCCACATTGGTTCCGTGACCGGGAAGTCGCACATAATATGTGTTTGCCTGAAAGTAGTCCGCAACTTTGTCCATGACTTCTTCGCCTTCCGCACGACTGGCTCCGAATCCGTGGATGTAAAGAATGGCGATGGGTGTTTTTTCTTCGCTAAAACGAATCAATCTCTCCTCATTGCCTTCTTTGGTTCCTTCGTTTTTGCTGACTTCCAATTCCTTTTGAAAGTACGAATCGAACGGAAGATTGGCGGATTCCGGTTGGAAACTATAATTTGGCTGGTTTAAAAAATACGTAGTTGTTAAAAAGGAGGTAAGGATGAGTAAAATTGCGGTAATCCATTTTCCAAAAATTTTCATGGGGTTCTCTTGTTTCGAAATTTAAATACAATCATTTTGACAATTCTCTTTCTATTTCAAGTCAATTTGTACTTTTCATGTACAAATGCGACAGAGGAATTGTTGGTGCAAAAAGAAGAATCCGGAATCCTGGCGGGGTTTTGGGTCAGAAAAATCCCTGAATCCGCTACAGTCACCGCGGGTTATGGGAAAATTACAAATTTAAGAGATTCTGATATCGGTATCAAAGAGATTCGCGCGGAAGGATTTGATACTGTTGAATGGCATACTTCCTTTTTGGAAGATGGGATCGCCAGGATGAGAAAAGTGGATTTTCCCATTCCACTTCCGTCGGGAAAAGAAATCCTTTTGGACAAGGGAGGAAGTCATTTGATGCTCATCGGTAAAAAGAAAGAGATATCCGAGACGCTTCGAATTCAGTTTGCTCTGTCCAATGGAGAGACGCTCGTTTGGGATGCGGTGGTGAAGTAGTTTAGGAGTGGATTCATTTTCGTGATTTATATGAAAAAAGTTTTTCTTGGGTTTAGCATTCGTATTTTATTTTTTTGTCTTTCCCTTTGTTTTTTCTTTGCCGGTTGCAAGGCCGGAATTGAATTCAGCGAACTTCCTTTGGGTGGAGATTTTTCCGAAAAAGATAAGTCGGGAAAAATGGTATCTTTAAAGGATTTTAAAGAACCGGTATTGCTTGTATTTTTCGGATACACATACTGTCCCGATTTTTGTCCGAATATGTTGTCTAAAATAAAAAACGCAGAGCAGATATTAGACGAGAAAACAAAAAATTCCTTTCGGACTGTTTTTATCTCCATTGATCCGTTGCGGGACGGCCCGGAAACGGTTCAGAAATACGTAAGCTTTTTTCTAAAAAACGTTTCCGGATTTTCTTTCGATCAGACAACTACCAACCGTTTGGTGAAGCAATATGCAGCTTTCGTTGAAGAAACAAAAGATGGAACGATCGATCATTCCACCTATGTTTATGTTCTGGATGCGAATCGAAAAACGAGAAAACTTTTGAAATCCACCGAAGATGCGGAAACTTTCGCAAAAACCATCGAGGCTTTAAGCCGCAATCCCGTTCAGTCTGAGTAAAGCTTCAATTTCGGGGTCTTTTCCGTAAAAGTCCCGAAATAATACCATTGCATTTTCGGAACCGCCTTTCTCGAGAACCGTCTTTCTGAAATGTTCCGCTAACTTCAGATCAAACACTCCTTTATCCACAAAGGAAAAGTAAGCGTTTGCGGAAAGTAGTTCCGCCCATTTGTAGGAATAGTACCCCGCCGCATAACCGCCCGCAAAGATATGAGAGAATGAATTTTGGAAACGGTTGAAAGAAGGAGGCTTAATTACACTTACTTCGTCCCTGACTTGTTCCAATATTTTTTGCACTCCTTCTTCGTTAGGTGAATCCAGATGGATGAGCATATCGAAGATGGCAAATTCCAATTGGCGGACCACTCCCATAGCGGATTGGAAATTTTTCGCATTTACCATCACATCGATAAAAGACTGAGGTATTGTTTCTCCCGTCTGGTAGTGTTTGGCGAAGAGAGTGAGAACTTTCGGTTCATAGGCGAAATTTTCCAGAAACTGGGAAGGAAATTCCACTGCGTCCCATTCCACTCCGTTGACCCCGCTGACAAATGCTTCTCCTACTCGGGAAAGAAGATGATGGAGTGCGTGACCCAGTTCGTGAAATAATGTCACCACATCATTCGGTTTGAGTAATGACGGATGGTCTTTGGTCGCGGCAGGGAAGTTTCCGATGACAAATGCAATCGGCAGAGTTTCCTTTCCTTTTTCATCGATAAAATGAGGCTTCCAATTGTGCATCCATGCACCGCCCTTTTTATCCTTTCTTGCTTCCAGGTCCAGATAGAGCCTCGATCTCACTTCCTTATCAATGACCAAATCATAACAGAGCACAGACGGATGCCAAACAGGTGTTTTTACTTCCTGGAACTGAATGCCTAATAAAGATTCCAAGAATCGGAAGGTTCCTTTGGTGACTGACTCTTTTTCCAAATAAGGGCGGTATTTTTCCTCTTCGTAATCGAATGTTTCTTTTTTCAATTGTTCCGAGTAAAACATCAAATCTGCGGATTCGATTTCTTCCTGTCCTCGTTCTTTTGCAAAATCTCTCAGAGTTTTTAATTCTTTTTCCGCAATGGGTTTTGCTTTTGCGGCAAGGTTGCGAAGAAAACCTAATACCTGTTCCGGGGTGTCCGCTACTTTCGTAGCAAGACTGAGTTCTGCATAATTTTTAAAATCCAAAAGACTCGCTTCTTCTTTTTTGATTTTCAGAATCTCTTCCAGGATTTTTCCGTTTTCGGGAGCCCGTGTGGAGTATGCTTTGTAAAGTTCCTTTCTTTTTTCCCGGTTCGGCCCATAGGTCATATAAGCGATGTAACTTGGAAATTGTAATGTGAATTTGTATTTACCGTCTTCCGTTCTTGCCGCAACGAGTTCTCCTTCCGGCATACCTTTTACATCTTCTTCGGAAAGGATCATCTCAAAAGAATTTGTCGCATTCAATACATTCTGGGAAAATTGATTGGTGAGTTCGGAATGACGGATACGTAGGTCTTTTAATTTGTCTTTTTTATCCTGAGCAAGCCCTACGCCTGACAAACGAAAATCTCTGATTTCATTATCCAAAACTTTTTTCTGCTCTTTGGTAAGTGTTTTATCCGATTTCTGAATTTCGAGAAAGGCATTGTATACGGATTCGTTTTGTCCCAAGTCCGTATAATACTCTGTTAGTTTGGGAATCACTCTGGTATAGATGGTCTGAGATTCTTCGCTGTTTTTAACGGAATGAATATGAGAAAGTTCCGTGCTAAGATCGGAAAGTTCGGTATGAATCGTTTGGTATGGTTTTAAAAAATTGGCAAAACTTAAAGGAGAGTTTTTTAAAAGGGATTCTACTTCCTTCTTGTTGGACTCCATTTTGGCTTCTATGGATTTTTCTTTTTCTGATAAATTGTCGCTTTTGAATTCGGGAAACATATTGCCTCTGATCTTTAGACTTTCGAATTGCAGATTTATCTACCAGAGTTCTCGGAAAACCGGATAGGGCAACAAAACGTTGCGCATATCACGCTCTTTTTCGCGGGACATTCAACGTTTCGTATATCACACTGCGGAACTTCCTGTTCCGACGAAAAAGCTCCGGCATCCCTGCTTTTGCTACCGCGAGATATGTTTCACTTGCTTCTAAGAATAGAATATTTATGCTGAGGATACCGGAGATTGGGGCGCCTCGGATTTGTTAGATGACCATGATGCGGTCGAATCCCCGACCGAGCTCTTCCGCAGGCTTCGCCTATCGGCTCCGGTCCTTCGGACGACGACCTTTCGGTCGTCCCGCTCCGATCTCTGGCGCAGGTGTTGGGCAATCGGTATTCAAGATAGAAATAGTTTGCACTGATGCTAAGAAAGACCTTTAATAATTGCGATAAACCGTGGTTAAACGATATTGTGCAAATACAGTTCTGAGTAAAGCTCAAAAAATTATAACTGCTTGGCAAACCGGCGCCGAAAGAATTCGCGCAACTACCGCCGTTGAACGTGGTGCAGTTGTTACTCGAACCCAAAGGCAAGTTTTATCGGATAGATTGCCCCGGCTCCGGCTCGCCGATGAGATAGACATCCGCTTCTCCGCGGCCTTTTACCTTCATGCGCCCGCGGCGCTGCATGGGAAAGTCGCCTTTCAATAGATTGTAGGTGGATTCTGCGACCTGAATCGCGTTATGGGGCGCCGAGGTCTCCATGCGAGACGCCATGTTGACCGTGTCTCCCCAGATATCATAGACAAACTTCATATTACCGAGCACGCCGGCGCTGACCGGGCCCGAGCAGATTCCAATGCGAATTCCGGTCGGAAGTCCCAGTTCTGCTGTAATGCGTTTGCTGGCCGCGAGCATATCGACGGCCATACGTCCGATGAGGATCGCATGATCCGGCTGGTGGGTCGGCAACCCGGCCGCGCACATGTACGCGTCACCAATGGTTTTGATCTTTTCCACTCCGTGTTGTACAGCGAGTTCGTCGAAAGCCGCGAAGTAGGAGTTCATGATTTGTACGACCTCCTCCGGTTTGCGCTCCAGAGATAAAGAAGTAAAACCGACCATATCCGAAAATAATACGCTGACCTCGTTGTAATTGTCCGCGATCTGTTCTTCTCCGGCCTTCAGGCGTTCCGCCACGCTGCGAGGCAGAATATTCAAGAGCAACCGCTCGGATTTTTCGTGTTCATTTTTCAGTTCGAGTTCCGCGTTCCGTGCGGCGGCGCTGAACAGAAACGCAAAGATTGTCAACTGAAAAAATAAAACGCTACAGTTCATTGCAAAGAACGCGGCCCGGATGGGTTCCGCCAGTACATAATGTTCCCCGGCGAGATGTTGCACGACGAAGTACAGCAGGATAAACAGAAGCCCGCTGAACGCCGCGACACCAAGTGGAATCGCCAGGTTGCGAAAATGACCGAGGCAGATGAAGGACGCAATGACGATTACGTAGAACTGGAAGCCGTAATCCCAGCCCATGAGATAGACGGCCAGGGTTTGGTGCACAAGAACTTCGAAAGATCCCAGGAGCATCATGCTCAATATCAGACCACGCGATCGAATAAGGTAAAGACCTAGCACGAAAATGGCCACGCTCAGAATGTTAAAATAAGCCAGCGGATAGATACCGAGTAAAGAGAACGCCACGAGCCAGCTGGAGTGCAGGAGCAGTGCGAGAAAAAATCCGATGAGCGCGACGTAGTACATACGCCGGTGCCGGAGCGGCACGGACGGAGGAACGCCGAAAAACAGATTAAACAAACCTTTGCTCGCACTCATTTAATAGACCACTAAGAGACGAGACTAATCGGTCAACAAAATAACCCGGGGCTATCGGCGCATCACGCGACGATAGCCCCGGGTGGTTGGACTTCCTAAAAAGTAGAAAGATACGATTTCATAAAAAAGAACTCAAATACTTTTGCAGTGGTGAAGATGTGTCGAGCTTTGGGAGTCTCTAAAAGTGGTTTTTATGATTGGAAGAATCGTTTTCCTAGTGAAAGGAGAAAGTTTAATCTACTGTTGGTTCGCTTAATCAAGGAAATTTATGAAGAATCTAGCCATACATACGGAAGTCCAAGAATCCATAAAGAGATACAGCGGAAGGGATATAAACGACTAACTCAGCACACCAATTTGCAGTCTCACCAAATCTGCTACAACGAAACTTTATTACAACAAAACCAGGCGAAGCTTGGTGCTCAGATTTCACTTATATTCAAATCAATTCCAAGTATTACTTTTTGGTTGTTATTATAGATTTATTCAACCGCGAGATAATCAGCTGGGAGTTAAGCGAAAATCAGCAAACTCCGACTTTGATTAAATGTTTTGAGAATGCTGTGAAGCGAAATCTTCAACAAGAAGGTTGTATCTTTCACTCTGATCGTGGAAGTCAATATGCATCGAACGAATTCCGAAGGGCGTTACGACTAGCAAAGATGAAACAAAGTATGAGTCGTAGCGGAAACTGTTGGGACAATGCGGTTGCAGAATCATTCTTCAAGACCTTAAAAGTTGAGTTCGCAAATGAACAAAAATTTTGGAGTCTTGATGATGCAAGATCCAAACTCTTTTATTTTATAGAAATTTTCTATAATCGAAAAAGGATTCATTCCAGATTGGGCTTTACGGGTACCGTATCATATAACGAAAGTTTAATGACTTTGTTTCTATCGTAAGCCCAGATAGGAAATTCTGGTCCCAGACTTTTTCCCCGGATTCCCAATGTCCTTACAAGAAGCAAGCTTTCCGAATCGAGCAGCAAAATCGTTTTCTTTTCCATATTTTGCAAACGAAAAAGTTCGATCTCCCGAATCGGGTGATTGGAGTAAAAAGCCAGACTGGGTAGGGCAGGATTTTGAACCGCAAGTAGCTCCGTGTTTAAGGGGAGTTTTCGATTCCAGTGATCCGCAGCTATGATCGTATCTTTTCTTTTCTCGGATAACATTGGTAAAGCGATAAAGACAACTGCAAAACTTTGAATGATTGCCAGGAAGAAAATCGCATTTTTCCATTTTCCTTCAGCATCTGAAACGATCTTTCCCATTAAAATCGCAAAGATAGGGTAAGCTGCCAGCGGATAGGAAGGAAGTTTACTCATAAGAAATTCGTAAAATACCCAACCGAAAAAAATGCCACCTAATAATAAAATATTGGTCGGTTCCGGAGCGGCCGTTTTTTTTCGGAAATGATCGTATATATTTTTTGCCTGATTCCAGATTTCTTTCAATGCTTTCGGAAGATAAAATGACCAGGGAAACAAAGTGATGAAAAATAACAAAAGATAGGTGCCGGGTGGTCCCGATTGTCCGAATACAGGATTTGCAGCCCGCCTCAAAATATACCAGTCGATCATCCAGCGAATGAGTTCCCCGTTCGTATTTTGCCAAACTAAGTATCCCCAATAGAATAACGGAAGTAAGGATACGGGAAGAAAAAACCAAGGTTTTAATAAAAAGACTATCTTTCTTGTTTCCTGAAAAAATAAAAACACGAAACAAATTCCCCCTAAAAAAATTAGAACGGGAGGCCCTTTGGTTAAGGTCCCCAAAGCAACGGAAAGCCAGAATAACAAAACCCAAGGATAAGTTCGGGTGTGTTGTTTGGGAAGTAGTCGGAATAAAGAATAAAATCCCAGTATTTCGCAAAACGTAAGTAAGCTGTCTACGAGTGCGATTTTTCCGTTCAGGGGGAAGTATAAAGATGTCGCAAGTATGATAAAGCCGAACAGAGCGGTTTTATCGTTATATATTCGTTTGGCGGTATCGTAAGTGAGCAGACAAATCAATAAAATCCATAAAGAAGGGAGCAGTCTAAGGGAAAATTCGGAAACCCCGAAGATTTGAAAGGAAATGGCACTGAGCCAAAAATGAAGAGGTGGTTTTCTATGAGGTTCGGAAAAAGGAAAACTTTGGGTGAGATAATCTCCCGTTTCCAGCATCGTCTTTGCAAACCCGGCATAGGCAGCTTCGTCCTGGTCATAGAGGGGAGAATTGTTTCCATACAATAAAAATAAGGATAAAACCATGCTAAGGTAAAATAAAACGGGTATTTTTTTGAATAGGAGTTTCACAGTTACAAAGGAAAAACTGCGATCCTCCTGGAAAGAAGAAATATCCCGAAACGGATCGTTACCGTTTTGTAATAATTCAGCAATCAAATTGGAATCTAAATCCTTTAGGATGAGATCATGCTTTTTCTTACTTTTCCTCCCATCGTTTCAGATCCCGTTCTGCCGAAGAAAAAAGTCACAAGGGGGAGGCTGATCTTCTCCGCATTATCCATTCTTTTGTTGGTAATGGCCATTTATCAATTAACGGTTATTATGTTTTATAGATCCGATCTTTTGGATACAAACCGTCCTTTCTCGGGAAACACTTGGACAAATCCCTATCAAAAAGGAGATTGGACGGTTCATTCCGAAAAAGTTTCCCTTCATATCCATTCCGACGAAGTTTCCTATACTCCGGAAAGACATACTGTGGACGAAATAGAATCCGTATACAAGCGGAACGGATTTTCACTTATCTCTTTTTCCGATTATGATAAAGTCACCAAATCAAAGTTATATTCTTTTTTGCCGGGATACGAATGGGGACAGAATATCAAAAAAAGGCATGCGCTTTCCATCGGATCGGAAACGCAAGTTCCGGATTATTTTCCCATTTACGCTTCAAGGGAGAATATCGCTTGGACATTCCGACAAATGAGAGAGAGCGGCGGTTATGTGGTGATCGCTCATCCTAAATTGCATTCGTCCTTCTCAAGGGAAGATTTGGAAAAAATTCCTTTTTACCAAGCGATCGAAGTATTGACCCCTTACGGGGATGACTCCAAGATTTTGGATCATCTGTTGAGCGCCGGAAGAAACGTCCATTGTATGGCAAGTGATGATTTGCATTATTTTCCGGAAGAAACGATTCAATCTTTTTCTGAACCATTTTGGAAAGATATTTTGCAAAAGATCATGTTTGTCCGGGGTAAAGAAGGAGAAAGCCTGCTTCGTTATGTTTCCACTGCAAACGAAAGAAACAACCCCGAGTTGGTTAAAGCGGATCTGAAGGATGGGGCTTTTTTCTGTGTGAAAAAATTCTTCCAAGGAGCCGCGGATCCGAACCTTCCAAATATTCGTTTTAACGGCAAAGATAAAATTTCTCTCTTTTCAGGGGAACGTTATATGGAAGTTCGCTGGATTGGAAACGGCGGAACGATAAAAAAAATCGATCCGGACACGGACCGATCGGAATATGAACTTACTTCGGAAGATACTTACATTCGTTTGGAGATCACATCCTTAACGGGAAAAATCCTTTCGAATGCAATCTACCGAACTACAAATTGATCTATTTAAAACTCAACTTGGCGGCTTCCGTCGTACTTAAACTATCGATATAACTAGAAGAAGTATTATCATGTGCTTCGCTTGTATAACCCGTGCCTGTTCTTAAAAAAGCGCTGTCCACATTCCAGGTTCCCAAGTTGGGGGAAGGGTAACCGGAAGGTACCTGGTTTACCGAAGTTTTGTCGCTTACGAATCCATTTTCATCAAACAGGCCGTAGGTGAGAGATGAGCCTGCAAGATTACAAACAGTGTCGTTTCCTGCCTGGGCATTGGAAGTGACTCCCATTTTCGCTGTTGTATAAAACGGTGCCGCAAAATTTTGCATATAAGCCAGGTTATAGTAAACGATGCTGCTGCCACATTGAGTTTTCAGAAAATTGATTGTTGTGGCACTACTCGGATTTATGGCAATGAGCGCATCCAAATCCATTCGCACTACGGAACGAAAACACAATTGCCCGAGACTAGTGATTTCGTCCAAGGTCACCCTACCGTTATCGCTCGGCCAGGAATTGTTTTTCGGTCCTCCTGCCCAAGTATAAGTTTGTTTTTTTACTCCCGATTTCACGAAGGAGTAACTTTCTACCATTGCATTCGGAGCGGATCCGAATTTGACCGGATCGATTTCGGATAATTTATAATACATCAACGCACCGTCATTTCCTTCCAAAGTCTCCGCACTGTCAAAGAACAGTTGTAAGCTGGGAACGGAAGATCCCGATTTGATGATTTCGAAAGTATTGGAAAAAATTTTGGTGCCGGTGTAGGCAGTAGAAGTGATTGCGGCACTGTCCACTTTCAATTTCAATCGAAGTGTCGCCGCACCCATTCCCGAGATTGTGACGGGGGAAGTGAAAGTTCCCGTCGTATTCAGGAGTCCTTGGTTTTTTATCCCTGCCACTACTTGGTCCAACAGATTGGAATTTCCCCTCGCCCATGTAGCGGAACCACGCACAAATCCCCACGAGTCGGATGCCGCGTAAAGAGGAGTGTTTCCCAATTCCATTCGTATAATATCCGTAAGGTTGAGATCTTCCCAGTGGAAAGCATGTTTGTCGATTGGCTTGGAGAAGTCACTGATCCGAAGAGAAGTTAGGAGGAAGAATATCGAATATAGAATTTTTTTCATCACACTACTCCGCAATTCCTTTGGGAATACAAATCACGAAACTTGTGCTCGGGTTACATCCGTTGCTTGAAGAGCGGTTAAGAAAAGAGAGTAGGAGTAAATTGGTTAGATTTTTATCGTCATTCGACTTTTCTTTTAGTTTGCATGCAAATGAGCTGAGCAAAATCATTAGGGCTAGTGATAGGATCAGAGGTTTCTTCATAACATTTTCTTTTTCTAATATAATTCGTAATTTTGCAAGTTTTTGTGGAAAAAAACACAACAATGGAAAGACATGTAAGAACTGGTTTTTGGCACATGAAATTTAGATTCATTCGAATTTTCGGGGTATTTCTTTTTTTTCTGTTTCACACCATTTTACCCGCAGAACCTCTTTCGAAAGGAATTTCAGGAGAAGCGGGGAGTGATTCCGGCAAACGGATTGCTCTGATCATAGGAATCAATGAATACAAAGACGTAGGTCTGAATGATCTTCGGAAAGCCCGCAATGATGCCAAAGGTTTTGCTAAAATTCTGATACAAAACGGAGAATTCGATTCGGTGACCTTGATGACTGACGAGGTTGACCCCAAACAAGATCCGAATTCCTTATATCCCACCAAACTCAATATAGATGAAAAACTTGATTCTTTACTTTTGAATGCAGATCAGAATGATACGTTTGTATTTTTCTTTTCCGGTCATGGGATTTCCGACTATGACGAAAAAAGTTATCTTCTTACCCAGGATTCCATTTTATCCAAACCGTTTAACTCTTCTTTGTCGGTCGAAACCGTAATTCAAAAAATCAGTCGCAAAGGTATCAGAAAATCCATTTTATTTTTAGATGCATGTAGGGATTCCATGTTTACCACAAAAAACGTAGGATCAAATCTCTTGATTGAGTCCTCTACGTCCGAGAGCGAAATTTTCGGGATTCTTTATTCGACGAAGGCGGGTTTTTTCAGTTATGAAGATGATGAAAGCTCTTACGGAGTATTCACAAAATATCTGATTTACGGAATGGAAGGAAGAGCGGATTCAAACCGAGACAGGAAGGTGAGTTTTTCCGAATTGGAAATTTATATCACAGCCGCAGTAAAAGATTGGTCGATTCGCAAAAACAAACAACAGAAACCTTTTACAAAATATTTTGGGGAAAAATCGGGAGATATCATTCTCTCCCAGTCTACAAATCCGGGAGTCAGTCTTGCCGATGTTCCAGTTATAAAAATAAATCCGGAAGGAGTTTTGGTGCGTTCCATGATCCTTCCCGGATGGGGGCAGTATTACCAGGGAAATGAAACCAAAGGTAAAATCTATATGGGGATCGCCACGGTATTGTTACTCGCTACTTTGGAATCTTATATGGATTATAGAAGTGCCCGCGAATCCTATTCTTCCTTTACCGGGATCCCGCCTACCAACCGGTTCGGGGAGTCTTATCTTGTTAACTCACTATTGTTAGAACCAAAAAGAAAGGATTTGCAGGAAAGTCAAAATCGCCTGCAAGAGACTTCTTTCGTATATGCATTGTTTTATCTTTGGAATTTGGCGGACTTGGCACTTTTTGATGCACCGGCAAATGAGCTTGATAAAAAATTAAATTTTTCACTTTATAGGGAATACGCACCGGGTTCAGGCAGTGGCTCGGTTTATTCGGGCAGATATGAAGTTTATTACCAGCATCGTTTTTAAATTTGTATATATTTTTCTGCTTTGGATTCCTTTTACTCATTGTTTTCGGGATAATTTAGAAAAGAAACGTTTACAGAATTATGCTTTTTTGGAAGTTCTGGGGGATTCTTTTGATGATTCCGTCAGCCTATTGCCCAGTCAGAATTCCGTAGTAAATCATCTTCAAGTTGTAAAAATTCGTTTTCCTGATCCTCTTATGGAACTCGTTCCTGCGGAACTAGTCAATGTGGATGGGCCGGGACTTGGTAGTTTAGCTTTGACGTCGGTTTTGAACCAATCCTCGAGGGACGTTGTCCTGGAGTTCAAAGGTTCTCCTGTAGACGGTGAAATATTCATTCGTTTTTCGGATTTGAAATTTACAGGAAGGTTCGGGAATTTTACAAACTCGTATGTATTTCGTTATGTGATAGACAACGGTATCCCGACCGTCAGTTATGATTTTAATTCGGGGGATTTTCCTTCTTTCCTGGATGACGGTTATCTGGATGTCCAATTTTCGGAACAGGTAAACAATGCGGATAAAAAGGAAAATTACACTTTCTCCGAACCGATCGCAAGCGATGTTATTATTCTAAACGTACTTTCTTTGGGAAACAACCGTTATCGTTTGGTGTTTGCAGGGAAATCCCATCGCAAAATCGATCGTTTTTCTTTGACTTTGAATTCTATTGAAGATGTTGCTCAAAATCCAATTCAAAATCCGGTCATTCATTTCTATCAACCCACTGTAAAATCGGTAGGAAATTTACTCGAGCCAAGATGTTGGCCCGAACTTGTGAAACTTCCGAATAACAAAGTCATGGTGATCGGAGGTTATAAATCAACCAGCCAAACCATTTCCACAGTTGAAATTTTTGATACTGTCACGAATACTTCCACGGCTTATCCTTTTTCTATGACAATCCCAAGAGCGGAACATTCCGCCACTTTGTTACGCGACGGCAGAATACTTGTGGTCGCGGGAGTAAAGGGGAGCGCTACTTCCGTTGCTAATTTTTTAGCAAATTATGAAATTCT
The DNA here is from genome assembly GCF_003114835.2 of Leptospira kobayashii. Lineage (NCBI taxonomy): Bacteria > Pseudomonadati > Spirochaetota > Leptospiria > Leptospirales > Leptospiraceae > Leptospira > Leptospira kobayashii. The sequence continues at coordinate 2,889,011 of NZ_AP025028.1, read as the reverse complement.
GGATTCTAACGGAATGATTCCCCCCATTTCCGGAAATCTACCGGCACAAGTAAGAAGAGGACATAAGGCTATTTTAGGTTTGAATGGAAAAGTATATGTGTTAGGTGGAAGGGGTGGCGTTAATGCGAATGACCCGCTCTCCTACCTGGATAGGGTGGATGAATTTGATCCTTCTACCGATACTTTTTCCGCCGCCGGGACATTGGCTTCCAGAAGGGACGGGCTTTCCGTAAGCCTCGATCCATCCGGAAAAATATTGGCTTCGGGAGGAATTCTCATCCGTGCCACTCATATCAAAAATTTCGAATTCTACGATCCGGATACTCAATCCGGAACGATATCTCCCAATTTACTGATATCTACAAGAAGGGATCATTCTACGATCCGAGCGAAAAACGGTGATTATTATATATTAGGCGGAGGAAACCTTTCTCCTATTTCAGTTGTGGAAAAAATCGGTTCCGATGGTAACGTATCTTATGTGGGGAATCTGACGGAACAAAGATTTAAAGGGGGTTTCGCCTCCTGGAATGACAGCACTATATTGGCGATAGGTGGTAAAAAGGCCGAGACTCTTGCTTATTCCATTGAAGCGATCAATCTCGCGTCCGAAAGAATTTATAATGTCGGTAGTTTGCCATTTCGCGGAGAGTGCACTACCTTGTTGCCTCTGAGCAAAACCGATATTTTGATTTTTACATCCGATTATGACTCTACCTATACGGGAATTCAGAGGCTAAAGATCGATGAATAAGACATTCTTATCTTTTATCTTTCTTATTTCTATTTCCTTATCACATTGTACAGGTGTTATAGGATCGGAGGATTTACTCAAAGGCAAAGCGGACAATTTGATTTTAAGCGATTTATTGAACGTTATCTATCGTCCTTCGGTTTCGGTTATTTCCGATCCGGATCTGACAAAACCATTCGGAAAACTCACTCTTAATTTTCTATTTTCACAATCCATACCGATTTCTTCGGATGATATAGAAATCATCACTTCGGACGGAACTAAGCTCTTTGGTTGTGTGTTTGAAAAGTTGGACGATTCCAGGATTCAAATCCGGTTCCCGGCCGATACAGGATCGGGGGACTATCGGATCAGTTTCGAAAAACTTTCCGGTCTGATCGGAAAGAACATCCAACCTTCCTTTCTTACTTTTCATTACGATCCGAATGCTCCATTGCTTAGCAGTGTATCGGGAGAAGTTTTGGACAGTTCCTTTTTCTTTGACGGATATTTGGATATCAATTTCAGCAAATCAGTGTCAGGTGCCGATCTTTTGGATCGTTACCAATTGAGTGGCTCTGCACTCGGTTCTCTCCAGCTTTCCAGTATTTATAAAATAAAGAGTAATCTTTACCGATTGTTTTATACCGGGATGCCTGCAACGGAAGGGGGGATATTGAATCTTCAGGTATCCGGTATTACGGATTCCGCAGGCAATATGATTCAAAATCCTTCCTTGGTTTGGAAGGTATACGGATTTAGGGAAGCAGGGACATTGCTTTTGCCCCGCGCCACGAAAGGAGTTGTACTTTTAGCATCGGAAGAAATCCTCATCACCGGAGGAAATATAGGTTCCGGTGTAATCACGAATAAAGCGGAAATATTCAATCCTAGGACTAAAACTTCGCGTTATACGGTGAATCATATGACGGAAAACCGTAGACGTCATACTAGTGTACTTCTTCCCAGCGGCAAGGTTTGGATCGCAGGCGGAGGTAGAGATCCGGTCGGTGTAGTCGATACTCCCCTCAGCTCCACTGACATTTTTGATCCGGTTACGGAAACTTTTAGCCCGGGACCGAATTTAAACCAAGCCAGAATGGATCATACTGCCACTTTACTTCCGTCAGGTGAAGTTCTTGTGATCGGTGGAATTGTAAACGAAATGTCTTCCCCTTTTCCTTCCATTGCAAGTGCGGAAATTTATAACCCGGCTCTCGGAACGGTTACCACGATCGGAAGTTTGAATTTTGCTAGAAAGGATCATCAGGTTTTGAGATTGGAAGACGGAGGGCTGTACGTATTCGGGGGATTCAAACAACTGGCATTCCCGGATGAATATTCAAATGATACGGAAAAATATAATGAAGTTTCCAAAACTTTTTCTGTTATTCCCAAATACAAACTGAACTTTCCGAGACATTCCTTTTCAGTTCACAAAACCTTCGGAGAAAGTTTGGTTGTCATTGGAACAACGGTTCAGACTGAAATTTATCAGCCGAACGTCGGGGCTTTCGTCACTGGTAGCAATCAGAGTATTCCGAGATCCGGGGAGAACGCCATCCAATTTAGTGATAAAAAAATCATTTTGATCGGAGGAGACAATCAAGGAAGTCTTGTTTCCAGAATCGACTTCTATGATCCCGACACGGAAAGATTCCGATTGGGAAGCAGATTACTTTATCCCAGAACTGCTTCCGAGTCAGTGATGTTGCCCGATGGAAAGGTATTTGTGATAGGCGGCTATTCTTTCGCTCATATTCCTAATATAGAAGAGTATTCTTATGAATAAAATAGGGATATCAATTATCACCTGTTTTTGTTTTTACTGCACATCCCCGGCAACTAACGAGGGGAAGGCTTCCGAGATTTTATTTCAGGAATTGATTGCCAATTCCAGTTTGCTTCAATCGGAAAACTGCTCTGTAACACCTGCTAAAGACTCCAGTTTGAAATCTTTCGAACCCATCAAGTTGAAATGTGCGAGAGGGTATGAAATCAAAGACGAAGCTCTGAAAGAAGGCTCCATTAAATATGCCGCCGTCGTATCAGGGGATCAAAATTCGGTCGCCGATTTTTATTGGGAAAGGGTTTCCTCGGAAGAGGTCCATTTGAAATCCTATTCGAAATCCGTTTCCGGAAAAGTCGGATTTCTTTTAAACCCGATTTTAAACAGAGATGGAAATCCTCTGCCTGCATTGGATTATTTTATGACTGTTGATCCTTTCGGTCCTGCAGTGAGTTTAAAGTACCCTTCCGGAAGTTACGATGAATCCATTTTTTTATCAAATACCTATGATATTACTTTCTCCGAACCGGTTACGGGAGCGATGGATCTTTCCAATTATAAATTGGATTCCTCGGTAGGCGGAAATATCACAATTCGAAATATCGCGAAACTAAACGAGTTATCCTATAGGATTTTTTGGCAGGGAAACTATCCCAGACAAGGCGGGAAGTTATCACTTTCATTGAAAGGAATCAAGGATAGCGCGGGAAATGAAATCAATCAGCGTATCGATTATCAGATATTAGGTTGGAAGGACGGGCCGAATATCATCCAGCCCAGGATGAATTTCAGATCAGTTCAGTTGTCCACCGGAGAGGTTCTGATTTTGGGCGGTATCATTAGTTCTACTGCATTGAAGTCCGTGGAAGGGTATAAGGAAGCCGACGGTGTTTTTGTCGCCAAGAATGATTTAACTGTTGCAAGGCGCCTATTCACTGCTTCCATCAATTCTTCGGATGAGATAGTGATCGCCGGAGGGTATACAACCAACGGTTCGAGTTCCGTTACAAATACGACTGATATATACAATCCGAATACGGGAACCTGGGCGGCAGGACCTACTTTGAGCTCTACCAGAATTTCTCATGCTTCCTGTACTCTCTCTGACGGAAGGGTGATGATTTCCGGGGGCAGAATCAATACGAGTGGTCCGGCATTGAATCAAGTAGGGATCATCACTCTCAATCATTCCGGAGGAGGAACGATCACTAATTATTCAATGTTAGTTGCCAGATACGGTCATGCTTGTGTGACTCTACCCAACGGTTTGACTTGGATTGTAGGTTACGGAAAACAAACGGAATACTTTGATCCTACAACGAATACATTTTCCATAGGCCCTGATCTGGTAGCTCCGCAAGATTCTATGGTAACTATCCAGGACAGGGATGGGAATGTTTACTTAATTGCAGGAAGTTCGGGGCTTACTACCGATATAGTTCAAAAGTTCGATTGGAGAACCGGAAAGGCATCCATTTTCGGTTACTTGCCCCGAACACTGGTTCGCCACGCAGTGGCGCCTTTGCCTGATGATAGTTTCTTAGTAGTAGGGGGAGTTTCTTTTCCACTCACCGCACCCGTTGAAATACCGAACGTTTCGAAAGTATGGAATTCCGGAAATCTGGAGGCATCCGAGCTCTCCAGTTTAAAACAGGCTAGGGGCGGGCACGAATTGGTTAGGTTGCCTTCCGGAAAAATCATTGTAATCGGAGGAGCGGCCGGTTCGGGAGCCGTCGATTATATGCAAAATACGGAAATATTCGGTCCTTAATTCACAGGCGATACTTCGAATTCCCATTCCAATACACTGGCCGAGTTTAGGTTTTTAGCAAGTACCTCTTGCGGGTTTCCCGACTTTGAGCTTGTGATGGCAGGAGGAAACAGTTTATAAAATGTATCTTCTTTTCCTCCCCTAAGCTGAAATCCTTTCCATTCTTCTTTGGAAGCAAATGCTCTCAACTTGTCTTTCCCGAAAGGCGGAGATGCTACAAATGATTTTGTCTCACTCGGAATGATGATTTTTTCTCCTTTCTTCAGAAAATTATTTCCTTGGGAAGGATTAGGAAACAACAAAACGGGATCCTCTCCTCTCTTGTCGGAGATAAGAACTACATATACGAAATTGTCTTCCGTTGTTTCCAATTCGAAACGGATCGGTTCACCTGACACGTATTTTGTTTTTAGTGAATGGAATTTCAAGCTCGAACCGGAATTGGATTTTGTCTGGGAAAGGGCCAGATAAACGTTCTTTTTGTCCATGTAAGAATAAAAATCCTGAATCAAAGTTTTTCTTAAGGATTCCGGCAAAGAATTTTTGTATTCCAATTTGCCGGACATAACGTCTGCTAATTGGATTTGGAAATTGGATCCTGAGAGATTGACAATGATTATTTTGTCGCAAGATTCCAGATTTTTCAGAAATGTTTTTGTCGTTTCGTCCGGCTCACTGTTGCCGTCCCAAGCGAGAGGTTGAGGTAAAGTATAATGGGTTTGTAAAATAGGAATGGCCCGTTTTGCGGAAACAATCTGAGCCTTCATATGTTGAACCAGTTCAAGGCTTTCCTTGGAATCGGAAACCGAATAAAATCCTACTTTATATAATATCACTGTTCCCTGGGATTCGTGGGAAAATAATGATATGGCAAAGACGGGGAAAAAAAGAAAAATCTTTTTCATAAGTTAATTTTTTCCTTTCATTTCATTCATTAGATCTTCGTTTTTTTGGTATTGTTCCTTGATCAATTGGTAGTTTTCTTCTTTGAGTTGTTTGAACTGTTCGAAGATTTTCATCTTTTCCTTCGCGTATTCATTTAAAATTTGTTTTTTTAAAGTCGCTCCGTCCAAGGTGACTTCTTCGTTCGCACCGGTTAAGACTTCCTTTCCTTTTTTGTCGGGTACTACGGCAACGGTTCCTTCATTTACATAGACTCCTTCTCTCAGATCCAAATCGGAATCTTCTTCCGGGCCGGAAGGTGCGGCGACTATAAATTCGGTCCCTCTTACTCCCGCCACGAGACTTGGACTAACAATGTTTAGTTTATTTTGGGCTTTGTTATTTTTGTGAGCTTTTACGAATAATTTTCCGGTATAAACTTTTACCGTGGATTGTCTGGATTTCGGATTGAGCAGATCCTCTAGGGAGGCTTCCGTGAATTTGGCCAGACGAATGGTAGCTTGGGTTGCTAGTTGCAACTCGCAAGTGCCGTCTTTGGAAGTTACCTTGTCTCCTTTTTTAAGAACCTGGTTGATTCTGAGAGCTTCGCCCGTTTTTTTCGACTTAGGCCCGGACCACGTGACTTCCCCTTTGACAAAACTGACTACCGCCACATCTTCTGCGAATACCGGGAAAAAATAAGACAAACAGAGAAGTAGAGGAATAATCTTTTTCATAGAAACGTTTTAACGGGCAATTTTTTTGTTACAAGCGGAAAAAAAAAGGACTTATCCCAAAAAACGGGGCTTTCCGTTTACTACCTGAGGGAACAGTCGCGGCTTTTTACTATGATCCACCGGAAGGTGTTAAAAAAATCCGACAAAAGATTTTCATTTTGTAATTTTCATGTATATTTTGTTTGGCGGCGGGTAGCCAAAAGGATCAATTGCTTATTCGGCGAACAGTTAATAAATAATATCCAATTTCAGCTATGATTTGAACCCTTATTGTTAGCCGGATGAAGGTTGGTTTCCGGTTTGTTAAGAAAAATATGTTATTTGAAATTTATTGCATCAGTTTAAAAAAAATATCTGAATAAATTCCCGTAAACTTTCCACAAACGAAAAAATATTTCTTTTCTTTAATTGGTGTTACATTTTCGATGGCTATTAAGATAGGGCGGAATGTTTTCCGAGAATGTTCTGCGGTAAATTCATCTTTAGTTTAATAAATCGAGATCATGGTAAAAAGAATTATGTCTACTAGATGGAAGTGGAAGAAAAAACACTCAATAAATTATGGACTGCTTATCTTACTTTGTCCTCTCGTTCTTTTCTCCGTTATCAAATCGGAACAAGCTTACGATCCTCTTTCCTTATCTCTGGAGGAAGCAGAGGTAGTAGGTATCACAAACAGCGTAATCCTTCAAAGTTTAAAAGACAGAAGAGAAGTTTTCAAAATGATCTCCACAGAAAAATGGAGAAATTACCTGCCTCGTGTAGGAGTCAGTTACTTCGGATTAAAAAACAATAATATCAATCAATCGGACAGTCAGTACAATGATATTCGGCTCCAGATCAACCAGCTTCTCTACGATGGTGGAGAAAATAAGTTGGAAATCGAATCGGCCACCTTACAGGAACTCATCAATCAGGAAGATTGGAAAATCACAAAGGACAAGTTATCTCTCGAAATCAGGAAAACCTATATCAAGTCTTTGGCCAATCAGGTAAAGTTGCATTTGGTCAAAAAAACCCTGGAAAGAACCTTATCACAGATCAATGACATAAAAAAAGAAAATGCGATGGGATTTGCAACGGAATTGCAGAGACTTGAAATCGAATCCAAGATCAGGGAAATCGAACTTCTGTTATTAAAAACAGAATCGAACAACAACCAGGCGAATATCGAATTAAGAAAAACTCTCAATTTGCCATTGGAGCTTCCCCTTCGTCTGAAGGAATCCCTGTTAAACGATTATGTTCTTCTTCCTCCTTATTTTAAAGAAGAAACTTCAAGTCTTGCCGTAGTACACAAACCGGAGATCAAAAAATCTCAAATTACGATTGAGAATTTAAAAACAAGAAAGGAAATCACCGAAAATTACTGGAAACCCAAAGTATTCCTGGGAAGTTATTACGGCCAAAACATCAACGGTCCTTTGCCTGTAAAAAACGATGTATACGGATTCAGTATCTCATTTCAAACCCAGTTGGGAAGTACTACGAATCAGTCTACCGCCAATTACGGAATGCAAACGGACGGAACCGGTATTCAAAGGATTCCCGGATTCGGTCCTCAGTTTGTCGGCCGAGGGGAAAATGCATTCAATAGTAGCACCTTAAATCTGTTTGACGATTTATCCTATTCCAGAAAAATCTATGAAGGAAAGATCGCTCTTTCCGATGCCATACGCAACAACCAATTGATTGAAATCGCTTTAAAAGCCGAAGCATTCAAAGCACGTGAAAAAGTGAGAGAGGCTTGGCAGGTTTTACGACTTACAAATTCCCGTTTTTATATCACTTACGAAACTTGGAAATCAATGCAGGCAAAATCCGTCACCGGATTTTCCAAAAAAACCGAAATGTTATCCGCCGAACTGGAATTGTTGAAATCCGCCGACGATTTAACTACGGCTATCAGTAGTTATCTGGAGTCCGTTATGGATCTTTCGTTTGCCACGGGAGTGGATGTTTCCGAATGGCAATTTTACATGTACAAAAAGGGTGAGGGAAATTCTTTATTGGCCCAGCTGTATTCCGATGATTCCTTTATTTTCAACAAATCCAAAGATCTGTCGGATAAAAATATTTTTGATGAGAATGATTCGAAACCGGAGAAGGGCGATAACAAACGACGCAAAAAATCGGAATATGATTTTTATTTGGAAGATTAGATGAAAAAGCAGTATTACTTTCTATTATTTGTTTCCCTCTTTGCCTTTGAGTCATGCAAACATGCAAGCTCGGACGCATCGAAAATGCTCACTTTCCTTGGAAATGATTCATCGCCTAAGGTAGTCTCTGCGGTACCTGCTATGGGCGATAAGGAACTACCCCGTAGTCAAAAAATTGCGATTTTGTTTGATAAACCGATGAATATCAATTCTTGTGTTCAGAGTTTTTCCGTTTCCCCGGCAACTCAAGGTTTTTATGATCTGAACGATTATAGTCTGAATTTTACTCCCAGCACTCTTTACAATTACGGTACTTATACATACACTCTTACGAAAAATTGCGAATCGAAAGAAGGCCATGATTTAAAGGATGTTTTCACCGCAAGTTTCACTGTAGGGAATCAAACAAGTGCCGGAACTTTTCCGGAAGTTCAATCGATTACGGTTAGTGCGGGTTCTTCCAGCGTTTGTAATTCCGCAAATCCTCCTTCGGTGAATATTTTAAGTGATTCCGTAACGGACGCTTGTATGGGCACTCCTCTTAGAAATAAAATAAAAGTTCATTTTTCGCGTGCTATGGACCGGGGTGCGACGATTTCCGCTATCACTTTTTCACCTAACTTCAATGTGACTTATTACTGGGAGTCCGATACGGATTTGTCTATTAGTCCGGATGTTCCTTTTCCCTATCAATCCAGAATCAATATGACCGTTTCTACGGTTGCACAGGACACGCAAGGTATCAGAATGCAAATTCCTGTGGCGGGAAGTTTCCAAGTAGGAACTCCGAATTTGGTTCCCCGATTGACATCCCTCACAGTTTCTACGGGAACATTGGCGGATTGTTTGGCGGGGATAGGAGTCTTGGGAGATTTGACTACTACGTCGATTACTACTGCCTGTCTTGGGAATCCTACAAACAATCCTATCGTGTTTAATTTTTCAAGACCAATGAATCAGGTTCAAACCCAATCTAATATCGGGTTTAGCCCTTCTTTCACCGGGACTTTTGTTTGGTCTCCCGACAACCTAACGCTTACATATACGCCTGATGCAAAATTAAGTTATGGAGTCCGTTATACGATTACCGTAGGTCAAAACGTGGTAACTACGGACAAAATTACCGTAGAAGCCCCTTCCACCTATAGTTTCGTCGCAGGCGGGCCTGTTTCTTCTTCTCCCACCGTACAGGCGGTAGGTGTGGCTTCCCAAGGTTGCGCCACGACCTTCCCCGGTACCGGAAGTGCTGCGGGAGGCAACTGGCTTTCCGGGTCTTGCTACTGGGACAATACACTGGCAGTGCTAAGCCCGAGTTCTTATACATTCCGTGCGGGAGATGACGGAACGGGAGCATCTGCTACCACTGCTGCTTGTGCGGATGTCACTTCCGACAATTTCCGACTGATCTTTACAAACTATATGGACTTGAATAGTGCGGTAAATGCGGTTCGTTTGCGAAGACTTTCTCCTCCTTCTACCATTGTCCAGCTATCTTCCTGGACTTGGACGGATTGCCAGGCTGCTTTTCCTTACGGTTGTAGGGTTCTCAATCTATCTTTCGCCGAACAGGAAGCATCTTGTAACGGATCTCTTTTCGGCAATGCATCTACCGGAGGAGATTTCAATCTTTTGCGTTCCGATAATACTCCCGCCGGTTTTCCTTATTATATGATTACAGTAGACACATCTGCAAGAGACGTGAACAATCTGCCTTTTTCCTCCAATTTTAATTTTACCATGGAAGCTAAATGATAATGAATCGAAGTCATGAAAAAGCCGGAGTTTTATTATTTAGCGTTTTATTACTGTTAGTTGTCGGTTGTGCCAAAAATCCGTATAATATCCGTTCTGCTGTGTCTTCCGGGTCCTCTTCCCGAAAAGTTTTGGTAGGTTATATCGAAAACAGGGATTTGAAATCCCTCAAGCAAGCTCCGAAAAACTTTAAAGACCTTTTGCAATTCGAACTGATAAAGAACGGATTCAATTTGGTGCCTTACCGTAAAAATAACATAAACGCTAGGAACAAAGAAGGCAATAAGGATACGATCGGAGCACTTCCTGAATCTTTACGAAGGATTGCCGGAGAAAACAGTTACGAAGATTATAAAGAAGAAAGGCTTTTGGATAAGGAAGAAATAAAGTCCCTTTCTCAAAATGATTCTTTTGATCTTCTTGTGCAAGGATCGATTTCCATTCAATCGAACGATCAGATTTTGGATCGAAAGGAATACAATTATATTTTTCTGCATATATTTGATTCTGAAGGCAATAACTTAGGAATGATTTCATCCACTTTCGACAATAAGATCTTATATGAATCCGAGTTGATGAAAAAAGTTGTGGAAGGCCTTGCCATCGAATTGAAAAGAAATTCCGGCGAGATGATTGCCAGACAAGGAATAAAAGACACGCCGAAAGTCAGTTCGAAAGGTGACAATTGAAATGGCATTCCGGCGTTTTATTTTGTTTTGTTGTTTTGTATCTTTGTTTGCGATCTTTTCGTGTTCCGACAGCGAGACTTTGGAAAAAAATTATTTGGCAGGTAAGGAAGAATACGCCAAAGGCAATTTGGATTCGGCTTTGAATTACCTGAATCAGGTCGACAAGGAAGACTCCTGTTATTCGGATACCCCTATTTATTTGGCTAAAATCGAATTTTATAAAGGGAATTTCAAGAAAGTAGAAGAACGATTGGAAGATGTTTTAGACGATCCTATTTTGGGTTTTCAGGCTAAATTATGGAAATTGAAAGCCGGGTATGCCGGCGGTAAGGATCGCAAAACACTACTTAGTCTTGTTGACGAATTGTTATTAGTAGATAGTTCCAATTTGGATTTATTGATTATCTCCGCTAAAATCAATATAGAGATGGGAAAAATATCCGATGCCATCCGATCTTATAACAGAGCTGTCATCCAGGAAGATAAAATCGCATTAGCGAAGAAGGAACTTGCTTTAATCTACGGCAAAGTAGATTCGAAAAACAAAGATGTAGAAGCCGTCAGTGCATCGAACGCCACAATCAAACGAAGTCCGCAAAGTAAAAATAAAAGGAAGTAAAGTATGAGTTTTCTAAAGAGAATCGTTTCGCCCGCTTACCATATTCAGAATTGGAAGAATATTGTTAAAAATCCTATCATAGAGTATGATAAAAATACAAGCCCTAGAGAAGTTTTCCGTATCGGATTAAGATACTTTCTGTATTTTTCATTCACATATATGTTTTTTTACTTTTTATTATTTCTCTGCGCTTATCCTTATTATAGCAAATTAAACGAAGCTCTCCAGTTGGATTTTGCGGCGAAAGGAAATTCCGGTTTAAGTTATCTGCTAAATTCTTATCCATTCAATGTAGTTTATGTTTTCTCGGCTTTAATCATCTTCATATTTTATATAACAGTGTTTAGTTACTACCTGGCTAAATTTCTGGAAAGTGACGATCGTTCTTTCCTTGCTCATTTTGGAATCTGTCTTCATTCAACTGCGGGTTTGATCACTGTTTTGTTCATTGTACTCATTGTGAATTCGATTTTTCCTTTCAGCCAACCGGTCGGATACGTTTTCTTCGGTTTATTGATCGCAGCTTGGATGATTCTATTCGGTATCGGAATCTATTTATCCGCTCGAATTTTTATCAAAGCATCGAACGAATATTTCGGTCACAACAAGAGAAGAGCGGGTTTAACTTGGCTCGTTCCTTTGTTTCTTTTTTGTTATTTTGTTTTCGGAATCCTGACAGCCTAACTGATGCTAAAAGAGAAGTTCGATTTCCTAACTAAAATTCCTTTTTTCTCCAAGGTAGTGATCAGTGCGCTCATATACCTCGGATTATCGCTCGGATACAGCAATTTGACTTGGGGAGATTTGAGGGCGAAGGTTCCTTTTTTGAACAGGATGTTTTATTCGCCGAAACTTTCTTTGGTCAATTATTATGAAAAGTTGGGGAAAGAGGATAAGAAAGAATCCGAAGGTTTGAGCGATGAAGGAAGTTTAGCGGTTGAATTGTTAAGTATAAAGGAAGAAAGCAGCACTCCCGTTCTATCCTACTCAGCGCTTTTGGAACCGATTGAAAAGGTGGAGATATACTCGAAAGTCAGCGGAAGGTTGGAAAAAACTTTTGTAAACGAGGGAGATTCCGTTTCTCAAGGTCAAAAATTGGCAAAGTTGGACAGTCTGACTTTCGAGTTGGATCTTGCCAAACAAAAAGCGGCATTGGAATCCTCGCAGGCTTTGTACCGGCTTTCCGGAGACAAGTTAGCAATCGCTAAACGAAACTTGGAGATCAAACTCGGAGAAGCTGATAAAAGAATCAATCTCTATAATAAAGCGATCGCCGAACTAGAAAGATTTCAGGACGTGATTAAGAAAAAAGAAGTTCTTCTGGAAAACAAAGCGATCACGGAAGAAGAAATGGCCAACCTTCGCCTTGAACTGAATACCAGAGAGATTAATGTCAGTAATGCGAAGCGGGATTTAGATATGATTCTCGTAGGAATTCGGGATGAAGATATTCAGGCGGAAGGATTGCCGGTCCCCGCCGATAGAAAGGAAAAAAACGAAGTATTAAAAAGAATCAATACGAAGATAGAGAGTTCGGAGCAGGAAGTCGCTTTTAGAAATTTAAAAGCTGCCGAAGTCAATTTACAAACAACAGAGATGTTGATTAAGGAATCCGTCCTCTTTTCCCCGTTAAACGGCGTTGTCGCAAAAATCAACAGAACTGCGGGGGAGCTAGTCAATGCGGGTAGCGGAGGAAGTCTTCCTATCATGACAGTTATTTCGGTAAAATCGGTATATGTAGCTTTTTCCGTAAATGAGGGGGATCTTTCCAAACTGAAGGTGGGATTAAAAGCTGATATAAAGGCCGATGTTTCTCCTGACAAAACATATCGTGGCACGGTGAAAAAGATCAGCCCTTATGTTGATAGTAAAACGCATACTGCGGAAGTAAAGATTCAATTGGACAATCAATATTCCTTGTTAAAGCCCGGTATGTTTGTTAGGTGTGAGGTGATTACCGGAAAAGAAGAAAAATCCATTTTTGTTCCTTTGACTTCTCTCATAGCAGTGAATGAAACGGAAGCATTTGTTTTCGTTGTTCGCAACAAGCGAGCCTATAAGAAACAGGTGAAGCTAGGTGCGAAAAAAGAAGATAGGGTGGAGATCCTGGATGGATTGGAGGAAGGCGATTCGATTGCACTCAGTTCGGTCAGCAGGTTGTTTGACGGAATACTTGTTACACCAAAACTTCAATGATTGAAGCCATTCAGAAATTTATCTTAAAAAGAAAAGTCGCCACCAGTATGGTTTACGGTGGCTTTCTTATTTTTGGGGCACTATCTTTAAGAGATATTCCCATCGGTTTACTTCCCAATATCGAATTTCCCAGACTATCGATTATAACTACTTATTCCAATGCTTCCCCGGCGGAGATGGAAAATTTGATCACCAAACCTATTTCCGAAGTGGTGGGTACGATCCAGGGTGTCGTGAAGGTGGAATCTGAATCGATTGAAGGATATTCTTTTGTTCATTTGAGTTTTAAAAACGGAACAGACATCCATTTTTCTTTGGTGGAAGTTCGTGAGAAATTGGATTTGATTCGGGACTTTCTCCCGCAAGACGCAAGCAAACCTCTGATTTCCAGATTTGATCCGAACAAATCCTCCTTTATGGAGATTGTATTTTTTTCCAACGGGTTGTCCGACGAACACAACTTACGCCAGTTTGTTGAAGAAAATTTGAAAGTATACTTGGATCGTGTGGACGGAGTAGCAGCGGTTCAAATATCCGGGGGATACCAAAAGGAAGTATTCATTGAAATCGATCCGGAACGGATGAATTCGTTTCGGATTTCTCCACAGGATTTGCGTTCTCTCATTTCCATTAATAATAAAAATTACCCTGCAGGCCAATTGCCTTTCGGCAAAAAAGACTTACTGGTCAGAGCCATAGGAGAATATAATTCCACCGAGGAAGTCGGCGGCACAATCGCTTTCTTCAACGAAGGTGCGGGTCCTGTTTATATTTCCGATTTCAGCAATGTGAAAGAACGTTTTCGGGATAGAAGAGGTCTTGCCCGATACAACGGGAAAGAATGTATTGTAGCTTACATTTATAAGGAACCGGGCAAAAACTCGGTACAAATCGCGGAAAATGTTTCCAGTGCGTTATCATTCATTCAAACTCAATTCAAAAAGGAAATTTCTTTGGAAGTTGTTTACGATGAATCCGATTTTATCAAACAATCCATTAATAATTTATTTTTAAGTTTAATCATAGGTGCAATACTCGCCTTTCTAGCGTTACTTATTATTCTAAAAAATCTGCAAAGTCCTAGTTTGTTACTGCTTGCGATTCCGGTTACACTTTTCCCCAGTTTTCTTATATTTAAGTTTGCAGGTATCAGCTTTAACATGATGAGCCTCGGTGGTTTGGCATTGGGAGTTGGTATGCTTTTCGATTCCAGTAACGTAGTGCTTTCCGCAATCGAAAGAAATTTGTTATTGGGAAGTCAACTAACAAAGGCTATTTTAGATGGTGGTAAAGAGGTCGCCACTTCGATTTTGTCCGCTACATTGACTACGATCATAGTATTTTTACCGATTACTTTTTTGAAGAGTACTTTGGGAATCGTATTCTCCGAAATGGCTTTGGCCATCGTAGTCACATTGTCGATGAGTCTAATTGTTTCTTTGACTTTTATACCTCTTGCCGCTTCTTTCTTGTATAAATCCCGAAAAACATTAACTTCTCAAAAAAGTAAATTTCAAATTTATGATGAAGAAAAATTGATCAAAGGTTACCATTCCTTTCTTAAGGAAATGATCGCGACTCCTAACATTTATTTATTGGCGATCATTGCTTTGCTTGTTTTCAGTTTTACTTTGATTCCATTCATTCAAAAGGAATTTTTACCCAAAGTCGATACGGGCGAATTCGAAATGACTGTTTCATTGCCACGAGGAACCGATCTGTCGACTATGTCCGATTTCATTTCCTATCTGGAAGGGGAGCTTTTGAAAGATAAAAAAGTAGCCCGGGTCGTCACAAATATAGGCGGTGAAGAAGATGATTTGAAAATCAATCCGAATGCGATAGTCGATCCCAATAAAGCGTCGCTTCGGGTCGTACTTCAGGAAGACAAGGATGTAAGAACTTCCGACTTCATAAGTATGTTCAGAAAAAAATTGGTGATCGATCCGAGTTATGAGATCATATTCAATACGCGTGATAATATGCTCGGTGATCTTTTGGGCCAAAAAAAAGGATCACTTCAATTTCTGTTGATTGGCAATGATTTGGAATCGATCCAGGAGTTCGGAATAAAAGCGAAGAGCCGATTGCTTTCCAAACCAAGCGTTTTGGAAGTGAAGCTTGGGATGGATACAAAGAATACCGAATATCATTTGAAGTTCAATCAGGTGAAAATGTCCCGATACGGATTGACCAATGCGGCCGTGTCCACTTTCGTCAGGATCGCTCTGAAAGGTCTGACTTCATCCTCGATGAAAATTGCAGGAATGGAAACCAACATCCGGATCGGTATGGAAAAAAAATATGCCAATACCCTGGAAAAATTGAAACGTTTGAAAATCAGAACGCCTTCCGGGGATAATATCAGTTTGGAACAATTCGTAGAGATAAAAGAGGAGAAAAACCTATCGTCCATTATGCGCCGTGGGAATTTCCGGATCAATCCGATTGATGTGACTTTGGATCCCAGTTTGACAAGGGCCGAATCCGATATCAAATCCATGATTCAGAAATGGGAACTTCCGGAAGGAGTCAAACTCCAGTTTGCCGGAGAAGAAGAGGACATAGATGCTTCTTTTAAGGAAGTGATTTTTTCTTTTCTTTTGGCACTATTGCTTATCTATATGTTGTTGTCCGCCCAATTCGAATCTTACTCTTCTTCCTTTCTGATGCTTTTTTCCGTCCCTTTGATTTTCATCGGAACTTTCCCTGCGTTGATACTCGGAGGAAAGTCACTTAACATAAGTTCATTTATGGGTTTCATTCTCCTAATGGGGGTTGTTGTGGACAATGCTTCCCTGTTCTTCGAATACTATCGTTTGTTCTTGGAAGAAAAGAAAGAGCGTTTGGCGGCTATTCTGGCAAGTAGCGAAGCAGTATTCAAACCTGTGATCATGAACAATACTACAACCATTTTGGGTATGTTGCCCATTGTTTTCGAGCTGGGAAAAGGTTCGGAATTTCAGGCCCCTTTGGGAGTAGTCGTTGTTAGTGGGCTTTTTACTTCCACCTTGCTCTCTCTCTTTGTCATACCTTTATTATTTTATAAATTCAATAAAAATGTAACTCCCCACCATCGATGAAAAAATCAAAGATCATACTCTCCATAGAGGAAAGACCTGTGCTCTATTTGATGTTTGCATTGGGGCTTACTTTATTCGGTGTTTTATCTTTTCAGGAAATCAAATTTTCTTTAAGTAGAAAAGAAATTTACCCTGGTATTGCCATTCGGGTGGATGCTTCCGGTTTTGACGCATATCAAACGGAGGAAGTCATTACAACTCCTATTGAAAAAATCATTTCAACAGTGGGAGGAATCAAAGAAATCCGGTCCATCTCCGAATCGGGTAAGTCCGTCATTCAAGTGCAAATGGAAAGAAACTTGGATTTAAAAACCAAGGCTTTGGAAATCAGAGAAAAGATAGATTTGATCTCTTACCAATTTCCGAGAGAAGTCCATAAACCTATGGTCTATCGGTTTGATCCGGGAAATACTCCTGCCATGGTCGCTACTTTTTATAATGAAGGATTAACTCAAGATGAGCTTCGAGAGTTAGTCGAAAAAACCTATAAGGCGGAATTGGAAAATATAGAAGGGGTGAGTCAGGTCATCGTTGCGGGAGGACGGATTCGTGAAATCCTGGTTGCATGCGATGCAAAACAATTGGAAGCTTATACTCTTAACTTAAGAGACATCGTAAATAAAATTCAAGATTGGAATGCGAACTTTTCCTTGGGTAATATTCGTGTATCGGATAAAGACAGTTCCGTATTTGCAAATAGCAAATTCTCCGATCTTTATGCATTGAGAAATATTCCTTTGGTAGTGGATTCTGCGGGCAGAGTTGTATTTTTACATGATGTTGCGAAAGTATCTTTGGAACCTAGGGATGACGAAATAGGTGCCCGTTTGAACGCAGAGGAAAGGGTCTCCGTTTTTATATATAATAACCAAACAAGCGATATACTAAAAATCTCCGGGCAAGCAAGATCGTTATTCTCTTCGAAAAAAAAAGGAAAATTGGAAGTGATTGTGACTCAGGATGAAGCGTTTTCCTTGATTAATACGATTCGTTCCTTACTCATTTCAGGTTTTTTTATCATTTTTTTGATCTTACTGTTTTTTTATAGAAATGCGGATTTCAAAAGGTTTTTTCCTTTTTATCTGATGAGTATACCTTCTTCCTGGTTTATTTTTTCATTGGCAATCGGTATCGGTCGTTTTGATTTAAGTTTGGCTTTCTCCTACGGATTTATCGTCGGTCAGATTTTTTGGGGCATGTTTGTTCTTCGGGTTTATCGGTTTAAAAAGAAGAATATCTATCTTTTCGATTATTATAAATTCAGTCTTTTGTTCGTTATCATCTTAGGTGTTTCCGTTGTTTTTTTATTACTTTCCGAAGGTATCTTTCTATTCTGGTTCGAGTTTGTTTTTGCCATTTGTTTTTCCGTAATTTCAAGTTATCTCTTGTTCCCTGTTTTTTATATCAATCTTGGAGATAGTGTTCTCTTCCTATGGATTCATAGAGAGAATCGTTATTTTATCAAATACTATGATCTTCTCTGCAAATTTCTGGTTAAGAAGGGTTTTGATTGGAGAAAGAAAACGGAGGATTCTCTTTTTACAAATATCTATTTATATCCGGTGAGTCTTGTCTTTCTAAGTTTGCTCGGTATCTATACCTTGTTTTCCTCCGGCTTGAAATATTCAATCGATTCGGATAAAAAGGAAGTAATCGCTTTCCTGGAGTTTCCTCCGGGAACATCTTTCCAACATACAAGCCAAATTACTTTGTCTGCAGAAAAGAAAATTCTTACGGTCACAGGTGTAAAAGAAGTCATTAGTAAAATAGACCCCGCTCATTCGTTACTCTTAATCAAGTTAGACGATGGTAATTTTCCCGACCGGGATTTTCTTTCTTCTTTAAAAACATCCATAGGATCAACAGATGACGGGTTTCTTTATTTTTCTTCGGATGAAGACTCTAAATTTTTTAAAGAAGTCGCATTTGACGTTATCGGTTATGATATCAAGGATTTGGAAAAACATGTAAGCCGGGTTGCCGAAAAAGTAAAATCTATGGAAGGAGTTGCCGAATCGGTTTTACGATTCAAACCTTCCCGTGAAGAGTTGCAGTTGAGTTATAATCCTTATAAGTTCGAGCTTTCCGATATGAAGTTTCATGATTTCGGAGATAATTTACGTTTGGCGATCCAGGGTGGTGTTGCAACGAAGTACCTGGATCAGGAAAGAGAAGTCGATATTCGCGTGCGTTATGCGGAAGAATATCGCAAGTCTTCGGATCATTTGAGTGAGATTAGAATCAAAAACAGTTCGGGACGATTTGTACCTATTTCGGAACTGGTTCATCCCAAGGAGGCTCTTGTTCCGCAAAAGATATATCATAAAAACCGCTCCAGGTCCCTTTCGTTTGCGGTAAAAATGGAAGGCAACTCCCGATCGGAACTGGATAGTTTGATTGATACGGTTATGGATTCTCCTCTTCCGGAAGGTTATCGGGTCGAGCTTAGCAACGAGGAAGATAAGGGTTTTTTCGGTTCCGATTTTTTCCAAAAGATTATTTTTCTAAATCTGCTATGGTTGAACCCTTTGATTTATTTTTCTTTAACCGGCAATTTGAAAAAATCGAAATCATATATCCTGAAAACGATTGCCCCTCTGTTCTTTAGTATTTTTCTTTGGAAGTTTTTTTTCTCAAGCGTTATCTATCTTCCGTTTCTGATCGGTTTGGGGATAGGTCATGTTTTCGGTATTTTTTTATTGGAAAGTAAATACCACCTAACACAATATCCTGTTTTCTATTTTGTTTCTTTGTTTATTCCTTTTATTATAATATCCGATGCTTCTTTGATCAGTTTGGTTCATATTTTCAGTGCGGTCCTGCTGTTTTGTTTTTGTCTCTTGGGTCAGGAAAGGATTACAAGGGAATGGAATCGGAAATATGAAAATCAAAGTATGATTTTACTTTTGTGGGAACTTGTACAGAAGTTTTGGAGATTGGCAAATGAAAAAATGATCTCTCTTAAGCGAAAGAAAGCGACCGGTAAATAGTCTGAAATGAGTTCCCCCTCGCCAGCGATCGTAGCGATGCGACCAGAGGCACCCCAAAGCCATTCGCTTTTCGTCGGTTGTTCCAAGACAAATACTGAACCGAAATCCCGAGAAAATAATTTATTGCATTCTCCGTGGTTTTTTTATGAAAAAATCGAATTTTTTTCACGCAAAAAAAATCACTCATAAAATGTTTTTTTTGACTATATTAAGATATTTGTGTCTAGTTTGTAAAATCGTAGGTTAACTACGTTTAAGGGTTAAAAGTATGTTCACTACTCTCTCTAAAAAAGTAAAACCTTCTCTTCAGGAAGAAACTTTATCAGTCGCAGAGGATTCGTATTCGCTTACTACCAAAATCCAGGCAAGTCTCAGTCTTTTCGCCTTTCTTTTTTCCCTACTGTTTGCCGGCTCCATCGCATCTCAGGAGGTGATCCCTCAACTGCAGATGGAAGCGTATAACTCTAATTTAATGAATCAGGTATATGGTCAGAGTTATTTTTTAAATTCATTAAGTGCCTGGACGGATCAAGTGACTTATTACAAAGGAGTGCTTCGGGCATACTGGGAAGCTGCTGCGGATGATGCTATTTACAATTATGTGGATAGCATTACAACGAGCGATGCTTTCAATTCCGTGGATGCTTATAAAGACTATGTTTTCAAAGAGCTGGACTCGCAAAAGATCGCCGCGTTGAATATTTGGGAAAATCAGGCGAATCTTCAATTACTGGAAAATAGAAACGAGTTTGTATTGAAATTGAATACCGACCGGGTGGATCAGTCTTATTTGAGTCGTTTGGGAATTCAAGGAACTTTCAACCAACCGCAGGATCCGAATGCAAGCACCCAGGAATTACAGAGACAAATAGCTTCCGCTGCCAATAATTGGAATACGAATTTCAATCAAAGTTATCAAGCGGGTTTGAACGATTTTGCCAATTCTTTAAATACGATTCAAAACAAATACGACTCCTTCCTGCAATCGATGAATGATTCGGAAGCGACTTTTACGGACAATTTGTCCGCTATCGATTCGTACAAAACAGTTGTTAAAGATGCGATCAGGGGAATGGTCGGTCAATTCCAGGGAATGATCGATCAACCTTGCAACCAAGCTACCTCTTGTCTCTATCGTGACGGAAACAACGGAGGATTGAATACGGCCGGTCAGACATTGAACGATCTGGTTGCAAGACTCAATACGGTTTTGAACAATCAAAACCTGGATTCTTCCAATGTGCTTACTACTATTTCCTCCGAAATCAACAGCTTTCTGTCCAATCAGACAAACGCGGCCCGACTAACGCAAATTGATTATTCCAATCAGGTGACTACGACTCAAACATCGTTGAACCCTCCTTCGACTTACGGATTAGGAAATGTAAGCAGTTTGATTACTGCAGTGAATAACGGGACTCTTTCATTCTATGATTTGCAGTCTTCGCAAACTTCACAATGGAGAGTTGATACGAGCGGTATATTTTCAGGTATTGTGGATCCATTCATCGAGACCATGATCAGATCGATTACCAACGGAAACAGCGCCAATATCAAAGGAATCATCGAATCTCAAATAGGTGGCGGTAGGACTGCAACGGTTCTTGCAACGAATGTTTATACGGATTGGAACGGCGGCTCCAACGGAGACGGATGGGCTTATTTCCGCGCACTGAATACCGAAATGAATTTAAACCGGGACGGGGCCGCCACTTGGAATTGGGGTGCAGAAAGGTTTATCGTAAGTCCTCCCGCTTATTGGATCAACTGGTTCCAGATGGGTAGGATCGGTTATCAGGTAGTTTATGAAATGTACGATCCGAACGCACAAGCATTGGCAACTTATTGGAATGGAAATTACACTTCTCTCAACGGCCAATTGGCTCAATATCAAAATAATATAACGCCTGCTATAGGAAATTGGGAATCGCAGGTGGCGAGCTATAATTCGTTTTACGAACAGTGGAAAACAAGTGCAGATGCTTTGAAAGCCCAGGCACAAGCTGATTATGAAAACTCTATGGCGGATTTGGAGAGTAAAAAATCAGCTTGGTTGAATCAGATGGAAGCGGAAAGAAATGCGGGATTGAACCAATGGGATCAGTTGTATTCAAACGCTTCTTCGTCAGGCGGACAGAATGCACAATCGGTCGCAAGTTCCATTCAAGCTGTAAATAGTTCCGTCTCCTCAGGAATTAATATCGCAACAGGCACCCAGTCCATATTGGATAATTATAATAATAAATTGGATACTTTGGCTAGTACTGAATTTACATTTACAGACACTACAAAAAGATACGAGCCCGCTCTTGCCGATACCGGAATTCAAAAACAATTGGATCCTTTCGCTCAGATTGGAAATTTAGGAGCGGATTATTCCATTGGAAACATAACAAAAGGCGAGCTGGGAAATAAACTTGCATTTTCCGGTGGAATCAAACAAGCGTTTAATGATATCTCCGACTCGACCATCCGATATGGAATCGGTGCTTCTACGGGAGGTTTCTCCAACGGAACTTTCGGTTCTTTGCAGCAAGCAGCTTTTAATTCCACCGGAATCACTCCGAAAAATACGGATGTTGCGGGAGGAGAAACATCCTTTACTACGCAAAAATTCAGCATTCTAGGTGCTGCGAATGAAAAGAAAATAGATACCAGTCTGAGTGTCGATGGCAAGGACCTAACAGAAGTTTTTGGGAAAACGGCGAATGGTGTTTATCAATATTCTCAGCTGCTTTCTCTTAACGAAAACAATTCCAGTGCGGCAAAGGCGGAACAGGAAAAAGCGGTCAATCAAATGGCATATCAGGTGAATTGGGATTCCAAATGGAGTGCTAAATTGGATGAGACAGGTTCTTTGAAATTAAACGGAACCATAGGGAATCTCTCCAACCAGGAAGTAACCGATATTCTAAAGAAATTATCCACCTACGAATACAAAGGTCTAAAATTCGATCAGTTCTGTATTGCAGGAACAACGGATTATGCTGCTTGTCAGGCGGAAGAACAAAGGATGTCCAAACTTCAGTCGGATGATTACAAAGCGAAATTCCAATCGGATATAGACAAACTCGCCGCCCAAGGTTATGAGATCCAAAATGGAATGATCGTTAAATCCCTTTCCCGTGAGGATAAAATCAGATTGGGACAAACGGAAGGATTGACTTTAACCGATACTGAGAAACAAACAGCAAGTGTATGTTATGTGGACCCTTCCAAGTGTAAGGATTTGCTCAAACAGGAATTTACTATTTCTTACGATAAAACCGGTGGAGTTACATTATCCAAGATCATTAGTAATGGAAGCATCGGAGGCACAAACAATGCGGGGCAGTATATCTCCGGAACGCAAACCGAATCCAGATACATCAGTCTTTCCAAAGTAGCACCTGTGGTAGCCCCTAAAGGCACCGACTTGTTTGCGGAATGGGGGCAAGACGTTTGGAATGATATAGATACTCAAGCAAGCCAAGTGATGAATGATTTTTATACGAAGAGCCTGGCACAGGATTCCAAGATGCTTACGCAGGCAACTTCGGTCATTCGTGATGTCGAATCCAAAAACGAAAAATTATTCCAACAAAAGAAAGCAGTACAAGAAGAAACCGATGAGATGATCAAAGAATTGGTTATGGCTTATATTTCCGGAGGGATGGCCGGAGTCACTGCTTCCATTAAAAGTCAGATCGAAGATAAAATCAACTCAGGACTTGCCGAAGCATTTATCCGAGGTACAGGAGGAAGTGAAGCGGACATACAAAAGGTTGCCGACTTAATCAGTCTTGTGCGAGGACGTATGCAGGCTGACAAGATGAAAAAAAGAGCCAATACGATGTCCATCAGTAACCCGATCCGTTCTTTGGAAAATATGGTCAGTAAATCTTTCAGCACTGTAATGGAAGTTGCAAATAACGTTACTTTCGGAGCCGCAGGAGCTGTGTTAGCTGTTGGAACCGGAATTGTAACGAAGGTCGCGGGGGTGGTATCGGATACAATCGGATCAGTCACAAGGGCTTTAGGCCCTCTTGGAAATACCATCGGAGCAATTTTAAGCCCTACAACTATGTTGGCAGCCGAAGCCACGAAGAAAGCGGCAGACTATATAGGCGAACAATCGGAAAAGATGCTCGGTGCCAAAAATGCTATGAGTGAAATCAAAGCAAACGAAGAGTCCATCATAAAAAATTATGCATCTCAGGCAATTGCCAAGTCAACCGGTTTGCCTCCTGAAGTGGCAAACAATTTGGTGAATGACTATGTAGGTTCACAGAAAGCTAAAAAAGCTAGAAGAGCTGTTAATGCAAATCCACTCGCGAACATAGGTTCCCAAGTAGTCGGTGCAGTGGGGGGAATCATTAAAACCGCGGCAGTTGCATTCGGAGCAAAAGAAAGAGACATCCAGGAGATGTTGAGCGACGGAAATAAAATACTCTATTCGGGGAATTTGGATGTTACTGCGGATGAATTGCGGAATGAAGCATACACCAACCAAATGTTCGGTATGAAATTGGGAGCGCTCAGTTATACTTCTTCCACTCCTAAAGATAAGGAAGGAATCGTAGAAGAACTCGGGCAACGTATGGTGGTGGATCAACTAGCGGCTGCTACCGGATGGGATAAGGATGTAACCAATGCTTTGTTCCGAAAAGAATACGGCAGGATAAAACAGAAGAAAGCGGATAAGAAGGCTCAAAACGCAGCAATCAAGTCTACTGCTATAACCGCCGTTACTACCGCTCTGACGTTGGGGGCAGCTGGTGCTTTAGGTTCAGCAATGCAAGGCGCAATGAACGCAGTAGGCGGTATTGTCGGCGGTGGTGCCAATGTTGGTGCCGCCATTATTAAAGGTGCGATTCAAGTTGTGGATGGTGCAAGGAATGGATGGGAAGGAGCACTCGCCGGTGCTGCAAACGGTGCTTTGGGAGTTATGGGAGCATCCGGTGCTTTTGATATAGGTTCCAGTTTCACATCTTCATTGGGGAGCACTGCAAGTTCTTTCCTACAAAACTCTGCCGTAGGTTTGGGAGTGAGTTATGACAAACAAAACGGTTGGGGAGGAATGATCGGGATCGGAGGAGGTACCGCTAATGCATCCATCAGCTTTTCTCAAAGAGGGGACACTACTATTTCCGGGTCAATGAATATATCGGGTGTTAAAGGGTTGCAAGTAACGGCAAGTACCACAACGAACGGAGCCACATCCATAGGTGTGAATTATAATGCAGGTAAAGGGCCTAGAGAAGGTTGGAATTTAGGAGCGAACTACGATATTAATGGGGGAGGTTTTTCCGGAAGCATCGGTTATACGAATCCGGGCACAGGTTTGGGACTTACTTCTACAATCGATCGGAACGGATTATCCACTTCTTCCCAAATCAACGGTGTGAACATCGCAACAAACGGACCAGACGGGTTCAATATGGATGAGATGAATTGGGCCGAGCAAAATATTAATTTGGCGCAAGATAGAACGGATAAATTAAAAGAAAGCGGAACCTTACGTAAGGCAGGTTATAGTCAGGAACAGATAGACGCAATGAGTGACACAGACCGTGCCGAGTTAGCAGAGATTGCGGAAACGGAACAAACGTTACTTGGTTTAAAAGATAAGGAAGGCAAACCTTATACTCAAGAGCGATTGGATAAAATGTCTGCGGAAGAAATGGGTAAATTAGCAAATGAGCAAACTCCTCAGCCGATTGATATAGAAGCAATTACTGGCACTGCGCTTGCATCTTTGGCAGCCGGAGCAATCGCTTTTGTAGGATTAGGTGGTAATGGATCTTCGAATGGTAGTGAAAGCACTCCTCGGGTTACGGAAGTTGTGGCGAGAAGGAAGGAAGATGAAGAGGGGGGAGGAGATAAGCCGGAGGACGATTCGGATTCTACGCAGGATTATAGATTAACTAAAGAAGAAAAAGAGTTATATGGAAAACTGCAAGAACTAGCTTACGAAAACAAACTCACACCGAAGCAAGAAGCGCTATACAAACAATTTGAAATCATTCGCTATAATGCTAATCCGGAGATAGCTGATAACGGAACTTCCGGTGTCACTGCTGATCGAAATGCTGCTCGTGAAGCGAGCGAGCAAATTAAGAAATTGATGAAAGAGGGAGATGTCAAGACGCCTAAGAAGAAATTGGCGGTAGAGACTAAGAAAGAAGAAACAACAGTTGTTAAGAAACCTAAAAAAGATAAAGTAACCGGTGAACCGAATCTGAAAGATAAATTCCTTAAAGCTATTGGGGATGGATTGAACACAACGGGAAGATTTATAGAAGCATTGGTTGCTCCTGGTTTATCAGCACAAGAAATACCGAAAGGATCCTCCGGCCTGCATCCGGAGACAGAAAGAATCCTTTCCCAAACGGATTCTGGTAAAAAGTATCTGAAGGACAAAATAGATGCTACGGCAAAGATCGCGGAAATCAAATCGACAGAGGAATATAAAAAACTACGGGCTCAGAAACCTGAGTTATTGACGAAACAATTCGATCTTCATAGAGAAATAGACAAGAAATTGTCCGATGGCTATAAGGAAAGTGACGCTGAAATTAAAGCACTAAGAGCCACTTTAGCAAAGACCGAAAGCAATCTCAAAACTGTAACAGCTCAACTGAATCCGAAAGAATTAAAAGCTGCAGAGAACAAACTGGCAAAAGCAAATGCCGGAATTGATGCGCAAATTAGTGAATATAAGACGCAACTTAATTCAGCCACCGCAAAAGATGGCACTGTGGTGTTTAAGAAAACTGACTACGGAGTCACATCGGAATCTTTAAAAGCAAAGCAAGCAATCGTCGAAAAAATGTTGGTTGGGGAGACAAATGCTAATAAGTTGAAGTCAGTCCGCAGTATTATAGAAAATAATAATAAATTGATATCAGACATTGACAGAATACTCGGATCAGTAAAGACAGATACGGATGTAATGCGTTATATGGATAATCCTGCGTTGATAGATAAAATATTGTCAGATGTTACTGTGCCGAGTCAGGCAAGAACTTATTTCATAATGTTAAAGGACGCCATGGTTAGATCTGGAATTGAAGGAAAAAATCAGTCTTCTATAACTGATAATTCAGATTCCCAAATGATCAGAGAAAATGCAATTAAAACAGTCATTACTGAGTTGAAGGCAGATAAAGAATCAATGGTCAAGTGGTTGGAAATCAAACAAAATGAAGCGAGGGCAAAATCTAACGAAACATTGAATCGTGTCATTATCGATAATAACCAAAGTCATAACCCGGATCAGCTTGACAAAACTCAAGCGAGTATCGCGTTGAAGGCAGTTTTGAATAATAAGGAATTGTTTGATAATTATGTAGCTCAAAATGTATCTTCAAGAAAAGATATTTTTGATCAGAGGCTGGACCTTGCTGATCGGAAATCAAAGTTAGAAGCGGATTTACAAGCATCGAATCTAACTAAAGAACAAAAGGCAAGTATTAGAAAAGAAATTGGGCAATTGGAAGTAAAAAGTAAGGCACTTGACAAGAATATTTCTACCAATGTGATCATGATGAAAGAGGGAGAATCTGTAGCGAATTATTTAATTCGTATGAAAGATGATGCAGTCACTGAACTGAATGCAATATCTGATACCAAAGAACGAATCCATAAGGAAATAATCGAAGCACTCTCAAAGACTCCTTTGAATGCTGCTAAACTAGAGCAATTGGACTCAATGAGTAAGTCTCTTGAAGCTCGAGAGGCTAAGGTTAAATTTCTATCAGAGCGATTAAATAACATCAATGTAGCCGAAGTAAGTAAATATCTATCCAATGCCAAAAGGGAGCTTACTCTTCCCGACGGAGTGATCAACCCTGCGGGTACAGGGCGAACTATAACATACAATTCAAGTTTTGGTTGGGATGGTTATGGCCGTGGTCATGATATTTACGAATACGTAACGGGGAATCCCCATAAAGGAGTTGATATCGGGGGTAGGATAGGGGATCCTATTCGAAGCATTACCGACGGAACTATCATTGATTCTACCAAAGGACAATCAATTTATATTCCAAGTTCTCAGAAACTATTGAATGCTGGAGTAGTGTATTTGAATGCAGAGACGGATACAGCAGGCTTTTATGATTCAAAGGGGAATCGATTATCAAATGAGAAATTATTAGAGATAGACTCCGAGTTTAAACCGACGGACTTTAGGAAGACAGGAGTACAGTACAAAGACGGAAATTTTTATCGTTTGGAATTTCAAAATAATGTTAAGGTAAGTGTAAATTTAAGTGCTGCCGAGGTAGCGATGTTACCTCGAGAGTTGACGACTGGGGATCCGAAGGATATAGCAAAGAATTTTAGTTCAAATGGAAATTCAGTAAAGATGAAAACGATAATCGACGGCCAGGCTTATGAAGTGACTTATAAACATTTGGATAAGCTACCATCAGAAAAATATACAACCGCTGGAAATCTGATAACTAGAAATACAACCTTTGGAGAGCTTGGGACGACAGGCAGTTCCACCGGAGCCCATTTGCACTTGGAAGTGCAAACTAAAAACGAGCCAATAGGAATCAGTAAAGATTATTATGAGCCAATGTACGGCGAAGATAAAAAAACGATAGTCGGTTATTTGGTAAATGCGGACTATTTTCTGCGAGAGCTATCGGCAAAATGAAATATAGTAAATTAATATTATTAGTCATTTGTTTGTTTCTATTTGCTTCCAATGGCTGCAAAAAGAAACGCTATGGTAAGGATTGGATCAAGGGGCCCGAAAGAGAGGAATTATCTCCTGGGATATTTTATATAAGAAACAAAAGTTCAGAAGAAGATTTTATAAAATATGAAATGGATCCAAGAGAGATTTCTATTAAGGAAGTCGTTCCTTTTATTATAAAGCTAAGAGAAGACATAAAGAATAAAAATTTCGAAGCTATTGTAAAGAGTACAACAATGGCTGGTGATCTTCGTACAAAACTCGGGGACAAAAGAATCACGGAAGCGGCTTTTGATATATGGATCAGTGATTATAAAAAAAATGGTAAAGATATCTATTGTGGTTTCGATGATTTGTTTTCAAAACCAGTAACGAAGATCGAATTTTCTCTAACAAATCTGGGTGAGCCGTCAGAAACAAACTCGATTATCTTTTATAATATCGACTATGTTATTAAAGTTTTATATGAGGATAAGGAGCCTTTAGTTTTGCGGACATTTTTATCATCCGATTTTGACAATAAATATCCACGTAACTACATAAGCGAATATGTCGGACGATGTCCACGACCAAGATTGAATAATGTTTACGAAGAATGGGAAAACATGGAGTGAGTTCCCCAGCGCCAGGGATCGGAGCGAGGCGGCCAAAGGCCGCCGTCCGAAGGACCGAAGCCGCGATCGGCGGAGTCGCGGAAGAGCCCCCGGTCGGGGATCAGGAATTATCCGGAATTATCGAATCAATCCGAGGCGCCCATAAAAAACCGGTAGAGGCTAACTATCCTTCCTTTGAGTCCTCACCTAATCATATGAATGTGATGTTTTGTTTATGATGAAAAATACAAAATCCTGGTATTTTATTTTTTTTTGAAATTAGAAATATTAATATATTATAAAAATATTAATTATAATTAAATATATTCTGTTTTTCTGATTTTATTGAATTCTGATTTTCTACAAACGATATCCCATTTGGTACATCTTTACTCGTCCGAAAAAAGAATAATTTATAAATTATTTCCAAAATTTTCTTTCAAGGTGAGAAAAAAAATGATACAAGTTTGAGCTTTAGCGGGTCAAAGGCGGTTTCATTTTTTAAGTAAAGACTTCTTAATATAACAGGTATTGCATATGAAAACAGTTTTGAAGAGGCAAATGGATCATGCCGATGGAAGTAAAATATCCAAATTCCATCGGGAATACTCGCCGATTACCAAAATGCAGGCAGGTTTGTGTCTATTTTCTTTCGTGTTTTCCCTGTTTTTTACCGGCACAATCATATCTCAGGAAGTTATCCCCCAACTTCAACTGGAAGAATACAATGCAAATCTAATGAACCAAGTGTACGGCCAAAGTTATTTTTTGGGCAATACCGCGACTTGGACGGATCAGGTAAATTATTATAAAGGAGTGTTGCGTGCTTATTGGGAAGCGGCTGCCGACAATGCGATATATGATTACGTTTCCAACATAACTACAAACGATTCGTTTAATAGTGTCGATGCATACAAGGATTATGTGCAAAGAGAACTGGATTCGCAAAAGATAGCTGCGATGAACGAATGGGAAAATGAAGCGAATCTTCATATGTTGGAAAACAGAAACGAGTTCGTAGCGAGATTGAATTCGAATCGGGTGGATCAATCCTATTTGAGTCGATTGGGGATGCAGGCAACATTCAGTGGGCCTCAGGATCCGAATTTTCAAGCAAGTCAGTTACAACAACAAATTGTTTCCGCTGCAAATAGTTGGAATGCAAATTTCAATCAGACGTATCAATCCGGCTTGAATGATTTTGCAGGTTCGTTGGAAACAATCCAAAATAAATACGATTCCTTTATCCAATCCATGAATGACTCGGAAGCGACTTTTTCGGACAATTTGTCCGCGATCGATTCTTATAAGTCGATTGTGAAGGATGCGATTCGGGGAATTGTCGGCCAGTTTCAGGGAATGCTCGATCAACCTTGTAACCAGTCCTCTTCCTGCTTATATAGAGATGCGAATAACGGTCAGTTGAATGCAGCAGGTCAAACTATGAACGGTTTGGTGGTAAGATTGAATGCGGTGTTAGCCAATGCAAGCCTGGATACTTCAAACGTTCTTACAACGATTTCAACGGAGATAAATAATTTTTTGGCTGACCAAACGAATTCAGCTCATTTAACTCAAGTTGATTATTCCAAACAAATTACTACGACACAAAATTCGATTCATTCCACCTCCAAATATGGATTAGGTGATTTGTCCTCCTATGTCCAGGCTGTGAATGCGGGTTGGTATTCGTTTGGCAATGTAAGCGGCAGCCAACAGAGTATTTGGAGAAGGGATTCTTCAGGCGCTTTTTCCGGAATTGTAGATTCGCAAATTAAAGAGATGATACTTGCGATCGTCAATGGAGATACGAATGGAATTAAGGGGATGGTAGAAGCTTACGTAGGTGGGGGGAGAACGGTAAGTATTCTTGCCACCAATGTTTATACCGATTGGGCAGGAGGTATCAATAGTGACGGAATCGCAAATTTGAATGAAAGCAATACTCAAATGAATTGGAACCGAGATCACGGTGCCACTTGGACTTGGGGAGCTAACCGATATTATCCACCTTTCTTCTTTTGGACGGATTGGTTTCAGATGGGGCAGATCGGTTATGACGTCGCCTATCAAATGTATGATCCTAATGCGGATGCACAGTCCGCCTATTGGAGCGGAAATTTCACATCTTTAAGCGGTCAATTGAATCAGTATAAAAATGTGATCGCTCCTGCGATCGGAAACTGGGAAGCGCAGGTCGCCAGCTATAATTCGTTCTACGATCAATGGAAGGTAAGTTCCGATTCTTTGAAGCTGCAGGCGAAAGAGGATTATGAAAGATCATTGTCGGACTTGGAATCCAAAAAATCCGCATGGATTAGCAAAATGGAAGAAGAGAGAAACGCAGGCCTGAATAAATGGGAAGAATTATATTCAAAAGTCTCCGAGTTGAAAAATACTCAGGATGCCAATATCATATCGGGAGCTATCCAAAATACTTTTAAATCAACAGTGACGGATTTGCATATTGCTACAGGAGCAAAATCCATATCGGACAATTATACTAGTCAATTGGATACATTGAGTAAAACCGAATTCACGTTCACTGATATTCCTGCGACTAAGAGTGATTCCATGTTAGCCGGATTCGGCGGAATGGGAGCAGATCCTTTTGTGAAGGTTTCCAATAGAATAGGATTTGATACCGCATTGCAAAGCGGAGATCTGATTACTGACAGAATGTACGCAAGCGTGACCGGAAGTCTTGATGCAAATTCAGGATACGGAATCACCAATTCTACGGGAGGATTTGCAAGCGGGCTCGTCGGTTCGATTCAGCAGGCGGCATTCAATGCGGTCGGCATTTCTTCCGGAGGCACAACTCAAAAGTTCAGTATATTGAATGCTGCTAATGAGAAAAAAGTAGATACAAGCATTACCGTCGACGGAAAGGAACTAACAGATGTTTTTGGAAAAACTGCGAATGGAGTGTATCAGCTCTCTCAGATACTTTCCATGAATGAAAACAATTCCATTGCTGCAAAACTGGAACAGTCGAAGATCGTGAATCAAATGGCATATACAGTGGATTGGGATTCCAAATGGAGTGCCAAGTGGGATGAAAACGGCAATTTGAAATTGAATGGAACTATCGGGAATCTGACTGCAAGTCAGGTAAATGCAATACTCAAAAAACAAGCGAACTATGAATACACAGGTCAGAAATTCGAGGGGTTTTGCGTAGTAGGTAGTTCCCATTATGCGGCATGTCAGGAGGAAGAGAAACGATTGTCTAAATTGCAATCGGAGGATTTCAATAACACGTTTAAAAGCGAAATATCTCTACTTGCATCCCAAGGATATGAAATCCAAAACGGAATGATTGTAAAGTCCTTAAGCCGTGAAGAAAAAATCCGAATTGGCCAGACGGAAGGATTGACTTTAACCGACGAAGAGAAAGAAACAGCTGGCACTTGTTATCTGGATCCTTCCAAATGCCAGGATCTTTTGAAAAAAGAATTCGATATCGCTTATGATAACAACGGAGGAGTCACTTTATCAAAAATCATAAGCAACGGTAGGATAGGAGGGCAAAGTGCGGGAACTTATATAAGCGGGACGCAAAACGAAGTTAGGCATATTAATTTATCTCAAATCAACCCTGTAACCGCTCCGAAAGGCAAAGATCTGTTTGACGCCTGGGAAGACAGTGAATGGGCTGATGTGGACGCGCAGGCAAACACGGTGATGAATGATTTTTTCAGTAAAGCTTTGGATCGGGATTCTAAAATGTTGACCCAAGCCTCAGCGTCCATTCGTGAAGTTGAATTGAAAAATGAGAAAAATTTTCAGGCCGAAAAGAAAGCTGCAGAAGAGAGAGATGCTTTCTTAAAGGATATGATTATGGCTTATCTCTCAGGAGGTATGGCCGGTGTTCAGGCAGCGCTTAAAAATAAAGTAGAGGATAAAATCAATACGGAGTTAGCGGCTGCATTCATTCGTGCTACAGGCGGAAGCGATCAGGAAATACAAATGTTATCCGACATGGTCGGCCTTGTGCGTGGTCGTATGCAGGCGAATAATATTAAAAAAAGAGCGAATACCATGTCGATCAAAGATCCAGTTCGTTCTATCGGAAACATCGCGACCAAAACATATGCGGCGATGAATGAAATAGGGAATGTAATGACTTTCGGTTTGAGCGGTGCTACGAATGCATTGGTAACCGGGCTTGCGATTTCCGGTGCAAAGACCGTATTTGGGTCAAAAGCGGTAGATGCAAAGTTGGATCGAATCAACGGAGCGAAAACTACATACCAGGAAATACGAGCCAACGAAAAGGCGTTGATTAAAAGTTATACGACACAAGCTGTCTCTACTGCTTCCGGATTACCCGCTTCCGTCGTAGGTCAGATGTTGACTGATTATGAAGGAAGTATGGCTGCTAAAAAAGCTCGGAGGGCAGTCAGATCCAATCCGATTGCAAATATAAGTTCTCAGATAACCGGAATCGCAGGAGGAATCATTAAGACTGCTGCCGTTGCTTTCGGTGCAAAGGAGAGAGACATCCAAAAGGCGATCAGCCAGGGAAATCAATTGAATCATGCAGGCACTCTGGATTCAAGTTGGTCGGAGATTCAATCGGAAGCTTACGCAAATCAGATGTTAGGGATGAAAGCAAGTAGTTTGAGTTATTCTTCCCAAATACCTACTTGGAAAAACAAAGAAGGTATCATTAAGGAAGTCGGACAACGAATTGTTGTGGATGAGATTGTAAAAGCAACAGGTTGGGACAAAGACATAACGAATACTGTATTTCGACAAGAATACGGAAAAAGACTGCAAAAGAAAGCCGATAAAAAAGCGCAAAAAGAAGCGGCCCGTTCAACAGTTATCACTGCAATTGTAACCGTTGCTACGTTAGGTGCCGGTGGGGCATTGGGTGCAGGTTTGCAGGGAGCGATGAGTTCCATAGGTTCCGCGGTGGGTGCCAGTGCGAATGTGGCGGCAAACGTCGGTGCTGCCGTTGTCAAAGCTGCCGTTCAAGTAGTGGATGGAACAAGGAACGGTGCCAAGGGTGCGCTAGCCGGTTTGGCAAATGGTGTTTTAGGAGTCGTCACAGCCGGAGCATTCCAGGGAAACATGGTCGCAGATCTTTTAAGGGAAGGAAGCGATAAAGTAGGATTGGGAATCGGAGTTACTTACGATAAACAAAACGGTTGGGGTGGTTCCTTGGGACTTGGAAATAAAACAAATAATGCATCCATTTCTTTCTCAGAAAGAGGAGCTACTTCCGTTTCGCTTTCCAGCGGAGGTCCTCTCGGTACTCAGTTTAGCATTAATCATTCAACGAGCGGAACATCTTCGATTGGTGTGAATTATGGCGGCAAAGGACCGTTAGATGGAGCAAACGTATCTGCAAATTACGATTTAAACGGAGGAGGAGTTTCCGCCGGAGTGAGTTATACCGACCCTGGCACTAGAACCGGTTTTTCTTTGAACATGGGCAAAGACGGTTTGGTTGCCTCTGCGCAAACCAATGGGGTAAAATTAGGAAGCGTCTCCGAAAACGGTTTTCAAGCGGGAGAAATGAGCTGGGCACAAGAAAATATAAGTGCCGCACAAAGCGCTGCAGTCTCTTCGGAAAAAAATTCGAGTCTGGGAAATGTATTAAGAAATGTTCCGCTTGTAGGAAAATTGTTAGGTGCTGGAGGCGATATCATTTCAGGAACTCTATCTTCCGCAACGGATGTAGTTACATTGGGTCAGGCAGGATCGTTTCGCGCAGGTATTTCTGAATTAGGGAGAGGTTTAAGTGATGTAGGGGAAATTCTATCGGATCTCGGAACAGGCGTTGCAGAATTGGCAGTTGTAGGATCTTCTTCCTTAAGAGACGGGTTTCATAAGGTTCCTGTCATAGGTGGAATGTTAGGTGCTGTTGGCGATGTTTTTGCAGGCACGGTATCCGCTACTGCAAATGTTTTAACTTTAGGAAAGGTTGGGTCAATTCGGGAAGGAATTTCCGATATAGGGAAAGGATTTTATAATTTAGGGGATATTCTGGTTCGTGATGTTGCTGCGGCAGGAGCGGGGTTGATCGGAACATTTGTTACTACCACAATGGATGTGGCAAATATTTTAACTCTCGGGCAATTGGATATGTATGGTAGTCCGAAAGGGGAAGAAGTTACCGAAGTAAAAAATATATTGAACGGAACCGATGAAAAACACGATCCGAGAGAACGTTATGCAACAGGGTTTCCCGGAGCAATAGGCAGGGCCGTGTTAGATCTTGTAATACCGGATTATGGAATGTTTGGTGGTGCAGGTTGGGGGACCGATTTTTTAGGATTTGATAAAAGTATGCGTATCAACCAGGCGGATGTTGCTTCCTTGGAACATGATAGAGATATGAATGAAATTCATTGGATTAGAAGAAATTGGAGCACTAACCCAACCAAACAATCCGTCGGTCCGATAGGAACAGCATTTACTTTACTGGGGACTGCTGGATTCGGTGTGATCGGTACAGCTCAGTCGTTGTTATATGAAATTACCGGAAAGGGGGCTAACGAGTTTACTGCACCGATGAAAAAAGATGAGTAAACATAATATGTATTTTAAGATAAAAAGACTACCCAGTTTATTATTCTTCATAATTGCTTCTTGCATTCTCTTCAATGCATGCGGAATCGTTAAATTGAGTCCGCATGTAAATAAAGCGATAGAAGTTAAGAAGATTTCCGATCCTTCGAAAACAATTACCGTTCCGGACGGAATGGTTTGGTATGATGAAAATCCTCCCGCCGCAGGGATCAGATTTCCACCGGGGATTTACATTCTGGAGGTGGAGAGTTCGGATTATTTATTTTTTCATTCTCCCGAGCCATTGGAGTTTAGGATTTTTAAAAACGGAAAACCTGTGGATGGCAAAAAAATAAAAGGGGGGATCATGTTTGCAAAAAGAAACAATTCCGATGCAGCACCTTATGCGGGTTACGTGAACGGTGAAACCGAAACTGAAAGGATAATGGTTTGGAAATTGGGAAAAGATTTCCTTTTGAGAGAAGGAAAGGAATGGAAAAAGTCGTTTTGATGTAAAACTATTCTTCTTCCAGTTCTTCGTCTTCTTCCGTAGTGAGTTCCCAAAGATCCCGTAAACTCACTACGTTCCGTTTTAAAGATTCGATATCTTCTTCTTCCAGTTCATACACCGGGGGATCGAACTGAAATCCTTGATTTGCTTTTAAAGCTTCGCAGTCGGCCGCAAAGGATTTCCAGAAATACGGTTTATAATAATCTTCGATATCTCCATACAGACACCAATGAAAAAAATCGTTATAGTCTAGTTCCGTACTTTCCCAAAGAAGAGTATCCGGTGCAAAATAATAAACCATGCCGTCTTCATCCTCGAAGGCGCCCGTATTGACTGCAAAAAATCCACCTAATACGTCGTAACCGACGAGAAGAGCGTCTTCGATGAAAACCTGTTCGGAATCGTTGATGTCGTTCCAATCCGAGATAGAGTCCGTAAATTCGGAAGATTCACCACCAAACAGGCGTATCCATCCGTGGTAAACGGAAATACCTGCCGTGTATTTCAGAGTCATCCCTAAAATTGACTCTTCATCGATTCCCAATGCCTCTAAAATGGAATCCCCTTCCTGATTTTTTCTCGGATAGAGTATCGCATGATTCGTAGCATTTTTTATTTCATTCAGAAATTCGGGATTGATCTTTTGGCCCATAGATCATTGGGAACAAACCGGATCAGTTTGGCAAGTAGTTACTAGAAGGAATCGGTTTGTTTTTGTTCTAAAAATTTTGCATTTCCTTTCACTGATTCGAAATTTTGCCGAAAAAGTTTTACATGTTTGGAATTATGAGGAATCTCTCGAACCAGCTCTTTTTATCTTAGCAACTAACCAGAGAAATACGAGTTTCCAGAACATATAGTTGTGAAAAACCGTAATTTTAAACCAACCTTGGGATTTATATTTGCGGTTACTGGTTCGGATATATCCCTGCATCTGATTCAATCTGATATTTTTTTCTTTAGCCATCCAAACAAAAAAAAGATCTTCACCAAGAGTAAGACTTTCATCGAAGCCTTTTAAAATTAAAAATCTCTCCTTTGCAATGCAGAAACTTTGATCTCCGTAAGGACAACCGAATAGATAAGACCGGAGATTCGCACCGATGGAATTGAAATACATCAAAAAAGATTCCGGATAAAATTTTAATTTAAAGTAATGAAGTTTGTCCGGGCCTTCTGCAATTGCTTTCTCCAAAGCCAGGATTTCTTCTTTTTCCAAACGGCTATCTCCATGTAAAAACCAAAGGAATTTACCATGTGCTTTTTTCGCTCCTTCATTGAGAGCGTAAGCTCTGTTTCCTTTTTCTTTCGGAGAAGAAACGATCACTTCCCAATCTTCCGGAATGTGATGGTTTAAAAACTTTAAAAGTTCCTCCGCTTCATTATCTCCGGGAAAGATAGGAATGATAATAGAAACTGATTTTTCCATCGAAGTAAAACAAATTAGAGTTTTTGCCATTAGTATGCACAAGTCTTCTCTTTTCTAAAGAAAAAAGTAGAAACTACTTTACTATTTTTTTGAAAAGGAAATTGATTCTTCCTCCTCAGCCTATGAAAATCCACAGGAAGCAAATACGATGGAACCCAGGAGGTTGCGGGCGGGGCGGATCATCTAACAGGTTACTCGAACGATATTTTGCACCAAGCCGAACATCTTACCAAACTGATCGGAAAATTCAAAATCGAAAATTAGATTCATTCTAAATCCGTTTGTAAGACTGCTGATATCCGATTTTAGTCATTCATCAGTAGCCCTACAAAAAAACTTTTTTAAACCGGGAAATGCCGTAGTTAAGAAATATCTTTACTAATTACTTCCGTCGGATAGATTACACTACCTATGAGCATTCGCCTTCGTATATCCTTGTACATCTCTTTCGTGTTATTTATCGGTTTTTTTATCCTTACTTCCATTCAGTCTTATCAAACTTTTGTCAACCTGAAAGAAGAAGTGGAGCAGAGTGCTGATGTAACCGCGGAAAGATGGTCATTCGAAGTCATGGAACAGCTCAATACGATGATGGGTGTAACGCGGGGGTTTCGTTTTCCATTGATGTATGCATCCCCTCCCAGAGAGCAAGTGATTTCAACAATGAAGGAGATCTTAAAAAGGAATTTCAATTATTTCGCGATGTGGGTTTGTTACGAACCGAACGCATACGACAAACAGGATTTTAGGTTCAAAAACACATTGGGTCATGATTCAACAGGAAGATTTGTCCCTTATCTTCATCAAACGGAAAAAGAAGGAAACATTCAAATCGAAGCACTTGAAGGTTATGACAACCTGGATGGTACAGGCGACTATTATCAAATCACTAAAAAAACGGACAAAATGTCCGTGGTGGGTCCTTATGATTATAAGGTCGGTTCCAAAAATATTCTTATGATTTCTCTTGTAACTCCGATCAGTCTACCGGGAAAATTTTACGGGGCAGCGGGTCTTGACATCGATCTTAAAAACTTGCAGGAAAGGATCGGAGATAAAAAACCGTTTCGGGGGCAAGGATACATCGCTCTTGTTTCACCAAATGGAACTTATGCGATGAACGGAGATGACAAGTCCCAACTTGGAAAAAAGATTCTTGATTCGGACGAACTGAAAGTTTATCTGCAGAATAATAAAGAAGGGAAAAGGTTTACTTACTCATCCAACGGATACACTCATTATTATTTTCCGTTTCATATCGGAAAAGATCCGAAATTCTGGACCATGCAAGTCAGCATACCAAATTCCATTTATTTTAAAAGCGTCGGGAAAATCGTTTTAGAATCCAGTATCATTTCTCTTTTGATACTAATGTTCGTATTGATCGCTTTGAATCTGATTTTTCAAAGATTGGTAAGCCGCGGGCTAACGATAGCGATGCATTTTTCATCCAGAATTGCTGATGGAGATCTTACCGCTGTAAACCATTATAAGAAAACCGACGAGATCGGCCATCTTCTTCAATCCATGACGGCAATGAAGGAAAGTTTGTTTTCCATGATCAGTCAAATCAAACTCTCCTCTGAAAAATTGGGATCCCATTCCACCGAAATGACAAGAACTTCGGAAAATTTTTCCGACATTGCTCAGACGCAAGCTTCCGCTGCGGAAGAATCTTCTGCGGCAGTGGAAGAACTTTCCGCCTCTGCCGATCATGTGGGACGATCTATGGAAACTGCGGTAGGAAAAATGCGGGAAATCGATTCCAATGTTTTAAGGTTGAGAGAACAGATTCAAAGCATCAACCAAGAGATGCAAAGCCTTGCAAAATTGGCGACCGATTCGAAAGAACAGGCAGTGATCGGAGAAAAGGCAATGTCCTCCTCGACGGATGCAATGGAAGAAATCGGGGACAGAGCCTCTCGTATTACGGAAGTTTTGGATATTATCACCGAGATATCGGAAAAAATAAACTTACTCGCGTTAAATGCTGCGATCGAAGCCGCAAGGGCCGGAGATGCAGGGCGCGGGTTTGCTGTTGTGGCGGAAGAGATTGGAAAACTTGCAGGACAGACTTCTCTTTCCGTACAAGAGATCAGCGGACTTGTCGAGTCTACAAATCTTGCGGTTACAAACGGTAATGCCAAAGTGGAAGAAGCGGCTAAGGTCTTACGATCTCTCAACTTAAGCGTGAATGAGTTCGAGTCTTCCGCGAACAAAGTATTGGTTTCGGTAAAATCCCAGGAAACAAATACGAAAGATATCGGAGAGAGTGCCACCGCTTTGACAACACTCAATCTTCAAATTGAAGAAGCTGTCTTTGAGCAAAAAAGAGCTACGGAAGAGATCACAAAAACCATTTTGAGCATTTCCGACGGAACTCAGGAAGTGGCGGGTGGAGCGGACAACCTTACCAATTTATCGGCCGATATGCAAAGACAGGCAGAGCATTTGGGTCAATTAATTGGCAGGTTTAAAGTCTAAGATATTTCCTTAAATGGCAAATACCGATTGGAACGTAAAA
Source organism: Leptospira kobayashii (assembly GCF_003114835.2). Lineage (NCBI taxonomy): Bacteria > Pseudomonadati > Spirochaetota > Leptospiria > Leptospirales > Leptospiraceae > Leptospira > Leptospira kobayashii. Next base: position 2,849,337 of record NZ_AP025028.1, on the reverse strand, counting down.
TAAGATGCGTTCGGTTTGAAATCGTATCTATGCAAAGGATCTGCATTCCACATATTGTTCTTTTGATTGCGGATTGCATCTCCTCCGTAAAGTTGAGAAGCTCCGAACCAGAAGGAAACATTTTCAAACGGAGTTACGATATAGATGAAATTCAACTCTGTTGCGATTTTTTTACCTAATCTAGGAGCAAACTGATCGTATTGTTGAGTATTGAAATAATCTTCAGTGCTGGCAAGTCCGCCGGTTTTAGCGTTCCCTGTCACATAATTGTTGTTATCGTAATACCCGTCTTGGAGTTTTACTTTGTAATACCAATGAGGGTTGAAGATAAAAGTTCCCCATTTACCCGCTTCGTATTTCAAATGAATGGAATAATCTTTTACGTTTTGCCAAAAGACGGCTCCCGAGTTTCCGTTCCCTGCGAAAGGAATGCTTCCTCCTGCCATCCGTCTTGTAGCGAATAACGGGTTGAATGTGGCAACGGATGCGTCGTTTCTGTTGGGATCTCCCGAAGCTTGGACATATTGTACGCCGATTCGGAATTCCTTAATAGGTGAATAACCGAGTTGCACCGCGACCAAATTGGCATCGTATTTTCCATTCTGAGCAAAGAGAGGTTGTGTTCCGTTGGTTTGGTTGGTTTTGAGTTTGCCATCCAGATTCATCCAATCGGGAGCGATCCTTTGACCGTTGTATCCCGATTGCCAAGCTGCTTCTACCATCCAATCGAATTTGACTCCGTCCGGAACCGCATTGCTTTTGGTTCGGTTGGTAAGTCTGAATCCATAAGTATTCATCTGGTCGTTTCCGCGGTAGATCTGTTCTGTTGCCCAGTCCGGTGGATTTTTCACGGCAGTTCTTTTTTTGAAAAGACTGAAATCGTAAACATCGATTCCCAACCAATCCGCTACTTTGAAATTGTGATGAATACCTGCATAATATGCTTCACCTGGCCCACCTAACTTTGTGGAGTTGTTGGAAACGAGACTATTTGAATTGCTCTCGGTGCTGATTACGGATGCGAATACGTCGGTAGTATGATTTTCTATTTTGGTAGTGAGTCGGATGGCATCGAATGAATTTCCGTTCAAACTATCATTTCTCGCTCCCACAATTCGTCCGTCGCCAAAGTCGATGATTTGTCTACCCGTTCTCAATCGGATTCCTTCTTTGGCTGTTTTCAAATCAACAAAGGCTTCTCTGAATCCTGTGTAGTTATTCACAGGAATTGTTGTTTGTTTGGTGGTATCGTAAGTGGTGCCCGCATTGGTAATCACTGCATATTTTTGATCTTGGTTTCCGGAGGAAATTACCTCTCCCCCCCATAAGCGAACGTCTTGAAATGCTACTTTGAAAAGAACATTGGGAGTTAAATCCCCGATCAGATAAAATTGAGTTTGGTTGACTACGGAGTTTCTAGTGTCGGCAGTTGTTTTATCAAAATCGAGGTTAGTGATCGCATCCGCTTTCGGTCGGAGACCAAACCCGACTTTGTATTTGTCTGCGAACCATAAATCAGGATTGGATTGAATTGCTTTTCTTTGTGCTGAAGTGATTTGCAAACTTCTTAAATATTCACCAGATAAGTTTGCCTTCAAAGGACTTTTGTAAGGTTCCACAACTTCCGGCTTGGCTTGCAATGCTTGCGTAGCAGTAGTTCCTTCCTGAGTAGGGGGAGGGTTTTGCGTGCCTGTGCTCGGCGTGTTTGTTTCCTGGCTGGGCGGTTTGGTGGTTGCTTCCGTAGAGTTCGGTGGTGTATTTTGCGCAAACAAACTCGCAGTGGATAAGAGTAAAATAGGGATCAGTTTTTCAAATTTCATAGGATGATGTACCTGCCGTTCCTGGCAGATTAGGAATTTACGCAGGTGGGTCAATAAATTATCTATTATTGCAGATAAAATTCCGTAATAATAGATCAAATTCGCTATTTTGAACATTTTCTTGGCCCGTATTGGACAAAAAAAGACGTGAGATGTTTCACGCTCTTTTTCGCGGAACATCCTGTTCCGACGAAAAAGCTCCGGCCATCCCTGGCCATTCGCAGCGACCCATAGGGAGCGAGAATGTGAACTGGACGGTGAGCGAAAGCGGTAGTCCAGATTCACAGACTTGCTTGCAAGTCTAATCAATCGTCGCATAAATCTTTAATCAACTGACTTTTAAAAAACGCGTCAATCCTGAGATGGGCTTTGATGCCACCGCGAGAAACATCTCACTTGCTTTTAAGAAAGAAGAGACTCTGATTCTAGATTTCCAAAAGTGCTTTTAGGCAATGAGGGGACATAATATCCGACGTCCGATATTAAATCCCCCGCCCTGTTTAGGGTTGGGGGGTGTGGCTCGTGGGCTGCCGCAAACCACCTAACACAAAACAACCGCTTCGACAACCTCAAACCAGGTTTTAAAAAAAATTCTCCGGAAAAGTTCGCCTTTTTGCCAACCGAGATTCAGATTCCCCCCTTTCCGGAAACACCCAACATCCCAATCCACCCCTCAAAAAAAGGGAAATTTTTTTTCCAAAAAACAAAATTTAGCACCAAAAAATGATCGCCCCGTACTCAGATTTTTTTGACCCCTCGCATTAATCCAGATTAGTTGACCTATTCACAGGTCCCTTATGCCAAAAGAGAATTCCGCAGAACAAAAGTTTAGTCGGTTCACAAAAACCCAAGCCTTGCTAGGTCTATTTTCCCTTGTATTTACTATATTTTTTGCAAGGGCTACCTTCTCCCAAGAAGTCATCCCCCAATTGCAGATGGATGAATACAATTCGAATATAATGAATCAGGTGTATGGTCAATCTTACTTTCTGAATTCCATCGCAGGCTGGACGGATCAGGTAACGTATTACAAAGGTTTACTCCGTGCCAATTGGGAAGCCGCCGCCGACAGCGCGATTTACAATTATGTCTCAAACATTACCACAAGCGATTCGTATAACAATGTTGATGCGTATAAAGACTATGTGCAAAAGGAACTGGAATCCCAGAAAATCGCGGCTCTGAATACCTGGGAAGATCGTGCGAACCTGGATTTTCTGGAAAACAGAAATGAGTTCGTGCTCAGACTCAATACAAACAGAGTCGATACCACTTATCTGAATCGAATCGGAATACAAACTACACTTTCCGGACAGGACACACATAACCAAGCGCTCCAATTGCAACAGCAGATTGCCAATGCTTCGAACCAATGGAGCCAAAATTTCAATCAGAATGCCCAACAGGGATTCAATGATTTTGCGACCTCTTTGCAAACGATAGAAAGCCAGTACAGCCAATTCCTGGATTCTATGGACGAGTCGGAGGCCACTTTCCAGAACAATCTGAACGCAATCGATTCTTATAAAACAGCTGTTAAAACCGGAATCAAAGGAATCGTCGATCAGTTCAAAGGAATGTTAGTCGATACCTGCAACCAACCGGATGACTGCGTTTATAAAAAAGCCAATCAGGCAGGATTGAATGATGCGGGAATCATGCTGACTAACTTGATTGGAAGAATGGAAACAGTTCTGAACCAAACAACCTTGGACAGTTCCAACATTCTCACCTCCATTTCTACAGAGGTGACATCTTTTCTGGCGGGAGTCAGAAACACTGCGGCTACCAATACGACTTCTTTTGCCAATCGAATCGATACTTACCAAACTACTTTGAATTTTGATCCCAGTATGAATATTTATACAACAGATGTTTCCGGTATCATCAGTTCGATTTATTCGGATTCATTCGGTTCTGTTCCTGACAACCAACGATTTGTGGCATGGCAACAAAGTCCTGGTTCCAGGGATTTTGCAAATATTCCCGAACCTCTCAAATCCATATTTCTGGCGATCAGATCTGATAATATGGAAGGTGTCAGATTTTTATTGAACCAACTTGTGGGAACGGGAGATCGGACGGTAACAAGCGTAACATTTGCTAACCTGTATACGGATAGTTATAATATGTACAATCAAATGCCAGGAGGCCTCACCGGTGTATCGCATACTGAAGGGAATTTTCTTCGGGATAGAGCCGTTGGTACTCCTTATGACAGTTGGTGGCAAATACGTCCCTGGAATACAACTGAAATGCAAATGGGTGCCATCGGATACCGCGCTTTATACGTAGTGCATGACGCGCACGCTTCGGTTATGGCAGACTATTGGGGATCCAATTCGACTTCTTTGACAGGTCAACTGGGCAAATATACGAACGATATCAATCCTGCGATTCGAAACTGGGAAGGACAAGTAGCAAGTTATAGTAGTTTCTACGAACAATGGAAAGTAAATGCAGATGCATTGAAAGCACAGGCAAAGGCAGATTATGAAAATTCACTCGCCGATCTGGAAGCCAAAAAATCCGCATGGGTTTCCAAAATGGAAACGGAAAGACAAGACGGTCTGATCAAATGGGAAGAAATGCAAAAAAATGCCGCGAACGCAGAATCAAAGAATGATTTAGCGGCCTTGAAAACCGACTTAATCGCCGGTAAGTCTTCCGCGTTCGATTTTTCCACAGGAACCGAATCGGTTCTAAGCCGTTACGAAGATAGTTTAACAAGTCTTACTACGAAGGAATTCGTGTTTCACGAACCGGTTCAACAGCAGGTAATCGCGCAAGATACAAGTATAGGTATCAAAGAATTCTTCTCCAAAGATCAAAGTCTAATGGCAGTCGCAAAGATAGACGTGATCGATAAGGTTTCCACTATGGGGAGTTTTTCGTTAGGCGGTTTGGCATCTGGCATCGGACTTGTTCAAACAGATCCTATTATTTACAAAACGATCAGCACGATTGAATCTGCCGTCGGTGCTGTGGGAGGATTTGCGTCTTCCCTTACAGGCACAAATACATCTACGTCCGGAGGACAACCCTTCTCGATCTTCAATGCAGCGAGCCAAAAAACAGTAGAAACAAGTTTGAAGGTGGATGGCAAAGATATAGGAGCTGTTTTTAGCAACACAGCGAATGGGGTCTACCAATATGCTCAATTATTATCCGCCAATGAAAACAACGAGAGAAGTGCAGATAGAGAACAGGAAAAACTTCTCAATCAGCTAACGTATGCAATTAAGTGGGAAGACCGATCTGTTTTAAAATACAACGACGAAGGAAAACTGGTCGGGACAATGGAGTATCAGCATATTCTGAATCAGATGAATGATGCCAAGTTTGCACCGATGGTGAGTTGTATGGCGAAGCCGGGAGCGACGCAGGAGGATTGTTTCAAAACGACCTTTAAGGATTCGATAGCTTATTTAAAGAATCAAGGTTTGGAATACCAAAATGGAATGATCGTAAAATCTTTAAGTAGAGAAGAGAAGATTGTATTAGGCCAAACGACAGGACTAGATCTAACCGACTCTGAAAAAGAGGCGGCAGGCACTTGTTATGTGAATCCTGGTCAGTGCTGGGATTTGCTAAAACAAGATTATAAATATACGATCAACAAAGAAACGAATGTAGCGACACTCACCAAAATCATCAGTAATGGACAGATAGATGGTAAGAATAGCAAAGGCGAATACAAAAGCGGTAACCAAACAGAGATTCGTTATGTGAGTTTGGCAGAAGTCAAACCGATTATGGCTCCTAAGGGTAAAGATTTATTTGAAGCTTGGGGAGAGGAAGATTGGGAAGATGTAGGAGTACAACAGAATGCTGCGCTCAAAGATTTTTATAATGTGGGACTCGCGGGAGACGCCAAAAAGATTTCAGCTGCAGCAAATGATATCGCCGCGGTGAAAGAGAGAAATGAGAAGAGATTCCAGGAAGCCAAAGCAGCTGCGGAATCAGCGGATTCGTTTCTCAAAGATATGATACTAGCGTATATATCGGGTGGAACCGCAGGGATCAAATCATCGATCAAAGGTAAAATAGAAGATCAAATCAACTCAAGTTTGGCGGGAGCCTTTATCCGTGCTACTGGAGGAAGTGAAGACCAAATTGCGATGGCGTCGGATATCATCAGCTTTATGCGTGGGAAGATGCAGGAGAAGCAAGTGAGAGACCGTGCAAATACATTCTCTATGAGTGATCCATTAAGATCTATAGAGAACGCATTCGCAAAGCAATATAATAAAATGAATCAAATCACCGGAGGAATTTCCGGAGCAGTTATAGGTTCCATGATATCGGCAGGGACAGCCATACTAGATACAGTCGCCGGTGCAGTGAGTTCCGTAGCAGGCGCGTTTGGTGGTATTGGAGGAGCGCTCATGGCAAGAAATCCGCTTGTAGCCGCAAGCGCAGCAATGGTCGTAGCTACGGATAACTATATAGATAAGCAGAAAGAAAAGATGACGGGAGCGAAGGATACGATAGCCGGAATCCGAGCGAACGAAATGGGATTAATCAAAAAACATACAACAAGTGCGATTGTAAGTGCTACAGGTTTACCAGCAGAGGTAGCCAATAACATAGTAGCGGACTATGTAGGATCGCAAGCAGCGAAGAAAGTAAGAAGTGCGATTAATGCCAATCCATTAACCAATGTGGTCACTCAAGTAGTGGGTGTTGTTGGAGGAATTATAAAGACAACTGCGGTAGCATTCGGAGCGAAGGAAAGAGATATCCAGAAAGCATTCGCCGAAGGCAATCGAATTGCGAATGCAGGAAGTTTGGATTATGGGACAGCGGAAATACAATCGGAAGCTTATTTGAACCAAACATTCGGGATGAAATTAGGAAGTGCTAGTTATACATCAGCAACCCCAACCCTTAAAAACAAGAAGGGCTTCGTAGAAGAGTATGGCAAACGAATCGTAGTGGAAGAAATTGTTAAAGCCACAGGCTTCGATAAAGATATAGCGAATGCTGCGTTTAGACAACAGTATGATGGAATCCAACAGAAGAAGGCTGATAAGAAAGCACAAGCTGATGCAGCGAGATCGACAGCGATTACAGCGGCAGTAACACTTATAACCTTAGGAGCAGGAACCGCAGTAACTGGTCCGATGGCAGCGATCAATAGTGCCTTGAGTACAGTAGGTCAATTATTCGGAGCAATTGGAAGCGGAGCGGTTCAACTAGGAGCAACGATCATTAAGACCGCGATACAGGTAATAGACGGTTCAAGAAATGGAACAGAAGGAATGCTGGCTGGACTTGTCAACGGAATCTTGGGTGGACTGACCGGTGGTGGGAAACTTGACTTGAGTTCAGGGATTACTTCATCCATGGGAGCACTAGCTCCGCTTCTCAAAAACACAGCACTAGGTTTGGGAGTGAGTTACGACAAACAGAATGGCTGGGGAGGAAGGATCGGGATAGGAAATGCAAGCACGAATCTAAACATAGGATTTTCTCAGAGAGGAAATACGACACTATCTGGCTCATTAAATGTTCCTGGCGTGAAAGGATTGCAAGCAACTCTTACGACAACAACAAATGGTGCGACTAGTGTAGGGGTAAATTATAACTCTGGTAAGGGACCACGTGAAGGTTGGAACGTAGGAGCGAACTATGATATTAATGGTGGAGGGTTTTCCGGAAGTATAGGGTATACAGATCCAGGAACAGGACTCGGACTCACATCAACGATAGACAGAAACGGTTTGTCTACATCTGCCCAAGTGAATGGTGTGAATCTCGCAACGAATGGGCCTGACGGATTCAGCTTTGATGAGATGAACTGGTCAGAACAGAACATCAATTTGGCGCAAGATAGAGGGAATAAATTACAAGAGGATATTTTGTTGAAAAAAGATGGAGTCGCTGATCCTGATAGTTTATCACCAGAAGAAAGAAATAGAAGATTAGAGGATATTAATCGAAGAAACGAGAATGCACAACTAGCAGCTGATGGGATGAGCGATGACGATATAGAGAACTTGAGTCCGGATGATCGAGAGGCAGCGTTGGATCGGATCAATGGATTAATCAACGTAGCTGATATACCAGGAGTTATTCTTGGTGGAGTGGGAACATTGTTTGGCGGAGCACTTGCATTTATGGGATTAGGTGGGGGGACGAATAGTAGACCATTGCCAATACCTACGACACCTAATGCACAGGTTGTTGAGGTTCCTGCTAAGAGAAGAGAGGATGGGGAGGATGATGTTAATGAAAGACCTTCCGATGTTGCTGATGATGGTGCACCGAAACCAATGGGAGAGGATGGAATCATTAACACGGGGAATGTTTCGCAACCTGTCGAAGCTGCGGGGGTTTATTTCTTTCCAGGTGAAGAGGGAACGGTGACTAATAGTCCAGATAACAATACAAATGCTCAAGAGCCTTCTCCAGACGGAAGTAATATTCTTAGAAATTCAGATAAAATAGTGGAAGCTTTTGTTTTAACAGATCGAAATAAAGCCAAAGAGCTATTAAAGACAATTACAGATCCTGCTGAGCTGAAAATAGCTAAAGAAAAATTAGATAAAGCGATCAAAGAATGGGATGATAACAAATCCTCTCCTGAAGGTATTGCTCGAAATAATGTTTTGGAGGATTATTATTTATCAAAAGCAAGAGGGCTTTCCGAAATTTCTACAACTGGAACTACTATATATAAAACACCAGATGGAGGCTTACTTCCAACTAATGGAAAAATAAATTTACCTCAAGGTGTAGAATATAGTGCAAATGGAACAAAAGTAAAGCCTCATGCTGGAATGGATATTCGAGCAACGATTGGAACGCCTGTTCCCTCTGTTGCAGATGGAACAGTTATTTTTGCCGGTGGAACAACCAAAAACCATCAAGGTATCGCTGGCTATGGAGCACATGTGATAATTGAGCATCCCGATGGAACTCGAACCTTATTTGCGCATAACTCTAATCTGTTAGTAAAAAAGGGTGATATTATAAAAAAAGGCCAAGTCATTGCACTGTCGGGTAATTCAGGAAATTCTTCCGGTCCCCATATTCATTTTGAAGTAATGGACAAAACTGGGATCCCCCAGAATCCCGAGAATTATAAGTGGTAGGTAAATATGAAAAAGTTAACAGTATTAATAATTATAACTAGTTTTAGCTGCTGTTTTGCTGACGCAAGAAGAGCTATTAATGTATTTCATGAACAGTGGTTTCTTGAAAGCCCAATGGATGGGTATGAATCTACTGAAGGAATTGATTATTCCATAGGTTTCAAATTCATTGGTAGCAATGATGATTTAATAATAAAATTGCTTCTTGCTGATGATTCATTAGTGTTCAGAAATCAGAAAATCGAATGTTTTAAACAGGAGTGCAAAATAACAGATAAGATAAATGGTAAAAAGAATTTTCTTCTCTTATTTAAAGATGAAGATAGGTTTATATTAAAATATTCTTCTGTGAAAACAATCACACTTAATTGGAACTTTGTGAGAAAGAAAGGAGAAAATATTTATCGTGGTTTTAACTTTTGACTCTGAGCCTCGTAAAAACTATGCAATTGAACAAAATGCATATTAGATTGAACTAAAATAGAAATGGTAAGGGAATTTCGATAAGATTGACTGAGAAAACTCGAAAAAGGAAACTTGAAATATAAACTAGCTAATAAACTTTAAAGATCACTAGCGAAGTGTAATGAATAAGTTTCCCGCGCCAACGATCGACCGAGCGTTGCCGTCGAGGGAGAGCGTGATCGCTTAAAAAAAGAAATCGGAAAAGAAAAAAGATACGAGGCGCACAAAGAAATATAAATAGAGTTTCTCTTTTCTTAAAAGCAAGGGAGATGTTTCTCGCGGTGGCGAGGCCAAGGATGGCCGAAGCTCGTGCGTCGTAACACGGAGGTTACGCGCACAGGAGCGTGGAACATCGAACGTTTGGGGAGAGGAAGATTGGGAAGATGTAGGAGTACAACAGAATGCTGCGCTCAAAGATTTTTACAATGTGGGACTCGCGGGAGACGCCAAAAAGATTTCAGCTGCAGCAAATGATATCGCCGCGGTGAAAGAGAGAAATGAGAAGAGATTCCAGGAAGCCAAAGCAGCTGCGGAATCAGCGGATTCGTTTCTCAATGATATGATACTAGCGTATATATCGGGTGGAACCGCAGGGATCAAATCATCGATCAAAGGTAAAATAGAAGATCAAATCAACTCAAGTTTGGCGGGAGCCTTTATCCGTGCTACTGGAGGAAGTGAAGACCAAATTGCGATGGCCTCGGATATCATCAGCTTTATGCGTGGGAAGATGCAGGAAAGAAATGTCAAAGCGAGAGCGAATACATTCTCGATCAGTGATCCGTTAAGATCTATAGAGAATGCGGTTGCGAAAAGTTATAATAAAATGAACCAGTTGAGTGGAGGTATAACCGGAGCGATGACAGCGCATTTCGTGTCCGGAGTGACAGCCTTGGTAGATACAGTAGCAGGAGCGGTGAGTTCCGTAGCAGGAGCGTTTGGTGGCATAGGAGGAGCGCTCATGACAACGAATCCGTTTGTAGCCGCAAGCGCAGCGATGGTAGTAGCTACGGATAACTATATAGATAATCAGAAAGAAAAGATGACTGGAGCGAAGGATACAATAGCCGGAATCCGAGCGAACGAAATGGGCCTTGCGAAAAAATATGCGACGAGTGCGGTAGCAAGTGCCACGGGACTTCCTCCTGAAGTAGCAAATAACATAGTGGCAGACTATGTAGGATCGCAAGCAGCGAAGAAAGTAAGAAGTGCGATTAATGCCAATCCATTAACCAATGTGGTCAGTCAAGTAGTGGGTGTTGTGGGAGGAATTGCAAAGACAGCAGCAGTAGCATTCGGAGCGAAGGAAAGAGATATCCAGAAAGCATTTGCAGAGGGCAATCGAATTGCCAATGCGGGGAGTTTGGACTATGGGACAGCGGAAATACAATCGGAAGCATACTTGAACCAAACATTTGGAATGAAATTAGGAAGTGCTAGTTATACTTCTCAGACCCCAACTCTCAAGGACGAGAAGAGATTCGTAGAAGAATATGGGAAACGAATCGTAGTGGAAGAAATCGTTAAAGCCACAGGCTTTGATAAAGATATAGCGAATGCTGCGTTTAGACAACAGTATGATGGAATCCAACAGAAGAAAGCTGACAAGAAAGCACAAGCTGATGCGGCGAGGTCAACAGCGATTACAGTAGCCGTTACTTTATTAACATTGGGAGCATCAGGGCCGTTGTCCGGAGTGATGTCGGGAGTGAACAGTACGTTAAGTACAGTAGGAAACTTTGTATCAAATATGGTAAAATTCTTCGGTCCCGCAATAAACGGTGGAACGCAACTCGGTGCAACGATCATCAAGACCGCCATACAGGTAGTAGATGGTTCCAGAAATGGAACGGAAGGAATGCTGGCCGGACTTGCGAATGGAGTATTGGGAGGAATGACCGGTGGTGGGAAACTAGACTTAAGCAATAGTTTTACCTCATCGATGGGAGCACTTGCTCCGGTTCTCAAGAACACAGCACTTGGTTTGGGCGTGACTTACGACAAACAGAATGGTTGGGGAGGAAGGATCGGGATAGGAAATGCAAGCACGAATGCATCCATTAGTTTCTCACAAAGAGGAAATACAACTATCTCAGGATCAGCGGCAATCATCCCCGGCGTAAAAGAATTCCAGGCTACACTAAGCACAACTACAAACGGAGCCACAACGATTGGAGGGAATTATAACTTCAATGGAAATGGTCCAAGAGAGGGATGGAATATAGGTGCAAACTATGACATCAACGGTGGAGGATTTTCCGGAAGTGTAGGATATACTGATCCAGATACCGGACTCGGACTCACATCAACTATAGATGGAAACGGATTATCTACATCAGCCCAAGTGAATGGTGTGAATCTCGCAACGAATGGACCTGACGGGTTCAGCTTTGATGAGATGAACTGGTCTGAGCAGAACATCAACCTCGCACAAGATAGAGGAAAAACCCTTCGAGAGAATGAGATCATGAAAGAGAACGGAATCTCTGACCCGGATAGTTTGTCTCCTCAGGAAAGGAGTCGGATATTAGGAGAAATCAACAAAGCAACAGAGGATAAACAACTCAGGGCATCAGGCAAAACGGACAAAGAAATAGCAGAAATGAGTCGTGACGCCAGGGAAGCTTTGTTGGATGAAATCAACGGAGTGATAGATCCAGAGAAGCTAGCAATCGGAGCGTTGGCAGGAGTTGGAACATTCTTTGCGAGTGCACTCGCCTATATGGGTTTAGGTGGTGGGACGAATAGTAGGCCATTGCCAACGCCTACGACACCGAATGCGCAGGTTGTTGAGGTTCCTGTCAGGAGAAGAGAGGATGGGGATGATGATGTTAATGAATTCGATCCTAACAAATTGTCTTCAGCAGATAAAGCTGAATATGATCGACTTTTGAAAGAGGCAGAAGATGCGGAACGTGCTGCTGAGAGTGCAAGTTTGGTTGCTGATAATGGGAATGCAAATACAAAATATTGGGAAGATGCAAAAGCTAAAGCCGCTGAGGCAAAGAAAGCACTTTCTAAATTTGCTAAAAATGTAGCTAGGGCGATGGGAGTTAATGATACTACTAGTGCGAATGCAATGAACTCACCGGTAAGAGAAATCAATTCCTTAGGAGACCCAAACCAAGTTAGTCTTCCTCAACATAAGCTATCTCAAATTGATGAAAGTATTTCCAAATTAAATGAGAAATTAAGTAAACTTGGAATAGATTTAGGTGAAGTTGGAAAAGGATATTCTGATACTGTATTTAAAGATTTAGATGCAACTGGCAAAGCAGAGAAAATCAAAGCTGATTTAGACGCTCTTGCGAAACAAAAAGCAGAAATAGAAGCCAAGAGAAATACAGCGAGCACGGCTGATAAAGTGAAATACGATGCTGCGCTCAAAGACCTGGATACACTGTCCGGAAAAATCAAATTTCAGGATCTATTAGTTCGATCTAATCCAGTATTTGAAATCCAGAAGGATATAAGTGGTAATATAAAACCGGAATCACTGCTAGGCCCCGGTAGAGTAATCCTTGATCCTTCCGATTTGAAAACCATGTTGACTTCTGGTTATTTCGCGCAGAATCCTGAGAAGATGGGTGCGATTATGACAAATATAGCAACTGAATTGAATAAACTTCCAGAGGGACAATACCCTATCACAAAGGTAGCCAAAGCAGGAACAGACCCGATTGAATATATAACTGGGGAAGCAGCCATCCGTAAAATGATGAATGATGGAAGTTTTGGAAGAGATGCCGCATCTGGAATTTGTTATGCGTTTGTGAATTATACAATGCAAAAAGCGAATGGAATCGAAGCTAGATCATTTTCTCAGTGGTATGTAGATAATGTAAATCAAGGAAGAATCGGATATGGAGAAACCCAAGGAGGGAGTAAAGGTATATTTGAGGGAACAGCTGACGTAAATCCGTATACATATGCCGATGGCCGAAATGTAAATGGGGTGAATTATGGAACTTACAAGGAACCTTTACGAATCAAAAATTCAGATATAGCGGCCGTTAATAGTGCTGTAACGCAATTAAATAATAGTTCAGCACAAACTGCGATACTTCATATCAATACAGATAACGATGCAGAAGGAGATCACTACATCACAATCATCCGAAATCAAGAAACCGGAACTTGGGAAACTGTGGATCACCATGGAACTGGTTGGAGTAGAGGACAAAACCCGTTTAGCAAAGAGAATATTGTTAATATTAGGAGAATAACTTATGTGGAATAAGTTAATAGTCGTTTGTTTGTTTGTTTGTTCGCTTTTTTGTGGCAACCAAGTTGAAGGTGAAAAGGAAGTGGGTTATGACCAAGGTAAAAAGTGTATATACGCTTCTTCAGGTAACCAAAAGATAAATAAGATTTCTAAATATTTTCATATTAAATTGGACGATGTCGAAAAGCAGGGAATGGATTTTTATTTTTTGATGTCATTAGATAAAGTTGAATTTTCTTTTTACAGTTTATCAAACAATCTCACTTTTCCACTTGTTCGAGTTGAAGACAATGTTTTTCTCGTTCCTGAAAAAAAGGTTTATCTAGGTTTGCTCTTCGACAAAGAAGATAATAAGACTTATGTCTGGATAGAAAATTCAAAAAAAAATCTATTCAAAGACTATGAAATGATTGGGTCTGTTGACCAAAAGGAAACTTCAACAACTTGCTTGGATAGAGCAAAAATAAATTCAATTTACGAAGGACGTAAACAAGAAATAGGGGCCGGCCCAGAACCAGATGGGGGAGTTTTTAAATTAGAAGTAGGTTATAATCGCGTTACACACGACAATATATTGGTTAGAAACAAGCCAGACCAAAATGGCAAAGTGATATCAAAGTTAAAAAAAGACAGTCGCATTGCTCTATTAGCTGATACAGGTATTTATGCAAAAATACCACCATATGGAGCAAGTCACTGGGTAAAAGTGCGTTTAGTGGATGGTAGAATTGGCTATGTATTTGGCTGGTTTTTACTATGGGAAGAAAGCTTTCCGGATGGTTATAAATTGGATTAATCCCCGCGCCAACGATCGTAGCGTAAATCCTTTGCAAAGCAAAGATTGAAGCGAAGAGCGTGGTCGGGTAAAAAAAGAAGTTGGAAAAGAAAAAAGAATGCGAGGCGCCAAGAGAAATATGAATATAGATAAAGTGTTTCTTCTCTTAAAAGCAAGGGAGATGTTTCTCGCGGTGGCGAGGCCAGGACGGCCGAAGCTCGTGCGTCGTAACACGGAGGTTACGCGCACGAGAGCGTGAAGCATCGAACGTTAACGGAAAGACAAGAAGGTCTGAGCCTCGTAAAAACTATACAATTGAACAAAATGTATATTATATTGAACAAAAATAGAAGTTCCAAGGGAATTTCGATAAGATTGACTGAGAGAAAACTCGAAAAAGGAAACTTGAAATATAAACGAGCTAATAAACTTTAAAGATTGCTAGTGGAGTGTAATGAATAAGTTTCCTGCGCCAGTGATCGACCAGCGAAGCGAGCGTTGCCGCCTTAGGGAGAGCACGGTCAGTTAAAGGAAGAGAGGAATTGTAAAAGGAAGATATGGGGCGCACAAGCGCATAAAAAAGGCCACAAAACAAAAGTCTTGCGGCCTCTCTTTTCTAACCGGTTGGTTGGAACGAAGAATTATGCGAAAAATCTTTTTTCCACTTCTTCAGGGAGTTTTTGTCCTGTGAGTTTTGCTCTTTGGACTAGTTCCCAGAAGTAACGGTAAGTCGCTCTGTCATGAAGGTCTCCGTCGTGTTGGATCGGTCCCCATTCTGCGTCTTGTGCTTTGATTAGGATGTCGCAAGCAGTTTGCGTTTCTGCAAAGTTAGGTGCCATTGCATCCAGGATGGATTGGATTTGTGCAGGGTAGATGGACCACATACGTAAAAAACCGAATTCGTCATGGGCACGTTTTGCATCAGCATAAGTTTGGTAGATGTTTTTCAAATCCAAAGTTACGTTGTGTGCAGGAATCACTCCGTTCATAAGAGCTGCTGCGACTAAGTTTGATTTTCCACGACGAAGTAACTCGTGGTCGAATTGGCCTGGGGATTTCATACAAGAAGCAGGAATCGCACCATGGTGGCCTGAGATAAAATCCATAAGTCCGAAGTCCAAAACTTGCAACCAAGGAAGGGCAGCGATTTCGAACACGTCTTGCAACGCACCGTGAGTTTCTATCAAAACATGGATTGGAATTTCTCTTTTGATTCCCGCTTTTTTACAAGCTTCTTGGATATAAGTGATTTGTTCTTTCACTTGAGATGCTTTCGTAGGTTTCGGAATTGTGATGTAAGCGATCACATTTCCTGCACCCGGAACGATGATGTCTATATCGCCTTTCCAATGCGGGTTGGTGTAATCGTGGATACGAACCCCGCTCATTTTATGTTTATTGAGTTCGGAATTTTGAATGCGAACAATCATTTCCGCATGTTCTTTTTCTTTTCCGGTTTGCGCACCGTCTTCGCAATCCATAGTGATATCAAAGAGGCCGCCCAATTTGTTTTGGAGCTCCAGAGCTTTTGTGATCAGTTTTTCAGATCCGGCGAAGTGTTCGCAAGCAGGGATGATCGGGAAAGGTTTTTCTCCTGCGAAAAGTGCGGATTGCGGGTGAGTCAGTGCCATTTAGGGTTACCTTTATTATGAGGAATTTTTTACCAATTTTTGCGATTTTGCCCTTCCGTCTAGGAAATAATGGCGTAGAGGATCTGGGCACCCCGTCCCAAGGTCCGGCCGGGCTACTCCGGGCTCCGCGTTCGCTCCGGTCGCAAGCCGCGACCAAGCCCTCCGTATCCCTGGTGCAGCAGTTGTTTTGGTTCCCGTGTCCATCGTGAATAGAATGACATGAGTCATTGAAACGCAGAAATGCGAATTCTAATCCAGGTAAGGAAAGGCAAAAAGGCGAACTTTTTGGAAATAAATTTTGAGGAAGGGTGGCTTCGCTTTACAGGGAGAAGGTGCTGTGGTAGAGAGGACGCATTGGGTGGCGGGTCTAGTTCCCCACCCAAATCGGGCGGGGAAAAATAAATACCCCAGCCCAAAATCTCCCCATATTTTGATTGCTAAAATGAAAAAACTTAATTCTATTTAGGACTTTCCGTCCTTTAGGAGGATTCAATGAGAGTTGTTACACAAACGTTTCTCAATCTGCCTGTAAAAAACTTGGACAAGTCCATTCAATTTTTTACAAAACTGGGGTTTACATTCAACCCGGACTTCACTGATGAAAAAGCCACTTGCATGATCATCAATGAACATTCCTTTGCTATGCTTCTTGTAGAAGAATACTTCGAAACATTTTCCAAACTTCCTATCTCGAAAGGATCGAGAGAGTATATTCTTGCGCTCTCTCTTACTTCCCGCAGTGAAGTCGATGAGATGGTAAAGATTGCCCTCTCTTCCGGAGGCAAGCCGGCCAATGATGCACAAGACCATGGGTTTATGTACAGTTGCAGTTTTTTGGATCCGGATGATCATCTTTGGGAAGTTTTCTTTATGGATGCACTCCCTCCGAAAGAATGAAAAAGAAAATCCCTTCGGCAAAAACAAAACAAACGGAAAAACCTACCAAAGAACCTATCAATTGGAAGGAGAAATGGGAAACCACCAAGATAGTTGCGGATAGGACTGCAACCTCCGGTGTTTCCATATTAAACGGCGCTTTCGGGAATCATTTGGACTCTTTCGATCTTGCAGCGCCGATGCAGTTTTATTTGGAAAAAAAAAGAGTCTCTCTCCGCAAAGAGGATTTAAAATCCTATCCTCATATTTCTTCTAAAATCTGCGTTCTGGTTCATGGCTTGGGAAGCGATGAAGCCATGTGGAAATTCAGCGGAGAATCGGAAGACTACGGAACTCTTCTCCAAAAAGAAAAAGGGATGACCCCGTTTTACCTGCGTTATAATACAGGACTTCATATTTCCGACAATGGCCAGGCACTTTCATCTCTTCTGGAAGAATTGATTCGAAATTCCCCTGTCTCTATCAAAGAAATTATTTTTATTTCCCATAGTATGGGAGGACTTGTTACGCGTAGCGCCTGTTATTATGGTGAAAAGAAAAAACACAAATGGGTTTCCAAAACCAAGAAAATATTCTTTATCGGTTCTCCCCATCATGGTGCCGGTTTGGAAAAATTCAGTAACGTTGTCACAACCGTTCTCGGTAAAATTCCGAATCCATTCACCCATCTTACGAAAAAAGCGATCAACCTTCGAAGTGCCGGGATCAAAGACTTGCGTTACGGATATCTGGTGGAGGAAGACTGGAAAGGAAAAGATCCCGACGCTTTTCTGGAAAATTCAAAAAGACATATCCCTCTTATGAAATCTGTAGATTATTATGTGATCACGGGAACTCTTACCAAAAATCCGAACCATCCTTTGGCGGACTTTTTCGGAGATGCCATTGTGGGGAAATGGAGTTCTTTGGGAAAATCGGGAAATGGAAAATACGATTTGGATTTTCCCAAAGAGAATTGGAAGGAATTATCCGGAATCAATCACTTACGTTTAATGTATGATAGGCGAGTATACGATGAGATCCGGGAATGGTGCAAATAATTTAAATCTTCTTTGATCCGAATATCATATATCATGGTGAAATACATTCAATCGGTTCGGCCATGGATCGTTCATTGCATTATGATTCCATAATATAGTTGTTATCAAATTGTAAAAAACAATATTTCAGATCCGGCGGATAGTCGTTTTTTGCAATGGCTCTGTGCTTAATTTTTATACATAGGAAACGATCCATTTCCCGGATAAAACAAGAATAACTGATTTTATAGCTATTTTAGCTAAGGGAAAATACTAGGATAACCCTAGGATATTTCCGAAGTTTTTGTATATAACAACGAGTATGCGGCTATATATTTAGGGATAACTAGAAGCAAAAATAAACTGGTGGTATTAATTTCTTTCTTCTTTACTCCTCGAACCATTTTTTTCAACTGAAATTAACTTAAAATTTAGGTTCATTATGCTCGGTTCAAACCTTACCAAATATGTCGTTCGTTCCTCTTTCCTAATTATCATCTTATTTACCAGCTACTGTACTGCCGCGAGTAACGCCGCGGATCAGTTTTTATTCGGGCTTTCAGAGACAGTGGACAAATCTCCTGCGGGGGTCACTGTTAAGTCGCTAACGGGAGGTTATTCCGTTTCGGAAAACCCTTCTCTCGGAACACTCGGAGTTACACTCCAACTCAATAGGCAACCTATTCAGGATGTTAAGATTCCTCTGAGTTTGGACAATCCTGCCATTGCAACTCTTTCCATTGATAGCATGACATTCACTACTTCCAACTGGGATACTCCTCAGACTGTTACGATCAGTGGTGTTAATAATGATGAAGTGGATGGAAACAAAGACACCATCATAGTCATCGGCAAAGGTGTGAGTACGGACGCACTTTATAGCGGACTCATTACTCCTACAAGACCGCTCACTGTGATTGATGATGATTCTTACAGTGTGGTTGTGTCTCCTAAGTCTCTTCAAACTACGGAAGCTGCAGGTGCTGGACGTACTACTACATTTACTGTGGTGCTTGCGAGTAAACCGACGAGTACCGTAACGATTCCCACTCTCAATCCGAATGTGGATTCCACGAATAACACGGGTCAGGAGGGGACGATTGATAAAACCTCATTAACATTCACAACAACTAATTTTAATATCCCTCAAGTGGTAACAGTTACCGGAGTAGACGATGTTTTTTTGGATGGAAACAAAACGTATACGATTCAAATATCCAATAGCACGAGTACCGATCCTAACTACAGCAATCTTGCCGTTCCTTCTGTAACGGTTGTTAATATTGACAACGAATTGCCCGGGATTGTCGTTACACCTACGACGCTTTCTATCAACGAAGCGGATACCAACGGAACGTTTACGGTTGTGCTGACAAACCCTCCTACCGGGAACGTTACGATTCCCGTTACCAATCCGAACCCTACGAGAGCGACCGTCAGCACTACACTACTTACTTTTACGACCGGAAATTATAATACTCCTCAGACAGTTACTGTCACCCCTGTGAATAACCTGATCGCCGATGGAAACTCAAGTTTCACTCTCGACTTGGGAATTGCAACGAATTACGGAAACGAAAATGCTCCCGATGTTGCAATTACGATCGTAGATAACGATACTCCAGGTGTAACGGTTGTTCAATTGAATCAGAATATCGTAGAAGGAACTCTGCAAACTGCATTCTTTCGTCTTCGGTTGAATTCTGAACCTACTGCAAATGTAACGATTCCTATCAACGATACTTTCGACGCCAAAAATACCGGCCATCGACAAGGAAGTGCCGCAGTTACATCCGTTACTTTTACCCCCTCCAATTGGAACACATACCAGGATATAACGGTAACACCTGTCAATGATGATGTAGCAGATGGAAATTTCCAATGGGTCATTGAACTGCAAAGATGCGTGAGCACGGATCCGAAATACGGAGAAACATCTCCTGGCGCCGCAAACGGAATTAAGCCGACTCCGAATATCACAGTGAATGAAGACGATGATGATATTGCAGGGTTTACGATCGTAGCCTATAATAAAATGGATGGTTCCACTTCGTTAATCCAAACTGCAAAATCAGCAACAACTGTGACCGGTTTTGCGACGGATGATAGTCATAATTTGGACCCGCAATCGTATTCCCGATGGACGATCAGATTAAGATCACAACCTCTTGCTACGGTGAATTTAAGCTTAACAACAAGTACAAGCGGAACCACTAATGATGGAACGCTAAATACCAATTCTCTCACTTTCACCACTGCCAATTGGGCCACTCCTCAAACAGTTTTTGTAACCGGCGCGTCCAATGGAGCCAATGAAGGAAACTTGGATTATTCTGTAAATGTTACGGCAACAGGTGATGATCTGTACGGAAACGGATCTTACGGATATAGAGATTCCGCACAAGTGGCACGTCCTGCATTCACTATTTACAGTTGTGATAATGATGTTGCCAACCAGATCATAGGTTGTAGACGATCCGGAACTTTCTCCACTACGGAAGGCGGAGGAACGGGGATATTTCATTTGATCACCCAATCCGATCCGGGATCGAGTGTGACTGTTCCTGTTTCCAGTAACAATCTTGCCGAAGGAACTGTTGGTTCCGCAACTGCTACGATTACAAGTGGAGGTAGCGGAAATTGGAAAACGATGACAACAAGTGCGTCCAATCAAATCACAGCAACCGGAGTTCAGGATGCCAACATTGACGGAAATATCGCATATACGATTGTTTTAGGGACTTCTTCGGGAGGTTTGACGATTGATCCTCCCGATATGACGATCTATAATATCGATGATGAATTGGTAGTGGAAGTGAGTGCGGGAAGTAATGATACTTCGGAAGACGGGACAACTGCAACCTTCGGAGTTCGTATCCGAAATACCGTGTCCCCTACAGCTAACGTGACTTTTACGATCGCATGTAAATCAGGTAGTACTGAATGTTCAAGCTTAAGCGCATCTTCTCTTACATTCACACCTGCAAATTTCAATACATACCAGACGATCACCGTGACACCAACGGACGATAGTAGAGCGGATAACACGCAAGCAGTTTGTGTACAATTCGGAACGGTGGTCAGTACGGATCTTGCTCTGAATGATTTTCAACCACCTGACAATTGTCCGATGAATAACCTCGACAATGATAAAATTATATTCGTCACAAACCAAAGTTTCAATCCGAACTTTAACGATTCGAATAACGATCTTACCGAGCAGGATGGGTTTTGCCAAACGGATACCAATAGACCTACCTGGGGAACTTACAAAGCTTTAATTTCAAATACAGTGTCGCGCGTAGCTACTACAACGGGAACGGACGCAACTGGACAAAACGCTTGGGTTTTAGCTGCAAGTAAAGGATATTATCTGGCGACAGGTTTCTCGGCGCCTTATACCAATAGGGTTTTCACTACCAATACAAATAAACTTTTTAGTTTTGGAAGTTTGACAACGGCGCTACCTGCAGGTACATATTGGACCGGTCTTAACAGCAACTGGACTACAGCCACAAACAATTGCGTAAATTGGTCTCAGAACGATCCCTCGGATCCGACTCCTGCCGGAGGTATTTATGAAACCACTTACGGATCAGGGAGCTCCACGACTTCTTCTTCCATAAGCGGCGGAGTTAGTAACTGTTTGACGACCACCACCCGCAAACTCATCTGCGTTCAACAATAAATACAATCGATGAATCTATATTCTATGCAAAACAAACTTAAAACAAAAGTAAGCTGGAAACTCGGCTTACTTTCCTTTCTTTTGATCTCAAATTGTGTTTCGGATCAAAAACCGCAATGGATGCAATCCAAAGCTTTCCAGAAGTTTTGCGGCTGTGCCGCACCCTTACCGGTTAGCAGTGCGAAGGCGGCAACCAGAGAAGAAGCGTTGGGAAGTCTTCCCGAAGGCGCCTTGGATGATATGGGCACACCCGATTATTTGGAACGGGTGTACTCCGGAATCAAAAACGATTTTGAATTCACCGGAACCCAATTCGAACAACATGTGGATGGGCTTGTGGCCAAAGGGGTGGAGCTCAAACGGATCGAAGAAGATAAAAAGTTAAGGGAGATTCTGATCGTGATAGACGGGGACGTTGCTTTTCCTTCCGGAAAATCCACAATGACTCCGAAAGCGGTAGAGATGATCGGCAAAATCTCCGATGCGGTTTCCCTCTATCCTGAAACGAATGTTAGGATCGGAGGACATACGGATTCTGCAGGTGCTTTTACCATGAACTTAAAACTCAGTAAAGCGAGAGCATTTGCGGTAAAAGCGGAGATGCAAAGAACTCACCAGATTGCAGAAGTTAGGTTTAAGGAAGTGGACGGGTATGCAGATTTAAGAAAAATCGTGGATACCATGGCGCCGGAACCGAAAAACAGACGAACAGAGGTTAGGGTAGGAACCGTTCGGATCGTATTATAACCAAATATATCTATGAATTTAAAATTATATTTCAAAAACATATCAGTCTTTGTTTTTTCTTTTTTGTTGTTTCCGGCGATTTTGTTTTCCGAAGATTTGAAAACCGATACGACCACTGAAACCGAAGTTCCCAAACAACCTTCCGTAGCGAAAGACGAACCGGTAAAACTCACTCCTATGGACAAATACGAAGGTGTCTTCGAACATAGATTGCAATTCAGAATGGGTATCGGATTCGGTAAATTATCTCCTGCTATTTTGAATGAAACAGGCCCCGCCTGGTTTATGAATTCGATTATGCGCCAAGCGAACGAGCCTACGGCGCCACTTGCCATTCCTTACAAAACCACAAAAGACCTGGACACTATCCCTCAATACAGAGATATCACTTACGGATGGAAAAACAAATTCGAAATCCAATATGCGGAAGACCGCACAATCGGAAAATACGATCGGGACAAACCTGCTTCGAATAATTTTTTCTCGCCTAGAACCAATAATTATTGGGCGTCCGCATTCGAAGGGAATCGTCTGCTTCGGTTCGAAGGAGAAAGCCAACATTTCCGGTTTTCTTACACTCATCCCATTACGGATCGTTTTATGATCGGACCTTCCATCAACTTCCACCGTTATACGGAGAAAAACAAGATCTCCTACGGATCATATTCTACAAGCAGACCCGAAGCACCGGTCCCCGACAAAGCCACCTGGTCTATCGGCGGAGACGCAAATGCGGAATATTCTATGAAAGGAATTTTGCCCGGTATTTACACTAAGGTAAAACTGAAAGATTGGTGGGAAGTAAGAGGAAGGATCGAACTACTCGATCGTAAAGGTGATTTTTCTGTTTTAGGATCTCAGATCATCCAAGAGACTTCTCAAAGTATAAATGCTTTAACTGCTGTTCTACCGGCTTACGGCGGAAAGGTGCATGACAAAGGAACTCTTTTGCAAATCGAATCGAGTTTTCGTTACTGCAGATTCAGTTTGGATATAGGAATGATCCGTCAGGATGTGCAGAGAAAATATTCCACATACTTGGGAGATACGATCGGATCCGTTGCCAAAGTGGATTATTCCGCGAGAAGCATCGGAATCGGTTTTTCGGAAATGTCCAGTAGCATCAAGCATACCGTCACTGAATTTTATATAATGCCAGGAGTATCTTTTATGTATGACCAAGAGGGCATCTATTAAAAAATAGGCCCGTATGAGTGAATCGAACCCGGAACGTCAAATTTATACTCCGCCTATGAATCCCCCCGGTCCCATACCGGGACTCGGAGAGCTTTGCCGGGAGTGGGGGGAAGAAGGGATTCGGGATTTGGTTTCCCGCTTTTACGACCGGATTCCGGATTCTAAAATCGGAAAGATGTTCCCTGAAAATCTAGATCTCGCCAAACAAAAGCAAGCTGACTTTATCATTCAGGTCACCGGTGGAAAACCTCATTATTCCCAGAACTACGGACCACCTAGGATGAGGATGCGTCATTTTCCATTCGTTATCGACGAAGAAGCGCGCCTTGAGTGGATTCGTTGTTATATGGAAGCATTGGACGAATCTGTTTTTTCCGAAGATTCCAAAAGGATCTTTTCGTCCTTTTTGGAAAGTTTCAGCAAATGGATGGTCAATTCGATTTGAATGTCCCGATCGAAAACAAAAGAAAATTTTTTTGAATCTTTATCTCAAACTATCCGCTTCTTTCGTAAGTTTTTCAATCTGATCCTGCAATTCTTTCGAATTTTCCGCAACCAACTGAATCGCCTGTTCGATCACTTGGATCGCTTTGGTGACTTCGTTGTTCCCCGATTTTTGTTCGCTTGCGACAACGGATAATTGGGAAGAAATATTTCCCAGCTCGCGTAAAGCCTCGATCATTCTGGAATTGAGTTCGTTCTGTTCCGAGACTTTCTTTTTCAATCCGTTTACATTCGAAAATATATCGTTTAACTCCCGTTCCTGGAAGGTGACCTTATCCGTTACCTGTTCCGCCGCATCATTCCCCGACTTCCTGAGCTACAACGGCGAATCCTCTTCCGTATTCACCGGCACGTGCAGCTTCAATAGATGCATTTAATGCGAGTAAGTTGGTTCTGTCCGCAATTTCTTTCATGATTTGATTGACTTCTTCCACTTTTTGAAACGAAGTTTTTACCTCGTCCATTGTCAGTTTGAGATCGACTACGGACGAAGTGACTTGGCGGGAGTAAGCGCTAGAAGTCTCGACTTGTTTTGTGATTTTATCCGTATCGTTTGCTACTTGTACTAGAATGGTTTCCAGAGTATCGCTTTCATGAATCAGTTGGCTGATGGTATTGTTTTGCGTATCCACAAGTTCGGAAGAACTATCGGTGCTTTGGGAAAGTTCCACAAGAGACGCACTGATCTCTTCAATGGAAGCTGCTTGCGTTTGTACTTGAGACGTCAATTCGTCTCCGAAACTTTTCAATCTTTCCGAACTATGAAGCAACTGTTCTCCCGTTTTCTGCATACTTTCTTTTTTTCTATCCACTTCATTGGCATGATGAATGGCTTCCTTTGCTTTTTCATCCGCAGCTTCTTTCATATCCTTGAGAAGATTTACCACCGACCCTACGATAAATGAAATGGAAATCAGGAAGATCACTTTTAAAAATTCGGTTTGGCTGCTCACATTTTCAATGACCCAACTTTCCGTATTTTTCTGTACAAAATGTACGCCAATTACATGAGCGGCGAACAAAAGCGTAATTGTATAAAGTGCCGCGGAATAAATTCCTAAAGTCAGACTGATTTTCCGGGAAATCAGAAAACCAGAATATATGATAAAAAAATAAAGTATACTGTACGTAGGCGAGGACTTGATTGCATAGGCTGCGTTGGGGACGCCCAAAATCATATTGCCCAAACTGAGAGAGAGGGTGAGTGTGACATCGCTGAAAAGAAAAAAGGGTGCGAGTCTTTCTCCCCAATGGCTTTTTTTGAATAAAAAATGTTGTAACAGGGCGAAAGCAATAAACAGAACAACTACGCTGACGTTGATTTTTAGAATCGTCGGGGTGTATGCTTTGAAGTTTCCCAATATGGAGATAAGAAAAACGGCACCTAAGCTAAAGCGGATTCGATTGATGAGTTCGGCACCTGTTTTTCTTATGTGATGGCCTTTTTTGGCTTTCGACATGTGGTTCTCCTGATTTTGGACATATAGGTTCATTCAGCATAATATTTGCTATCTTAAAATAGAATCAAAAATCTGTTCTTGACGATTCCTTATTTATCCTATAGTCTTTTAAGTCCGAACTTATGAATTTTGAACCAGAGTGGATTCCGCATAAAGGCAAACAGATTCGTTTCATCGATTATCGAAATCTTAACGAAGAAGAGATGATCGAGAGACTTCGCGCGTCTATGTCCGATTACCAGTCGGTAACTACGAAAATTTTGTGCCTTGTTGATTATTCCAATTCGTTCGTTTCTTCCAAGTATTTCAATATTTTATTATCCGAAGGTGCTGCGGAAATCCGAAAGGAAAAAATAGAAAAAACGGCACTCATCGGTCTCAATCTCGCCAAACTGGCGTACCTCGATATTTACAAAACACTTACGCATGACCAACGCATTCGCGTCTTCGAAAGAAAAGAAGAAGCTTTGGATTGGCTTACCGAATAAACGTTCGATGCTTCCGGCTCCTGTGTGCGTGACGTCCTGTCACGACACACGAGCTTCAGCCGTCCTGGCTCCGCCACCGCCGGAAGCATCTCACTTGCTTTTAAGAGTAGAATATTGAAATTTATTTCATTTATAGCTTGAATAAGGGTGGCGCCTCGGATTTGTTAGATGATAAAAATTCTTTCGAATTCCCGACCGGGCTCTTCCGCGACTTCGCCTTACGGCTTCGGTCCTTCGGACGGCGGCCTTTGGCCCCCTCGCTCCGATCCCTCGCGCGAAGAATCGATCTTAGCCGAAAATAAATTTTAAATTATCATCTCGAGATGTCGTAGTTGCAAAAAGGCGAACTTATTTGTAAAAAATTTCCGGTTAGGTGAGATTTGCTGGAAAGATCGTGCAGGATGTGCTATATAGGACTCATTGGGTGGCGGGTGGTTAACCCCACCCAATGTCGATAGGGCGGGGATGGTATACTAAAAACTTACGTCTTAAGCCTTCTCCAAAAGCTTCAATATCACCGCTTTTTGCGCATCCAATCGATTCTCGGCTTGCGTAAATATGATCGATCTTTCGTTTAACACGACTTCCCTTGTGATTTCGAAACCCGCGTGAATCGGCATATCGTGCATTACTTTTGCTTTCGTATGTTTTAGCAGTTCCGAATTGATCTGATACGGCATCATCAGTTCGATTCTTTCTTCCTTTTCCTTTTGAAACTTCGGGTCGTTGAAAAATTCCATATCCACCCAGGTGTCTGTGTAAACATAATCCGCATCCCGAACAGCGGTCTTAAGGTCTTTTTCCCAAGAAACGGTTCCTTTGGATTTTCCTCTTTCCACCACTTCCGCCACAATCGAATCGGGACTTGCAATTGGTGTTACAAGTGTTAAATGAATTCCCAGTGCAGCGGTAATCCCGATAAGAGAATTGACCACGTTATTATGGACACCTATATAACAGATTTTCGTTTTTTTCCAATCCTTCGGTCTGTCCATAACTATTGTTAGTATATCTGCGAGTGCTTGGCAGGGATGAAACAAATTGCAACAGCCGTTGATCACGGGAACTTTGGACCCGCTTTGTAAAATCAACAGATCCTCATTTCGTTTGAGCCTTGCCATAATGATGGAAACATTTCGGGAAAGATATTCCGCTTCAAAATCAATATCGGATAATAAAAAATTGGAAGACATCCAATCTAAAAAGATGGCATGACCTCCGAGTTCGGTCATCCCCGCTTCAAAGGAAACTCTGGTTCTTGTGGAAGTTTTTTGAAACAGCATTGCCATGGATCGACCGGCCATGTGACCTGAGAAAAATACTCTGTTTTGTTTTACGTATACGGCAAAGTCGATTAACTCTGCAATTTGGTCGTCAGACCAATCCTTCCAGGAAATGAGGTGGGTGAGTGTAGACATGATAATCGCCTACATTGATTATCGGTGCAAACCTTTGCAGTTTTAAAGAAAGAAAGGAAAAATTACCGGAGCTTTGATGAATCTTCCTGCTCCGGTTGCATTTTTCAATTAGGCGGCAGCCATGGAACGCGCAATCAGAACATCCGGAAGTAAAAATTCTTCTGAAAATTTCAGGCCGAATTCGGTTCCTTCGCTTGTTTCTCTGATCCAAACGATTTTGCCACTGTATTTAATCTTGGAACGAGTCAGCTCGCTTTCAATGAGACCAGTAAGGATATCTTTCTCTTTGATCTCAGATCCCATTTCTACTAGGCCGCTGACTCCGATCTCCGAGATGTCCCGGATGCTTGCAAGAAGGTACTCAGGAGTTTCGTTCTTTGAGTATACTTTTAATACGAAGTCATCCCAGGCGTTGGAAAAGATTCTTTGTTTTGCTCGAGATTCTAACATTTGATTTATCTCCTAGAATTACAATCTTACTAGTGCATAAATCGTGCCAGAACCGTGTTTAGCCAAAAGAAATCGTTACGAAACAAAAAAATCATAATCCTGACCTATTTTGCTCTTTGGTTGATCAAACTGACATAAAGCAAATTACAAAATGCTTAGAAATTAGACACTTTAGAATTATTCTAAAAATTTTCTATACGTAAGTCAACTCCTTCGAAATATGTCCTTATTACACTAACAGAGGACATGGTATGAAACAAATAAATAAAATTTATACTCCAATCGTTTTTCTTTGTTTTGCGGTCGCGGCCTGCGGTCCTTCCCAAGAAACAAAAGAACTGCAATTGAAAGCAAAAAAAATCATCGGCGCACTTCCGTCTAAAATGCCCGGATCGGAAAAAGATACACCGGAACTGGTTTCCCTTGGAAAAAAACTTTATTTCGAGAAAAAACTTTCCCAAAATAATACTCAATCTTGTAACTCTTGTCATAATATCGAAGGAAAAGGAGCCGGAGTGGATAACCTTCCTACTTCTCCCGGAGCTTTCGGCAAAAACGGAGATAGAAACTCTCCTACGGTTTTAAATGCCGGTTATCATTTTGCTCAATTCTGGGACGGACGTGCAGCGGATCTGAAAGCACAGGCCAAAGGACCCATTCTCAATCCGGTAGAGATGGCTATGCCTTCCGAAGCGGAAGTATTGAAACGATTGAATGAGGATTCCGAATACCCGGCATTATTTGCAAAAGCATTTCCTAATGAAAAGACAGCGGTAACTTATGATAACCTTGCCGAAGCAATTGCCTCATTCGAAAGAACACTTACGACTCCTTCCCGATTTGATGATTTTGTCAACGGAGATCATACCGCTTTGGCACAAGATGAACAAGACGGACTCTACACATTTATTTCCTCAGGATGTACGTCTTGCCATTCGGGAAATGCTCTTGGTGGAAATTCGTTTAGAAAACTGGGACAAGTCAATCCCTACGATACTACCGACTTCGGTCGTTTCAATGTTACTAAAAAAGCGGAGGACAAACATTTTTTCAAAGTTCCTTCTTTGCGTAACGTTAGTTTGACGGCACCGTATTTCCATGACGGAAAAGTGGCAACCTTGGAAGATGCCGTGAAAAAAATGGCATATCATCAGTTAGGTCAAAATCTTTCGGATGCCGATACGAATAAGATCGTAAAATTTTTAGGGACTCTTTCCGACAAATCCAGAACCAATTAATCCCTATTCTCTTTAAAAACCCTCGAATCTTTCTTTCGATTCCGGGGGTTTTTTTCTTTCCCCTAGACCTAGTATCCGTAATCGTTTCTAGTATGCAGACCAGTTTACGCGACCAATTGTTTCAGTGGATGAAAACCTATGCTTACAGATACTCTGAAACCGCATTTCGTTTAGCCAGCGGAATGGAATCCCATCATTATTTTAATTGTAAAGAACTCACCCTCCACCCGGAAAGATTGTCCGCACTTGCGGACTGTATGATTGAGGAACTCATTCCCAAGCTGCTCGGTGATTTTCAAGCAGTGGGAGGACTCACACTTGGTGCCGATCCGATCGCTTATGCGCTCTCTTTGGCTTATCAAAAGAAAGGTAAATTGATTTATCCTTTGGTGGTTCGCAAAGAAGCAAAAGGTCACGGAACCGGACAACAGATAGAAGGTTTTTGGAAAGACATTAAATCTTGTTTGGTGGTAGACGATGTGATCACTACGGGAGGTTCCACTTTGAAAGCCGTCGCGGCACTTAGGGAAGCGGGAATCGAAGTGACCAAAGGAATCTGCGTTTTGGACAGAGAAGAGGGCGGAAAGGAAGCTTTGGAGAAACAGGGAATCCGAATGGTTTCTTTATTCAAAAAAGCGGAGTTTATCGTATGAGTAAAAAAATCTTTTCTTATAATGTTGAATCGTTTCGAAAAAAACTAATCATTCGAACCAGTTTGGTTTTATCCATGTTCCTTTTGTTTTTGATTTATAATACGTTTCAATTGCCCGGATCGGAAAGAGGAAAGTTTCTTATGATCTTCGCTCCTTTGTTTTTTCTGCTTGTGTGGTTTATGAAAAAGAATTTCAGCAAACAAGTGGATATTCTAAAAAACGGGCGGGTGGAAATCGAAGGCGGTATGTTGAAACAATTCGATTCCGGAGGAAGTTGCGCCAGCATTCGTCTGAAAGATATTGAAAAGATCACTCACGACAAATTCAGATCTTATGATCGTTTGGTGATCGAAACCAAAGAAAAAATCTATCCAATCGTAAATATCAAAGACTTTAACGAGTTCAAAGAGACAATCGAATCAAATGCAAATTTGAAAGCGGAATTGGATGAAACGGAAATTAGTCTTTTTACAATGAGAACGGCTTTGTTTTTTGTTCCCAGTTTGGCCTTTGCCATCGTAACATATATCCCGGAACTTCGGATTCGATTTCCTTTTTTAAACAAAGAAACGGGAATGCTCTTTTTCAATGTCAATCTGATCATTTTCTTTTTGTATATGCCGGAAAAGAAAAACTATATTTTACCTGGGTTTTCCTTAAAGAGGAGGATGCTATTTATCAGTCTTATGGTATTCTTTTTTCAAGTTTACACCGCACTGAGTAAGGCGGGATTTTTCGACCGGGAGCCGAAGATTTAGTGATTTGTTTTTTGAATGATCCCTTGGCGCATCATATTCAATTTTGCCTGACAATATCTTCTTAATTCAATCATATCAGCTTCGTATCTTTTCAAAAGCCTGTCTTGGCCGGTTCTACCCTCCATCACTTGGAGGGTATCTCTTACCATTTTGATGTCTTTTTCTTCTTTCAGTTTTCCCGTCTGAATCAATTTTTTAATCACATCAAATTCATATTTGCGGAAATGCACACGAATCAAAAATTCCACGGAAAAAGCTTGTGTGGCTTTGACCCAGTTCTGATCGATCTTTTCTTTTGGTGCCTCACGAATCTGATCGATAGCACGTTTGCCCGCTTCCTGTTCTCTTGCATTCAGGTAAGGCGCCATCTCATCGACCGCGTTCATTTCATCACGATAAACTTCCTGTAACTGGTTTCTCTTCCATTGATCCGTATATTCAAAGTTAGCTGTATTTAGAATGCGGGAATATTCTTCCAACATCACGACCAAATTGATGGATCTGCCCAAAGGTGTGTTATTGTATTCCTTGATTTTAGGAAATAATTCTCTTGTGATTTGAAACGCGGATTTACGTTTGTAATTACTCGATTCATAGAGTTTCTCTAAAGTATCTTCCGCGGATTTTTTCAAATCATTGAGTATGGACAAATCGGCACAAAGATACGCTTCTTCTCCGTATACAAATAAGTTGGGATCGGGTGCTACTATATTGATGATGAAAATGTAATGGCTCTCCTTGAGAGAGTTAAGAATCTTGCGAATGTCTTCTTCCGATCTACTGAAATGTCCGGCCCAGATACGAAGGAAAGTTTCCGAAGTCGGAATTTTATCCTTTCCTTCCAAATTTTCCTTTTTAATCGCATCTGCAAGTTCGAGAGCAACTTTGATCGTTCCGGCCATGTTATCTGTTCTGGAGCAAAATCCTAATACTGTAAAGAATTATTCATAATTTAAACCCTTTCTAAGCGCCTTCCTACTGGCCTCTCTGTAGGGATAAAAGCTAACAAAAGCCGAGATCAGAGGAAGAGACAAAAATAAAATAAGAAGGGTGGAGCCGGGATAATAAAAGTCCAATACCCATCCGAATGCATTCCGGTTGATTCCATAGATTACGATGGGAGATAAGATGAAGCTGTTTACAATGCCTAAAACCGTTCCGAATCCGATCAGATAAAACGACTGGAAAAATACCATGGAAAATAATTGAAACCTACTGAGACCGATAGATCGTAAAACGGAGATTAAATGAGTTTTTTCCCTTAGATTATAAATTAGGGAAGATGTCATGGCAAGAATGGAGATAAAAACAGCCATCGATTTGAGACTGTCAAGTATGGAGAAAACGGTTTTCATTCCATTTAGATAAAGTTGTTTCAAACTGTCCTGATCCAAAACATCCAATTCTTTCGTTTCCGAGTTAAGAACGGATTTCAGAATTTTCATCTTTTTTTCATTCGTATCGTTCTCTTTGAATTTTACTCTTATTGAATTATAATTCGATACGGAAAACAATTCTTTGTACTGATCCAAATCCATCATCAATGTGCCTCTTTCCGAGAAAAAATGTTCTTTTTCTCCTTGGATACGAATTGCGATTTTTCCTTTTTTTTCGGTTAAAATTTCCAAATCGTCTCCCTTGCATAATTGTTCCAAAAAACAAAAATTGGAAGAAACCAGAACTTCTTCTTTGTTCCAATCCTTTGGAAAAGGGAAGGCATGGATGGTATAAAAATTATCACCTATTACGAATTTGGGACGAATGACAAAGGGTTGGATTTTTGAAAATAGATTTGATTCTTCTAATTTGGATTCCAAAGAGATGGGCACGCCCGGTTTGCCCATGGAAAGTTTGGAAGGATTTATGACGGAATATTCGAAATCGTTTTCTTCTTCCGTCCACCTTATCAGAGTTTTTTCATAACTTCCCGTCAGGCAAGTGAGTGTCAAAACCAAGGATACCGATAACATAACAGTAGCAGAAGTTAAACTATGTGTCCAAGGCTCCGATTTGATTTCTTCCCATGCGATCTTTAGGCTTGGAAAAAAATCAAACCGATCGATTATCCGAAAGAAAAAGGAAATCGTTTTTTGAATGAGAAAAGGAAATAAGGAAACAAAACCCAGGATGATGCATCCTATTCCCGAAATCCCTCTCCATAATGATTTGGGTGAGGAATATAAGCCTAAAAAAATACCCAAAAACACCAAAATGATTCCCGCTACCGGAATCAGATTCGTGCTTAGCAAAACCGATTTTTCGACCAGGTGCGATCTTTCCCTTAGCAGATCGATGGGGCGGATTCGATAGGATTTGAGAGAAGAAAGAATGCCTGAGACCAAAGCACCGAATACTCCTATCAATAGGGAAGTAAGAAGTATTTCATTCGGAACTTTCGTGTAACTTGTGATTTGTGAAGGGTCTGTAATCGTGCTTTTGCTTAACAGAAAGTCGGACCGGTTCAGTCCGTATCCGAATAAAATTCCAAGTAGGCTTCCTGATATTCCCAAGAGAAAAGATTGAGATAGAAAAAGAAACAGGTTTTGGAGTCGGGAGGTGCCTATGCTCAGCAAAATACCCAATTCCTTTTTGCGGGATAGATAAAGGCCGGTAAATGTATTTGCCACCATAAAAAAGGAAATGAGTACGGAGACCAAAGAAACAATCGTTAGGTTGATACGAAGGGACCCGAGCGCTTTTCCTGCCCTGTCTTTCACTTCTTCTTTGGACTCGAACACCCAACCTTTTTTTTCTATCGATTTTAATTGTTCTTTGTCCGGCCCGAAATTTTTCGGTGTGGCATTGTCTTTGAAATAAATTACGATCTGATCTATTTGTCCGGTAGCGCCGCATATCTTCTGAGCCTGAAGAATGTCCGTCAACACGAAGTTCCCTTCTTTATTGATAACGTATGTATTTTTTGCGCTCAGCTTTATCTTTTGATTGCAGAGAAAAACTTCCTTTGAGTCGTTTTCGTTTAATATTTGTT
The DNA here is from genome assembly GCF_003114835.2 of Leptospira kobayashii. Classification (NCBI taxonomy): domain Bacteria; kingdom Pseudomonadati; phylum Spirochaetota; class Leptospiria; order Leptospirales; family Leptospiraceae; genus Leptospira; species Leptospira kobayashii. The sequence continues at coordinate 2,815,815 of NZ_AP025028.1, read as the reverse complement.
TTGCTAATGATCCGCTGACTCCGAAAGAAAAAGGACTGATCTTTCGGTTCGAATTTTTCTCCTCTGTTTTAGAGTATAAGGTAATCAGATCCTTACCTAAAAAAACGAATTGATGAAAATTATGATTTTGATCAAAATGATAACCTTCTCTTTGTATTTCGGGGTCCATTCCCAAAGAGTCGGGCAGGATTGCATTTATATCTTTCAGAATGAATTGGCTTTTTCCGCTTGATTCTCCCGAAGGAATGAAGTGTCCGTAAAAAGATTCACCGGGAAATCCCAACTGAAGATCAAGGACTGATTCTTCCGCTCTAAATGAATTAAGACTTGTAACGAAATACAGTGTGATCCCGAGAGAGATTCCCAGTAACGAAAAGAAAAATTTTGTTTTTTCTTCCTTTAGATAACCCCAAAGGAAAATCCGATAGAGTTGAATCATCTGATTTTCGTTTTACCGTCTAACATTTCTATTTGGGTGTTTCCCATTTTCCCCATTTCCGGATTATGGGTTACCATAAAAAGACTTAGTCCCAGATCTTTAACGCATTTATGAAATAATTCCATAATTTGCAGAGAGGACTTTGAATCCAGATTACCCGTCGGTTCGTCTGCTAAAACCAGTTTCGGTTTGTGAACGATTGCGCGTGCAATTGCCACTCTCTGTTTTTCTCCTCCGGAAAGTTCTTTGGGAGAAAATTTCAATCGATTCCCTAGTCCCACAAGATCCAAAACGGATTCGGCTTCTTTCTTGGCTCTCTTCTTGGACATTCCGTTTAAAAACAGAGGGAGTGCCACATTATCTGTCGCGGATAAATAGGGGAGTAAGTGAAAGAATTGAAATACGATTCCAATTGTGGTTCGTCTATATAGCGTTAGTTGATCTTCCGTTTTTCCGATCAATTCTTCTCCAAAAACCGAGATTTGTCCCGAATCCGCGGATTCGATTGCGGACAAAATGTTAAGTAATGTGGATTTTCCCGAACCGGACGGTCCCATTAGAGTGACTAGCTCATTCCCGGGAATGACTAGATTCAAATCTTCCAGGACAGGAATGTTTTCTTCTCCTTGCCTGTAAGATTTTGACAATCCTGAAATTTGAATATAGTTCGTGGAAGAATTCATAGATTTTTGATCGTCAGTTAAAAATATCTTTTCAATTTATAATTCAAATTTAGTTTGTACTGAGGAATAGAAAATATGGTATTTCGTTTAATTCTCATTATAGCGGTTACCCTCTTTTTTTCTAGTAAATCTCCTAGTCTCACCGTTGCCAATATGGAAATGGGTGAGGTCGAAATTCAAGAGACCTCAGAAGGGGAGTTTTTTCCCAAACTAGAGTCCAAGAACAATCTCGCCTACATTCCCATCCTTTACCTGCTTCTTTCCTCTTTGACATTCAACAGATTTCGTAGATCTGTTCTTTCCTTTCTCTATTTGATTTTTTTCTCCATCCACATGTTTCGTGGGCCCCCATCTCTCACTTTCGTTTAAATTTCGTATCTTTTTTTATACATTCATAGTGAGGTTTTATGGAAGTGAACCGAAAGTTCTCCCTCCTTAGTTTTATTCTGGTGGGGTTATCTGCCCTTCTACCGTTGGTCATCTTTTTGCAATCCGGCGCAAACCCGCTGGGAGATGACTTTCCTATTTTACTCGGTCTTCTGCTCCAGGTTTATATCGGCCTTTCCGCATTTATGTTGGTTCAATCTTACGAAACTGACAACAAAGGAAAGGTTGCCGTAGGGTATGCCATCTTTTGGGCTTCGCTTGGTGTTTGTTATCTGGCGGGGAAATCGATACTATTGCCGGTTGCTTTGGAGATAGCGTCCTTTTCCACGATTCTGATTTATTCGGGAACCGAATTCGGTAAAAAACAAATTGAAAGTTTGGGTTCACTGCTTCTCGCATCAGGAATATCCGCAATCTTTTTGGCTGCATGGGTATTTTTGCCCACGGGAGATACGAGAGGACTTATTTTTCTGACTATAGCGCTTCTTTTGAAGTCGGGATTTTCCGGATTTCATATCTGGTTGCCTAAGGTAAATGAAGGTGGACCCTCACACGCATTAGGTGCTTTTGCCGGGGCGTTGGAAATTTTTCCATTATTGCTTTTCTGCAGATATGTAATGCCTTATTGGGAAGATCCGATCTTGTATCAGATTTTATTTCCATTAGCCGCTTTGGGAGTATTTTTCGGAGGGATCACTTCCTTCTTTCACAAGGATCCGAAAAAAGCTTTGGCTTACAGTTCGATTGAATCGATCAATTTTCTTTGGCTTTGTCTTTCCATCTCGGGAATGTTTCAAGCCGCGGAAGATCAGGATCTTATTTTCTTAAGCAAATCCTTCTATTTGCTTTTTTTCATCAGTCTTTTGAATCATAGTTTCTCAAAAACATTTCAATTGTTCTCGGTGGGACTTGTGGCGAGGCTTAGAAATTCAAGCTCAACGGATGATATGAAAGGGATCGGGCGTTATATCGGAATTTCACCTTTGTGGATGGGACTTGGAACATTCAGTTATGCTGTGATTCCGGGAACGATCGGTTTTATTTCCGAATCCACTTACCTTTTTTTGAATGCCAAGATTTTGGATATGCCTCTCGGCAGATCCGTATTTCTTTTGCCCGCTATGATTTTTATCTTTTTCGGAATCATCTTGGGTGGCTTCACTCATATCAGACTTTATATGAGTTTGTTCCTTTCCAATCCTGATCCAAACACCCGTTTGCCGGAGTGGAACTCAACGAAACGGTTTTGGGTTTTGGCATCCGTAGGAAGTTTGGGGCTCATGATTTTTCTTTTGCCCGTTTTGCTCCCTTTCATTCTGATGTTGCCGCCTCTTGCTCCTTACGTAGATGAAAGTTTCAGAGAATGGATTACCAGTCTTGCTTTTGTTTCCGGCATCACATTAGTATTTATCGTTAGTTTGGTGGTATTCAAGTGGGCACATAAGATTAACAAAAGAAAGTTTTGGGACTGTGGAAACGGTTATTTGGGTTCGGAATTATCCATTCCTGCATCCGTTTTCTCGGAACCGCTTCGAAATTCGTTGGGAAGATATTTTTTAACCAAAGAAGGACGATCCATCATCGATCAGAACTTTTTAGACGGCTTTCATAAACTTTTGGATCTGGGGAAACATCTTGTGTCCAAAGAGGAAGAGGAAGACCACGAAATAAGCAAGTATCTTGCGATCTCTTCCGTCTTTCTGATAGCGATTCTGTCGTTATTGATTTTAGGGAATTGGGGGAAAATTTAATGAACCTGAATTCAGTTTATTTGATCATATATCAAATTTTCATATTTATCGCATTGCCCCTGCTTGCAGGCGGTATCGTAAGAAAGTTAAGAGCGAGAGCGCAAGGCAGAAGGGGACCGAAAGTCCTGCAAGTATTCTATGAAATAAGAAAGTTTTTGGCGAAAGAACCGATAGACAATCCCAACTCAGGTATCTTCTCCGAGATCTCTCCTATCGTTGCAGTGTTCGCAGGCCTTGTTATCTGGTCGATCGTAGTGTTTGAATGGGCGCCTTTCATCTTGATCCCTTTCTTTCTCGCCATGTATCGATTTGCGTTTGTTAGTTTTGCAATGGAAACGGGCACTTCATTCGGAGGTCTTGGTTCCGGTAGAGAGATTCTTCTCTCGGTTATGGCGGAACCGACGATCATTCTTATGATCCTTGTGGCGCAGTCCCATATCGAGATTTCCATGACTCCTGTCGGTGCCTTTATTGGTATCCTGTTTTTGGGATTGTCTTTCATTGCAATTCTTGCTGAACTCGCAAAACCTCCGTTTGATGATCCTAGAACGCATCTTGAATTGACGATGGTCCACGAAGCGATGATTCTAGAGGCATCGGGAAGAACGATGGGTTATTTGGAACTGGCAAGTCAGATCAAACTAGTGAGTTTACTTGCTTTCCTTATCAAACTTGCTTTGGAACATTCCAAACTGTTTCCTGTTTCGGAAATGGGACACTTTACCCGCGAATGTTTCGTTCTGCCGGGAGTGATCCTTCTTTCGGTCATACTGGGGCTTTGGGAAGCGAATTCGGTAAGAAGACGATGGACTTGGATCCCTGAGTTTATGGGGCTTGCTTTTCTTGCCATATTGATTCTCGGAACACTTGTTAAGTTGTCGTAGGAGCACATATGTTATACGATTTTATCTATTTATTACTCTTCCTTACCGGAATTGTTGTGCTCGTGGAAAACCGATTGCAACGAATCATTATTTTCTTAAGTATCCAGGGTTTTTTACTGATTTTTCCCGTTCTTCAAACTCATGAAGAGAATTGGAAACATTCCTTGAGTTTGATAACGCTTGTTGTCTTATTCAAAGGATTTTTAACCCCGTTTATTCTCAACTGGACCGCAAAAAAGTCCCAAATGAAGGAAAGCACAGCACCTAAATTCGGTTATTTGGCTACGTTGCTTTTTTTGGTCTTGGGATTGGTTGTTGCCGTAAGAATCACCCAAGGAACAAGTGATTGGCCCATTCCTATTCATAAAATCGGACTCATTTACGTGATCTTGATGATATACGTAGGAGTATTGTGTTTTATTGTTAGGCGGAATTGGCTTGCTTTGATTGCTGGGTTTTGCGTCTTTGAAAACGGAATCTTCGTTCTGACTTTGGTTTTGGACAAAGGGCTTCCGTTCGGATTGGAATTTGGATCTTTTTTGGATGCAGTCCTTGTAATCGTGTCTGCGGGGATTTTGCAACTTTCTCCGCATATGCATCGTAAAGGTAAACAAACATGAACGAATGTATATTTTATTTATCGGGGATTATTTCCTTCCTTGTAGTGTTCGGAATTTTTATCTTTGCTCCTACGAAAGGACAAACCCGGATTCTATTATGGTCGATCCTTAAGGTTTTGTTTTTCTCGGCATTATTCTCCTCCTGGTTTACCGAGAATATCGTTCTGAAATGGATTTTGATCGAAGCGTCCACTTTGTTCGGGGCTTTACTTATATCTTCCAGCGGAACTGAAAAATCCTTTCACGTAGGTTGGAAGTTTTTACTCATCAACTCTTACGGACTGGGGATCGCGTTTTTGGGAATAGTGATCCTGCTCTTTGTTTCCGCACCTTTGGAAACTTTGGATTTTTCCGCCTTAAAACAGGGGTTAACCGGTCAGTCTGGGCTTTTGATTGAAACAGGTCTATTGCTTTCCATTTACGGATACTCAGCGAAGCTTGGACTCGTTCCCAACCATTATTGGGTAGCGGATACTTATGCGGAAAGCCCGAGTCAGATTTCCTCTTTGATCGCTTCCTTTGTACCGGTGTCCGTTGCGCTTGCGCTGCGTCCTTTGGTTCAGTTCGAAAAAGCTCTCAACCCTTCGGTTTTCAATTCGGCAAACGGACTCTTGTTTATCGGGATACTCACGATTCTCTATTCCACTTGGGTTTTGCATCGTAGAGAGGATATTAGAAGACTTGCGGCGAAAGTAGCCCTTTTCCATACGGGAATGCTTGCCGTCTTTTTATGGTTAGATGTTTCCGATTCTGTTTTCTATTTCCTACTCGCGGCAACCTTACTAGTAAAGGTATTGGTTTTCGTTTCTATGGGAATACTTCGTATGGATTCGGGGCAAAGGATGATTCTCAATATCGCACAGAGTGATTCTCTTCATTCTGCATCCTTTTATTCCTACTTTGCCGCTTTGCTCGTTGCGTTTGTTTTTCCTTTGTCTCCTATTTTTCTTTTGGACTTGGAGATCATTCGAATCGGTTTGGAAAGAAATTCGATTTTACTTTTCGCATTTCCTATTCTCGGCTTGGTTTTTTTCTTTATCGCTTTGAACAAGATTTTACCGATCATCCGTCTTCCTCATCGGGATTTTAATGCTAATGTTCAGACGGTTCTTCGGATACGAATCTTTCTCTTTCTGATCAGCCTTATCGCTGCCTTGGCGTTAGGTGTTTATGGAATGATGACCTTAATCAACGGAGGTTTGGCAAATGCGTAAACCAACAGGTGTATTTTATTCTAATACGAGACAAAAATTCTATCATTTTCTAAGTGAAAACAATGTGATCACGATGGAAGAAGTTCCCGATAAAAAAAGTGCGATCGATTTTTTGATGGATGATTCTTACCCGATTTGGGTTTTGCGTCACTCTCTCGGAAAAGACATGGGACCCGAGGATTATTCTTCATTGTCGGAAGAAGAATACCTTACGGATAAACGAAGTAAGGTGCTCGGACTCCACCAAAAATCGGGAACTTTGAGGGATCCTTTTTTTCACGGATTAAAAGTTCCCTGTGCCAGCACTTCCTATTCTCATGCGGTAGGTCCGATACACGCAGGGATCATCGAGCCCGGTCATTTCCGATTCGTAGTGGAAGGAGAAACGATTCGTCACCTAACAATACGACTTGGTTTTCAACACAGGGGAATTCAGGAAAGAATCAAAGGTCAACCTCACTCGAAAGTTATGCATTTCTCCGAAACCATCTCGGGAGATTCCAGCGTCGCTTATGCGACCGCTTTCAGCAGAATCTATGAGGATGCAATGTCCATTCAGCCTTCCAAAGATGTTGAAATTTTTCGTTCATTACTCATCGAAACGGAAAGAATCGCCATCCATATAGGGGATTTGGGAGGACTTTCGGAAGATATCGGCTATTATCCGTTATTTGGGGTTTGTGCAACGGATAGGGGAGCAGGGCTCGGTCTTATGGAAAACTGGACGGGGAACCGTTTCGGAAAGGCTGCGGTTCGACCCGGTGGTGTGGTGGTAAATTCGAAACTGACGGCGAAAGATGCCAAGGCTGCATTCTATAACTTGAAAAAAATATTCAAAAAGAATGTGGAACCTCAAGTGCTGAGAGCTTTGGACGTTTCCACTATCAAGGAAAGATTACAAGGTTGCGGAAAAATCAATCCGGAAGATGTCGAAAAACAAGGGTTTGTTGGTCAAGTCGCCCGTATGGCGGGAGTTTTGCAGGACCAAAGGATAACCGATATAGGATATCCGGATTGGAAACCTCTGGCTCCGGCGGAAGATCCTTATCATTTTTCAGGAGATGCTTGGGCGAGATTTTATCTGCGTTATAAGGAGATTAAACAATCCCTTATTTGGATGGAAGCTCAAGTGGAAAAATTGGATTGGGATCACGTATGGTCAAGTTCTCCTAGCACGAAAACAAAGTCTGCAACTGTAAAACCGGGATTGTATTTCAAAACCGTGGAAGCATGGAGAGGTCCGGTTCTGGTTGCGTTGGATTTGGATGCGGAAGGGCATGTTACGGATTCTTATATCCGCGATCCTTCCGTTCTGAATTGGCATGCGCTGGAGCTTGCGGTTCGCGGAGAATTGATCGGAGACTTTCCGCTTAACAATAAATCGTTTAATCTAAGTTATGTGGGGTTTGACTTATGAGATCTTTACTCGAAATCAAAAATATTTTTTCACCTTCCCAAATCATTCATTGGAAAAAGGCTTCCCCTGTTCATCCAAAGAACAGAGGAATTCCGGTTCCTACATTGAAGATCAAGGAAGGAGGCTGTAACGAGTGTAAGGCATGTGAGACGGAATGTCCCACTCATTCGGTCAAAATTCTCTCCAATGAAAGCATTCGGTTCGATTATGGTGCTTGTTTGCAATGCGGTTCCTGTGTAACCGCATGCAGTAAGGATTATATAAAGAATTCGGGTTTTCTCTATGCATTCTCCAAAGATAGGGACAGTTTGCGGATTACTTACACAAATGGAGAATTCACTCCCGAGCCTGAACCCGCGGACACACCGGAAGTTGCGGCTTTTCGAAAGCTAACTCATACGAACGGATTTTTATACCGCGAAGTGGCCGCTGCAGGAAACAACTCCGTAGAATGCGAGTTAAATGCATCCTTCAACTCCGTTTTCGATTCGGAAAGAGAAGGGGTTCGTATCGTAGCAAGTCCCAAACATGCCGATGCGGTTGTGTTTTCGGGGCCTGTGTCGAAAGGAATGGAAGGCCCGCTATCGGACGCCTGGGAAGTGATGGCGGGACCCAAAGCATTGATTGCCTGCGGTACGGAAGCCGTGAGCGGAGGGCTCTATCCCAAAGGAAAACGCCCGAAAGAGCCGGATCTTTTCATCGGAGGAGATCCCCCTCGCCCGGATGTGGTTCTGCAGGCGTTTCGCTATTTAATGGGAAGATTTTCCTTTTCGTTTCAAGAGGCGCTTCACAAATTTATGCAATCTGAGAAATAAGGTATGTGGACTTAGAAAAAGAAGAAATCGTTCGCATACTTTATATAGAATCCAATAAACGTTCTTTCGATAAAATATCAGGTTTATTGAAAGAATGGTTTCAGGATTATATAGAGATTGTTTGGCGTTCCATCTATGAAAACGGATTGGAAGACTTAAAAAAAGGAAATTTTGATCTATTGATCAGTGAAATTTCTTTCCCGGAGACAGGGGTATCGGAAGAAGATACCCTGTCCGAACTTGCTGAAATTGCAGGTCCTTTGGAAATCCCCATTGTTGTTTTTTCCAGCCCTTCCGATAAAACTCTTCCCATCCAGGCCTTTCAGCTTGGTATCAATGAATTTTTTTCCAAAACGAGAATCAAAAAAACCATCTTGGAACATAGGTTCCGCAATTTGTTTCGGGATATTTATCGCAAAAAAGTAATCGGTCTGCAAATGGACGATAGTCTGAAGAGGTTCCAAGATTTATACGGGATGAACCAAACAGAAATCCAGGATTTGAATGCACTGATCCGTCAGTTCAAAAAAGATCTGGAAAACGAATACGCGGAAAAACTGAAGATAGAACACGAAAAGAAAAAGATGCAAAACGTATTCGGGATGTATGTAGACCCGATCGTAGTGGAAAGTATAATGAACAACTCTCTTTCCTTGGATCAGAAAGGAAAGGTTCAGGAAGTTTCCGTGCTTTTTTCAGATATCAGAGGTTATACGACACTTTCCGAAAAACAAGAACCCCATCAGGTTATTTCTTTTCTAAATGAATACTTTACCGCGATGACGGAAGTGATACTCGGTTACGGCGGCATGGTGGACAAATATATCGGTGACTCCATCATGTGTTTGTTTGGTGCTCCTGTTTTCCAGGAAGACCATAGACAGAACGCTTTGGACTGTGCCGTAGAGATGTTGCAGGTCTTCGAATTATGGCAGCCGAAATGGGAATCCATTTACGGATTTATTCCTCAAATCGGAATCGGTCTGGCCTCCGGTGGTGTGATTGTGGGGAACGTAGGGTCCTTTCAAAAACTTTCTTATACTGCCGTAGGAGATACTGTTAATATGGCAAGTAGGCTTGAATCAATGGCAAAGCCGATGCAAGTTCTGGTATCGGAAGGATTGTACAATCATTTACCGGATACCTACGCTACGAAATACAAATACGAAGAATTGGAACCTGTAAAAATCAAAGGGAAGGAAGGTCTTCATCGCATTTTGAGCGTGAAGACCTTATAAATTACAAAGTGGAGCAGAACTGATAGAGTTCGTTTGTTTTCAGTTTTTCTCCATAAACGTCTGTTAACGGAGGAGTTTGGTCTTTGTTCAAACCGAATATGGTTTGATAGGATTCGTAAATGGAAAGAGTATCCGGTTCTTTTTTACCGTGGCTCGTAATCCTGGCTACGATTCCTCCGAATCCGATGATCTGTCCGAGCACCGATTGTTCTTCCGGTTTTTTGGATTTGTCTTCAATTACTTCGATGATTTGGTCGGGTAGCTTCCAAAGTCTGGCCGCCGCCGCACCCATTTCCACCGAATCGACTCCGAAGGCTTCTTTTTCCAGATCGTACATGCTTTTGTCGGTGGTTTGGAATTCTCCCAAAACCTCTACGTATTTTGCCCGATCAATCGTATTCAAAACGATTTTGCCCAAGTCTTGCATGAGTCCGCAAGTAAGAGAAAGTTCCGCTTCTTTGCGCATTTTCTTTTCTTCGCATAAAAACTGAGCTAAGATCCCTTTTGCAATGGAATGATCCCAAACTTCATCTCTGAACTTTTTATAATTTCCTTGGCGAAAGAGCGAGTCAGTCATCGCCATTGCTACCATCGAGCGAACTGTCTTGAAACCAAGTCTTGTGATCACTTGTTTCATATTTGCTACGGAGTTTCCCCTGGAAAAGAAAGGTGAGTTGGCAAGTTTTAAGAGTCTCGCTACAAGTATTTGATCCGATTGGACTTTTTTTTCCAATTCTCCGAAGGAGAGCTCGTTGTCGTCTTCCAAAGATAGTATGGAAATAAGAACTGGTGGAACGATTGTCAGGTCTTTTATTTGTGTAAGGTATTCTGCTACAGAAGACATAGATGACCTCTAATGCCAGAATTTCCGAGAATCAAAACCAGTAAAATAAAAAAGCCCCTTTCGGAGCTTACTTACAATCGAAGAATAGTCACCAAACTTTAGTTTTGTGACATTCTGGCGAAATCCACACCTTTGTAATAATAGGATAGGATATCTTTGTAATCGATACTTTCCTTTGCCATTGCGTAACTTCCCCATTGGGACAATCCCACACCGTGGCCTGAGCCCAATCCTTTCACAAAAAAGGTTCCGTCAGGCTCTCTTCGAATCCCGAAGCGGGTGGATTTGAGTTTGGAAGCACCTAGCAATTTTCTAAGTTCGGTTGCTTTGATTCTTTTGGAGGATTTGGTTCCTATGATGTCGATTTCGTTGACTCTTGAGGAATTGAATCGGGAAGCCACGATCAGATCTTGGATTTCTCCTAGTCCCAAAGGAGATAAAAATTGATTCATTTGAGTTCCGGTAAGTTTGTCTTCCCAGGAATAATTATCGCCTTCTTTATCGTAATCAGATCTAACGCTTGCTAAATATTGAACCGGATTTCCCCAAACATTGATCGGATCTTCGGTGACTCCTCCGCTATTGGAATGAAAAAAACTTTGGATGGGACTTCCGTTGAAAACCAAAATCAATCCTGCCGTATCTTCCACTGCATGAGTGGTATTCGGATTTTCTTTTGTCATTCCTTTGTAAACTTGGGTGTTGGTTGTGGTATCCACATCATACACTTGTTTTTTGCGGGATAACATCTCTCGCACAACGTAGGTTCTTGCACAGACCGCTTGCGCTTTCAAAGCTTCTTTCGGCCAGGAAGCGGGAACTTCCGAAGGAACTACGGAAAACAGATACTGTTCCATAGGAACCACATTGATGATAAAAACTTTTCCATCCACCGGTTTCAATTGAATCTCTCCGCGATATTTGGCGCCTTTGTATTCAATATAACTACCGTTTGCCGTTAGTCGTATGGGAGCTTTTAGGGAAGTAGGATTGATGCTTAAAATTTCATAAGCTTTTTTGATGATCAGATCGTTTGCATCCAGCACTTCAATCGTAGAATCCGTTTTGAAAATTTCTTCTTCTGTACCTTGTCCGAGAAGCACTCTTACTTTTGAAAATTCTCTTGCGGAATCAGGGTGCGCCCAAGTTGAAACCACCATTGTCCGGCAGTTGAAACCGAAGATGATAAATAATAATATAGCAATGGACTTGGCGAAATTCATATTCCCTCTCTTTTGTTACTTTCGGAAGAAAAGAGAGTTTTCCACTTTATTTTTTGGATCTATTTTCTTTGAAAATGAATCACCGATTCGGTATGAGGAGTGTGGGGGTAAGGGTCGATTAGGATTCCGTCTTTTGCCGTATAGGATTCCAGAAAAACCTTTACGTCTTCTTTTTGGCTTTCCGGATTGCAGGAAACGTAAAACACATCGTTCGGACCGAAATCTCTGATCCATTCGGCCACCTTTTTTCCCGAACCTGCCCGGGGAGGATCCAAAATCAAAACCCCATCCCGGATTTTAGGCAAAAGGCCGGCATCCATAAATAGGTTCGCCACTTGTGCGTTGATTTCCGCATCCGGAAATTCGTTATTTAACAATTGTTTTGCTGTATCTATGGAAGAAGGTGTTAGTTCGAAACAATGGATGGAAGAAAATCCCTTTCCGAAGAGTAAGGAAAAAAATCCGTTTCCGCAAAAAAGATCGATCAGCGTTTGTTTGTTTTCGGGAAGCCTCGTCCGGATGAATTCCAGGATGGGAAGAAATCCTTCCGGGTTGGGTTGAAAAAAAGAATCAAAGGGAACAAAAAAGTTTTTGCCTTGGATGGTTTCCGTATGGCCGTCTTTCCCACGTAATACGACAGACCTTCCTTGTGCTGAAACTTCGGATTTTACTCTGTTGTAACAAAAGATGATATTATCGGAATGGAGATTCGTTTTTGTTTCTTCTAAAAACAAATCGTGATCTTCCTGTGTTTCAAATCCTTCGGTAAATGTAAAGATGATTGTTGACTCGTCGGTGAATTTTGCCTTTCGGATGGTAACGTATTTGAGTCCTCCTTTCTCATCCCTTCTGTCCCAGGGAAGGTTCGGAAATTTTTCTATAATGTTTCTTGTTCTTTGCAATTCCTCATTCGCCCATTCTGTTTGAATGGAACAGCGGAGAACATCCACTACATGGCGGAAATTTCCTTTCGCACGAAGTCCTATCTTTGGTCCCGGAAAAACGCTGAAATCCATTCTGGATCTGTAATGATAAATCGTATCTGCGGGAATGGACTTCAGATCGATCGAAACTTCTTTGGTAAAAGAAGACAGGATCGGCCCGAATTTGATCTCGGTTTGTTTATCGTATGATATATGTTGTGCGGAACAACCTCCGCAGGTGCCGAAGTGTTCGCAAAGCACACCTTCCCATTCGGCTCTTTGGATATATCCGAGTAGTCTGATTTTTTTTTGGCGTCTTCTTTTGGAAGTGATTTCAATTGCCAATTCATCTCCGGGGAGTGCATACGGGAAGGAAACCTTTTTTCCGTTAGGTGCAATTCCTTGTCCTAAAAAATCGGATGTGAGGCTATCTATAACAATTTTATCCAATGTTTTATTCTTGCCAGACCTTATTGATTTTTATATACTTTCGGACATGGTTTCACTGCAAAGGTTCTTTTTATCTTTTCTTGCATTCGGTTTTACGTCCTTGTTTGTTGCTCAGGGACTTTCCGCGCAGATAGTATTTACCGGCTCCATTCTCGATTTGAGATCGGAAAAAGCATTCGGACAACCGGGGCAAAAATGGTCTTTTCGACCCGGTGATTCCCAATTGATTTCGGAAAAACCGAAAACGGTAAACCAAAACGATATGGAACCGGAGTATGATTCCGCTGAATCCCTCCGATTTGCGAATGCGGAAAATTCTTTGGAAGGAGCTGCGCGGAGCGGATGGATTTCCGGCTTTGCCATCCAGACTTCCTGGGACAAAGTGAAAGACGGAGACGGAGAAATTTATTTTCCCGACTTCCGGGATTATTTCGAAAAGTACAAAGGGTACGGTTGGTATAGAACGGAAGTTGTTATCTCTAATGAAGATTTAAAATCAAAATTCCGTTCCCGTTATCTTACCGTTCGGTTGGGGCAGATCAGTCAGGCGGATGCGGTTTATTGGAATGGAAAGTTCATTGGAGGAACTGGACTTTATCTGGATACACCTCCCGATACCGTTTTGGAAGATAAATCCTTGTTTGCGGACAAGACAAGATTCTATAGAATTCCAGTCAATCAGGTGGATACCGATGCTCCGAATGTTTTGGCAATTCGTGTTTTCGCCAAATATCCGTTAAGTCCTGGTCTCTCTCATGATAAATTTTATATCTCCTCCCAAAGATATTCCGAACGGGCGGAATACTGGAATGATTTCAAAAAAATATTCGTAATCGTTCTGACTGTGATTTTGGGAAGTTTCTATCTGTATTGGCAGTTTTTATTCCGCAAGGACGAACATGCTACCATTTACTTTTCGTTAGGTTCTATTTTTATGGCGGTGAATACTTTGTTTCAAAGCCAAATCATCTATTCGATTGTAAACGACGGATTTTGGATTAAAAAGATAGAATACGCATCTTGGATATTACTCGTTCATTTTTTATTTAATTTTGTGGTTCAGTTTGCAAAAGTCCACAAAGGATGGATTCGCAAAGCGAATCGTATCGTGGATACACTAGGGATAGTTGCATTTTTCGTTTTGTTTGCACTCCCAAACCTTCATCTTCTGTCACAGTTCTTTTTTTACTGGTCCTTTGTAACTGTCCTTCTCGGACTTTCCCTGTGTTATATCATTTTCCTCGGTAGAAAGGTTCCCTCGATGGGGACCGTCTCCATCGGAATTTTGGTGATGGTCCTTTTGCTTTTGAATGATATCTTTGTGGAGATACAATGGGAATGGTATCCCAGCCAAACATTTGTAAAAGATTATGCGTTTGCAGGATTTTCCATTTCCGTAGGTCTTTCCATCATTCGCAATATGGTGGAGTCCCGTAAACTTGTGGAAAAACAAAAAGAAGAAAAGATGCGGCTCTCCCGTTATTTTTCACCTGCTGTGATGGAAACCATTGTGAACGATAGTATCAAGTTAGGTGGAGAGGAGAGGGACATTGCCACTTTATTTTCCGATATCGTAGGATTTACTACTTTCTCGGAACAAAATCCTCCCGCAGTCGTACTTGCCAATTTGAATACCATATTCGAATCTTTGTCCGAATTGATTTTCCATTATTCCGCCACCTTAGACAAGTTTATCGGGGATGCGATTATGGCATTCTGGGGAGCTCCTAAAAAAACGGATTTGGATGCTTATCATGCGATCGCTTGCGCAGTGGAAATGCAGAAGAGAATGATTAAAATCAACGAAGACTTGGGAGTTCCTCCCGGAACTTTTCGTCTCAGAATCGGTGTGAATTTCGGAGAAGCGATCGTAGGCAATATAGGATCCGTAAAGAGAATGGATTATACGGTGATTGGAGATGCGGTAAATACCGCGGCAAGACTGGAGAGCCATGGAGTGCCTGGAAAAGTTGCCGTTTCCGAGGCCGCCTATCTGGCCGCAGGTGGGGATCGTTATTTGAGATATGAAGAGAGTAGGGAACTCACTTTGAAAGGAAAAGCGGAGCCGGTAAAAGTTTTTTTTGTAACTGAGGTACTACCAAGGAGCTACTAGTCTTCCCGATTTAACCAGTTTTGCCTTTCTTTTTCCGGCAATTTTTCGATGGAATAACGAAGCATGGTTCTCGGCATCCGGGAGGCATGTTTCGTTAAAAACGAAATCAGCGTTTTTTTGTCTCTGTTCCCTATTTCCCGCAACATCCAACCGCTTGCTTTGTGAATCAAATCCTGTTTGTGATTTAAAAACAATTCACACATGACCAATGTATCTGCGAACTCTCCCTTTTTGATAAAGTGAAAAGTAGACATGATCCCGATTCTGTTTTTCCATAGGTCTTTTGTTTTGGTAAGATCATGCAGATATTTTGTATCTTTCCCGAAGTAATGAGGCCCGAGTATTTTTTCCGCACTTGAGTCCACCAAATCCCAGTTATTGACTCGAGAAAGATTTGATTTATAAAAGGAAACTATTTCCGATTTTTCTTTTTCCGATCCCGCGAGCTTTTCAAATCTTAAAACCAAAATGAATAGTCCCGTGAGCCTGGCTTCATGAAATTCGGAATCCAACAATGTTTGAATTTCTTTCAAATCCATCTCTTTATAATGTTTAAGTGCAATCTTCCTTTGAATGGGAACAGTCACTCCGATGAATTTGTCACCGTAGCCGTATTCTCCTTTTTCTGTTTTGAAAAATCTGGGAAAAAACGCTTCCTTCTTAGGATCTTTCGCGGAAAATAATTCTTGTAAAACGGGGTTTTCTTTTTTTTTCATATTCTAGCTATTTATGGAAACGGTTAGGTGTTCCGCGCTCAATTTCTCTGCGACCGTTTCACATTCTTCCAACGATCCGACAAAACAAATCGCTTTTCCGTTGTTATGTGCTTCAAGTGAGATTTTTTTCGCTTCTTTTTTCGATTTGAAGCAAATCTTCATAAGGCAGTCTTCCACATGGCCGAAATCATTGACCAAATCATTAAAAAGTATGACTTTGGAGAAATAAATATTCTGAAAACTTTCTTTGGTTTCGTCTTCAATGATTGTCTTTTCCGAAGGATTTTGATTCATGAAAATAAAAAACCCTCCTGATCCTCCAGTGAGTTCACATAATCCAAATAAGGTTTCATTTTGAATTTTTTGCGGGTGGAATCCGAAGACATATAACGAATATTTCCGAATACATTTCTTTCCGGAAACCAAGGTCTGTCAAACAATCCGAAACACCAAAGTATGCCTGTGTAGGAATTTGGATTTCGTCCGTCATAAGCATATTTATTGTTCAGATGTTCCAAAACATGAAATGCTTCTTCGTATGTCTTTGACCATTCGATCACTTTTTTTCCCCATAACATTCTCATATAATTATGCATTCTGCCGGTATGTTTCAACTCGGTTTGGGCGGCATTCCAAAGCTCATCATGAGTTCGACAAGACTCCCAATCCTTTAGGGTATATTGATAATCTCTCACATCCTTCCTGTGATGGGAAAGATTTTTTTGAACCCAATCCGGCAAAGAAGAAAGGTCCATCCGAAAAGAAGGTTTTTGCCAAAAAAACAAATAACCTATATCTCTCCAAGTGATGAGTTCATCTAAGTAGTGATTTGCAGAAACCGACTTCGAGTAAAAATTTTCCCGGTCTCCCGGCTTTTTTAAAATCAATTCTTCCGGGCTCCAGTCAGGATCCGTGTTTTGCAGAACGGAGAGAACGATTTCTTCCGCACTGATATGACCAAAGTGAAGATAGGCGGAAAGTCCGCTGACAGGTGTTTCCGGGAAAGACCGGGGAGAAGATCTTTCCGTATCGTAGAGATGTATTTTCTTTTTTAAAAAATCACTGAGTAAGCCAAGTGCTTTCGATCTGCCGCCGGATGTTTTCGGATCGGGCTTAACTTCATTTTCAAAACGAATCGTTTGTAAAAACCTAGGTAACTCCGGTTCGTTCAGTTCGAAATTTTCGAAAGGAGGAGTAGTTCCTTTGTTCAATCCTACGAAATCCTTTTTGGAATATTTCGGTTTTGCGAAATTGAAAAAAGAATCGGCAAAATTTTTATGGATCCATATTCTCAAAATCCGTGCGGCACTTGCCGCTTTCTCAAATTTCGAAAATGGGATGACCGAATTTCCATCCACCGCAATCACAGGACATTTTACTTTACTGGAGAGTTTTTCGGTTTGTTCCGGTATGATAAAACAGGGAAAGTCATCTGTAACGATAAGGCATGCTTTCTCTGAAATCTTTTTCAAAAGACCTTTTGCCGGATTCGTATCCGATTCCACATAACACCAATAATTCGCCCCCAGTTTTTTCGCTTCCTCTCTGTTTTCGATCATACCATGCAATATGAATTTGTGAATTCTTTCCGAGTTCCAAGGGTAGTCGATCCGAAGTCCTTCGTAAATGATGAGTTCTTTTTTTAATTTTTTGGCAAGCTCTACCGCATGATCCAAAGAGTGGTTGGATCCGAATCTTCTGTAAGCCTGCATCCAGTACAATACATAGTCTCCGTTTTCTCGGATCGAATGCGAATTTAAAGATCGGATTCTTGATTCAGGTGTCGGCATATCTACTTAGATTGTTTTGATTCGGGAAAAAGTTTGTTTGTAGTTTCATTTTCCGTTTTCAGAAATGATTTAAAGTAATCCGAGCCTGTAACGGACTTTAGATCTTCCTCTTCCATGATCTTTTTAATCCGGGGAGAAACTAGTATAAAACCCGCTTTATGACGTTTGGATGTTTCCACTCCCAGAAAAGAAATTTCAAAAACCAATTTTACGGAAACGGACAGCACGGGTCCGAATTTTTGAATTCGGTTACCATTGATAAAATCGTTCAAAAGATCTTCCTCTGTTTCCGTGAGATCGGGAGAAGGGATGGTTGTAATCTTAATCCATTCGTTTTTGTCACTCTTTCCCAGAAGTCCTAGATCCGTATAACAACCGATTGCTGTCGTTGATTTTTTTGCATAACCGAGTGCAAGTTTGCAAAGAAAAGGCTCTTGGGTAGGTTGCAGTGTTGGATTTCTGTTTGTTTTCCATTGTCGGATAAAGTCGAGAGTCTTTGTCGGAAACGAAATGGTTTTTCCGGGTAGGATCATTTTTAAAAACAGGATTCTTTCTTTTTCGGAGAGAGTCCAACAAGTGGACAATAAAGATTCTTTTTGTATGGTTTCATTTTTCGTAAAAAAAAGAGGGTCGATATATGTTTCCATCCACTCCTTCGGTTTTAGGCCTTTTGTTGTTTTGGGTTCGGGGAATAACAAACTTAAGTTTACTGAATCGTTTCCCACTCTCGTTTTGCATTCTTCTATAAGCCAATCGGGAAGTTCCAAAGATTTTGAAATCCAATTTCGAATCTTTGTGACGGGGAATTTGATTTTTTTTTCACTTAGTAAAATTTGAAACGCGATTTGAATCGTGTCTTTATCTTTTTTTTCCAGATATGGAAGTAAGATACTTTCCCATGCAATTGGATCCGTTGTTTGGATGAGATCGGAGCAAAGTTTTAGAAACTCTTTCATTTTTTAAATTTTGTAATTCGTCTCTGCAAATGTGCTCGCCAGCAAACCGGATTCGTTCAAATAACGAACCCAAGAATCGGTAAATCCGTGCATTACGATGATCCGACTAGCGTTTGTACTGCGAACTGCCGAATTGAGTCCTTTCCAGTCAGCATGATCGGACAATACGAATCCGTTTTTGGAAAAAGGGTTTTCCTTATTCGTTCGAATCCAACCCGAAGCAAGCCATGCATTGTATTTTCCTATCTGTTTTTTCCAAGGACTCAAATCCTTTCCCGGAGGAATGATGAGCAAAGGTTTGGGATCTTTCGCATTATAATTCGTGATTTCGGAAATCGACTTGTATTTTGGAAATTCCACGCCGCTCATTTCATAAGCTTGGGTCAGTTGATAACCTCCCTCATCCAGATAAACCGTTCCTATTTTTTCCTTTAGTCCGGATAAAATTCTTTGCGTTTTTCCGAGAGAGTATGCATATATAATCGATGTTAAATTGTTCTTGTTATTTGTTTCCCAGAATTCCAGGATCTCTTTGAAAATTTCGGAATCTTCCTTCCAGTGATAAATCGGCAATGCAAATGTGGATTCGGTAACGAACACATGACAGGGAACAGGTTCAAAGCCAGGGCAAGTTAAGTCCGGCAAAGTTTTGTAATCTCCGCTGATCACCCAGACTTCTCCTTTTACTTCAATTCGAATTTGCGAGGAACCGAGTATATGACCCGCAGGGTGAAAGGAGACAAGAGCATCGCCGATTCGTATTTTTTTTCCATATTCGGTTCCTTCATAATTCAAGTTCTCACCTAATCTGAGTTTGAGTATGCCTATGCTATCTTTATGGCACAGATAATTTTTGCTTCCTTTGCGGGCGTGATCCGAGTGTCCGTGCGTGATCAAAGCGCGGGAAACGGAACGCATGGGATCTATATAAAAATCTCCAGCAGGGCAATAGATACCTTCCTGTCTTTGGGTTAAAATTTCCATCCCGGACAAGTCTCAAATTCCATTGCGCCGAAAGCAAATTTGATTCCTAGAGAGAATGAATTTTACCTATTTTGTTTTCTTTCATCACAATGTGCCTATTAACTGTACGTTCTGGCTAGGGTTTGGTAGATTTGTGAATTGCGGATGAGTTCTTATTCCTTCATATTTAGGCAGAATGAGAGGTTTCTAAGCATTTTCAGGTTTTTTTGATTCGTTATGCTTATTTTTTAAAAACTAGGTACCAATCTTGCACTTAAGACATCGAATTATCACGCAAAGGATGAATGGCAATATGAAAAAACATTTCAAAAAAATAGCCCTCCTGCTGCTGGTTGTCCCGATGTTCCTTTTTGCAGATGAACCTGCAAAAGCCGCGGATCCAGTCGCAGAAAAATTAGCAGCTATAGATACACTTACCGTTGGACTAGACACTTTATGGGTGTTAGTTGCGGGTATGCTGGTGTTCTTTATGAATGCAGGGTTTGCACTTGTGGAATCCGGATTCTGTCAGTCAAAGAACACAGTTAACATTTTAGCAAAAAACTTTATCGTTTTTGCCGCAGCTACTTTCTCGTTTTGGGCAATCGGTTGGGGATTGATGTTCGGTAACGGAAGCACTCCTTATTTAGCAACAGAAGGGCTTTTCTTCTTGAGCGGTGCGGATAACTCTCCTGCGATCGGAGATGCTTATCAAGGCGCTTATGCTTCCATGAATTGGACCGGAGTCCCTTTGAATGCAAAATTTTTCTTCCAATTGGTTTTTGCCGCAACTGCTGCAACAATTGTATCGGGAGCGGTTGCAGAAAGAATCAAGTTTCACTCCTTCCTTATTTTCTCTTTTCTTTTAGTAGCTTTCATCTATCCATTTACCGGTCACTGGGTATGGGGTGGCGGATGGCTCGCAGGCTTGGGATTTCATGACTTTGCCGGATCCACAGTAGTTCACTCTGCAGGTGGTTGGGCGGCTCTTGCAGGTGCCCTTGTTCTAGGTGCTCGTAAAGGTAAATTTCTTCCTGACGGTCGTATCAAACCGATCCTCGGACATAACATGACTTCTGCGGCTCTAGGAACTTTAATTCTATGGTTGGGTTGGTTTGGATTTAACCCTGGTTCTACGATGGGTGTAGGCGACGGTTCCACTATGGCTCACGTAATCGTAACTACAAATATTTCCGCGGCTATGGGTGCACTTGCGGCGACCGTGACTGCTTGGGTTATTTTGAAAAAACCTGATCTAGGTATGATTTTAAACGGAACTTTGGCAGGACTTGTAGGTATCACTGCACCATGTGCGATCGTTAGCCCTGCTTCCGCTGCCATCATCGGCGCTATTTCGGGTGCTCTTGTTGTGGTTTCCGTACTTGGTTTTGACAAACTCAAAATTGATGACCCGGTCGGTGCAACTTCCGTTCACCTTGTATGCGGTATTTGGGGAACTTTAGCGGTTGCTATTTTCGGTTACGAAGGTTCTCCGGCGGGTGTTGCCGTTCCTTCCATCCTGACTCAAGTGTATGGAATTCTTGCTTTCGGTGGTTTTGTCTTTACAGTGTCGTTCATATTATGGTATGTATTGAAACTGGCTGGTGGAATCAGAGTGGGTGAAGAAGAAGAAGTATCCGGTCTCGATCTCGGCGAGCATGGAGCAGAAGCGTATCCAGATTTCAGTATCCGAGTACGTGGTTAATTGGTAAGGAGCTAAAAAACTATGAAAATGATCATTGCAATTATCCAGCCGCACAAACTTGAAGAAGTAAAAGCGGAACTAACTAAAAATGAAATCTACCGCCTTACGGTTTCGGATGTTCAAGGTTATGGCCAACAAAAAGGAAAAACGGAAGTTTTTCGCGGTCATGAATATACAGTGAACCTCCTCCGTAAAGTGAGATTGGAAATCGCTGTAAATGACGAGTTCGTAAAACCAACAGTAGACGCCATTTTAAAGGCTGCGAAAAGTGGAGACGGAAAAATCGGGGATGGAAAAATTTTCATCACTCCTTTGGAAGACGTAATCCGAATTCGCACCGGCGAAAAAGGTAAAAACGCGATCTAAGTAAAACGTTCCTTTTAAAGGATCAATCGGAAACGCGGAAAGTGGCTTTTGTCCTTTCCGCGTTTTTTTTTGCCCAAATCATTCAATCATCCGGATTTGCTATTTTTAGCAAAATATCTCCTTTTTTTGTAAAAACTAATTGCATTAGTTAATAAAGCTAATATGATTAGTTTTATTATTGGAGGAATGTATGAAACGATGCGGTCTTATTATTTTGGGGTTATTTTTCGTTCCCAGTTTGCTTTTTGCTACGAGTTTTTCCTTTCCCGGCAATGAAGGCGCTATTTCTTATTTTAAAATGGGTTCCGGTGCGAGAAATATCATACTCGTTCCGGGGATCGGGGATACGAAAGAAAATTATCTGGAGTTGGCACAGATATTGGCAAAGGATGCGACCGTTTACGGAATGGATCTTCGCGGCATGGGTGGTTCGGACACCGGTTTTTCTTCTTATGGACCGGAGGAAACCGGAAAAGATATCGTTCGATTTATCGAAGAAAATCATTTAACCCGCGTTACTGTTATTTCCAATTCCATGAGCGCGGCTTCCGCAGTATATTCCGCTGCCGAATTGCCGAAACAAATTGAAGCTATCGTATTAACCGGACCATTTGTTCGGGACGGAGAAGGGATAGGTTGGTTTATGAAGTTGATTATCGGAGGGATGTTTCGTGGGCCTTGGGGAGCAGGGGCTTGGAAATCCTATTACCAAAGTCTTTATCCTAAAAACAAACCGGTCGATCTGGAAGAACACTCCGAATTTTTAAAATCCAATTTGAAAGAAGAAGGACGACTCTCCGCACTCAGATCCATGTTATTTGCGGGAAAAGGGGATTGTGAAAAACGAATCGCCAATGTAAAATCCAAGGTATTGGTCATTATGGGAACCGATGATCCTGACTTTGAAGATCCGGAAAAAGAAGCAAAATGGATCGCAGAACAGATGAAAGCCGAGTATGTAATGTTTGAAAACGCAGGACATTATCCTTATAAAGAAGATCCGGAAAGAACAGCAGGTTTGGTAAAAGCAATTTGGCAAAAAAAATAAAACATAAAACGGGAAGACCAAAAGGAACAGGACGGGTGCTTGATCGAGAATCCGTTTTGGAGGTAGCTTGGGATTTGGCCAATAGGGAAGGAATTGAAAATATAAGCATCAAACGGATCGCAGACGAGCTGGAAATCCGATCTCCTTCCCTTTATAATCATATCAAGGATCTTTCCGATATCATGAGCGAAGTCGCAGCTAGGACCGCGAATTTATTCGCAGATAGTTTAGAAAAAATTATGGCAGATGCAGAACCGGTTAAGAATCGAAAAGAAGGGCTTCGTAAATTTATTTTGGAATATAGAAACTTTGCGCACCGGCACAAAGGAGTTTATCATTTGCTTGTATCCGCTCCTTCGGAAAATGAAAACCATCGATTGGCAAGCGAACGTATTTTGAAGGTATGTTTGACTGCCTTATCTTTGAAAGTTTTGAACCCGGAAGCTATCCACCAAATTCGTATTTTGCGATCTGTGTTGCATGGGTTCGTAAGTCTGGAGAGAGGAAATGGATTCGGATTGCCTGAGTCCGTAGACGAAAGTTTTCAGATATTAACAAAGGGTCTTGTGGAAGGGGATTTATTTGGGTAGGTGTTGAGTTTTTTGAATATTATCCCCGCCCTATCGACATTGGGTGGGGTTAACCACCCGCCACCCAATGCGTCCCGTTTAACATAGAAACGGTTTATTTTCCAGAGGGATTTCGGTTTTGGAAAAAATTATCTTCAAAAGTTCGCCTTTTTGACCTGCCTTCTTTCGAAGATTTAAAGGAAATATCCCAAAAATTATCTAGATATCTTTTCCGAAACAAACAATATCGTTCCGAAATGAAGGAAGAAAATTTACTCCGGGAACGTTGGCTTCCGGCTCTGACAGTGATGATGGGTACTGCCGCCATGGTGATGTCTTCTACCATTTTGAATGTTGCCATTCCCCATATCATGAAAGCATTTCAAATGGGTCATGAAGAGGTGCAATGGATTTCCACCGGATTTCTCGCGGCAATGACAATCGCGATGCTTTCCACTTCCTGGATGGTTCTTCGTTTCGGTCAAAAACAAACGCATATCATCGCTCTGGTTTTGTTTTTGTTCGCTTCGCTTTTGGGAGGTTTCAGTCCCGATTCCCAAACACTGTTTCTCGCGCGGATTTTGCAAGGTGTCGCTGCGGGAATCATCCAACCACTTTCTATGATTACCATCTTTCAGGTATTTCCGGCGGAGATGCGCGGAAAAGCGATGGGAATTTACGGATTGGGAGTGATACTTGCCCCATCCGTCAGCCCGGCATTAGGCGGTATTCTCGTGGACTTGTACAGTTGGCGCCTCGTTTTTTTTATGGCACTTCCTTTTTGTTTGGCCGCCTTCGGTTTGTCTTTTTTCTATCTACCTGGAAAGGAAAAACCCACTCTCGGATCGGATTCGAAATTAAAATTTGATTGGTTGGGTATCATTCTATTATCTTTTTCCATTTTATTATTGTTAGACGGATTGTCGCAAGGCAGAAACCGGGGTTGGATGTCTTTGCCCATTCTGCTCAGGTTGGGTTTTGCTTTTATTTTTGCGTCTTTGTTTTTGTTAAGAGAATCTAAAATAGTTTACCCTCTTTTGGACTTAGGTATCTTTAAAAATAAAAGATTTGTTTCGGCCTGCATCGTTTCCTTTTTTTACGGAGCAGGTCTTTATGGTTCGGTTTATCTGGTTCCTTTGTTTGTTCAATTGGTGGCCGGATTTACAGCAGCCCAAGCCGGAATGCTTTTGATTCCGGGAGGATTTGCGCTCGGAGTGATTATGCTCGTTGCGGGAAGACTTACAGATATGTATCAGTCCTACAAAATTATAATCGTTGGTTTGTCTTTATTTGCGATTTCTTTTTTCGGGCTTTATCTTTTGAGAGACAGCACTTATTTTCTATTGATAGGAATTTTAGTCACTGCAAGTCGTGCAGCGCTCGGATTTGTCATTCCTGCATTGAATGCCGGCGCCATACAAGTGTTATCCAGGGAGTTTATCGCTAAGGGTTCGGGAACGGTCAACTTCATCCGGACTTTAGGATCTTCATTCGGTGTAAATGTTTTTGCTTCTCTTTTGGATTGGAGGGAAGAGTTGAGAGGCGGTGCCAATTTGAACGCCTTTCAAGATGTGT
This sequence comes from Leptospira kobayashii, assembly GCF_003114835.2. Lineage (NCBI taxonomy): Bacteria > Pseudomonadati > Spirochaetota > Leptospiria > Leptospirales > Leptospiraceae > Leptospira > Leptospira kobayashii. The sequence continues at coordinate 2,791,126 of NZ_AP025028.1, read as the reverse complement.
TTTTGATTGTAGCACTTGTATTTACATTATCCATCATTCCTTGTTTTTTTATGAAACAAAAGGAGGAAATTCATGTATAAGAAAATTTTAATGGCTTACGACGGAACGATTTCCGGAAAAAAAGCTCTCTTGGAATCAGCTGTACTCGGTTCCGCTTTTCATTCGGAAATCAAATTGCTGGCAGTGATTTCCATCCCGTCCGGATTGTACTTAGTCGAATCCTATGTTCCTGAAACGATTGTAAACAAAGAGGAAGAAGAGGCAAAACTTCTTTTGGAAAAAGGAATCCAATTCCTGAAAGAGAAAGGATTTCATGCAATCGGTGAACTGGCATATGGCGAACCGGTCGATCAGATTGCCAAGGCCGCTTCGGATTGGAAGGCGGATCTAGTGGTTTTAGGACATGCCAAACGCAAAGGATTCGGGGCAAGATGGTGGAAGGGATCGGTAAGTACATCTTTATTGGATCTACTTTCCTGCAGTGTGCTGATTACGATTTCCGAAGACTGAGCATTTTCTTTCCGTTTCTTACTTTTCCTCTGCGCTATTTCCTAAAACACTGACTTTAGTTATGGCTCAAATTACACTTACATTGCCCGACGGATCGAAAAAAGAACTCGAATCCGGTAAATCCCTATCCGACTTTATCCAGTCTCAGCTTCCTTTTCTCAAAGAAAAGGCTTTGGCAGCAGTGACGGGTGACGGTCGTACGGTGGATTTGAGCTTTGAGCCCAAAGAAGATACTCATATTCAATTTTTAACATTCGATGACAAGGAAGGGAAAGAAGTGTTTCATCATTCCTCCGCTCACTTGCTTGGAATGGCAACACAAAGATTATGGCCTCACGCTCGTTTGACGGTAGGTCCTGTGATCGAAAATGGACCCGGTTTTTTCTTTTACGATATTGATTTCGGGGATACTATTTTGTCTCCCGAGGATCTACCCAAAATCGAAGCGGAGATGGGGAAAATCGTAAAAGAAGATCTCACCGTAAAAAGATGGGAGCTTTCCCGCGTCGAAGCAATCGAAAAGTTCAAAAAGGAAAACGAGCCTTATAAGGTGGAACTGATCCAAGGATTCGAGTCCGATTCTGTTTCGTTATACGGACAGGGAGAATGGTATGACCTTTGCCGGGGGCCTCATGTTCCTCGCACCGGTCTACTCAAAGCGTTCAAGTTGACCGCTATCTCCGGCGCCTATTGGAAAGGAGATTCCAAAAATAAACAGCTCACTCGTATTTACGGAGTTTCTTTTCCCAACAAAAAGCTGTTAGACGAATATCTTTTTCTTATTGAAGAAGCTAAAAAAAGAGATCATAGAAAATTAGGAAAGGAGCTGGATCTATTCAGCTTTCAGGACGAAGCACCCGGCTTTCCTTTTTGGCATCCGAAAGGAACTCTTTTGTGGAATACTCTCGCGAATTACATCAGACAGGAATGTTTCAGGAGAGGGTATCATGAAATCAAAACACCTACGATTTTAAATTCTTCCCTTTGGAAAAGATCGGGTCACTGGGACAACTTCAAAGAAAATATGTACTTCACCGATATTGACGAAGCCGACTTCGCAGTGAAGCCTATGAATTGTCCCGGTTGTTGTTTGATTTACAAATACCATATGCATTCCTATCGCGAATTACCATTGCGTTATATGGAGCTCGGGACTGTGCATAGACATGAAATGTCCGGAGTTTTACACGGGCTTTTTCGGGTAAGAGCTTTTACACAAGATGATGCGCATATTTATGCACCGCTTGAGAAAGTTGAATCGGAAGTGGAAGACATCATCGATTTTACTTTTGATGTGTACAAAAAGTTCGGATTCACCGAGTTTAAAACTTTCATCGCAACAAGGCCGGAAAAATCCCAAGGAAGTGACGAAGACTGGGATCTCGCAACACGAGCGTTACATGATGCATTAAAAAAGAAAGGGATCGAATACGGGATCAAAGAAGGAGACGGGGCTTTTTACGGACCAAAGATTGAATTCAATATCAAGGATTCGTTGGGAAGACTCTGGCAATGCGGAACGGTTCAGATCGATTTTTCCATGCCCAATCGTTTCGAGTTGGATTTCACTTCTTCGGACGGAAAAAAACATGCTCCGGTTATGATTCATAGAGCGATCTACGGATCTTTGGAAAGATTTATAGGAATCTTGATCGAACACTTTGAAGGAAAGTTTCCTCTTTGGTTGAACCCGACGCAGATCCGAATCGTGACTGTTGCCGAAGCACATAACGACTATGCTACGACCGTTTATAACGATTTGCATTCTCAAGATTTTAGAGTGGAATTGGACATTCGAAATGAAAAGATCGGTTCTAAAATCAGAGATTCCATCTTGAAACGTGCGAGTTTTACAGTGATCTTGGGTGACAAGGAAAAGGAATCCGATTCCGTTTCCATTCGCCGTTTGGGAGAAGAAAAAACGGAAACCATTTCCAGAGATGGATTTCTTGCTCTATTGAAAGGAGAATTGTAAATTTATTTACAATCTTTTTTCTATCGAATTACAATAAGATAATGTAGGCAATCCGCCTACATTATCTCTTCGCATTACTCCTCAAACGAGTGATGAAAATGCTCACGAAATTTCTTGACAAACCCTGATTTTTGCTACCAATTGATGGACAATGTTTGGATTTTTCCTTTCGTTCCTTTATTATCTATCACTTGTTTGGGTTTTCGGACTTTCCTGGGATCTTGCCTTACCCGGCCCCGCAAAGTTTTTATTTTTCTGGAATCTATTTTTCTCATCTTTATTCATTTGCTTTATTCTCGCTCTGTTTATGGGATTATTAACCATTCTGATCCGGTTTCCATTTTTAGGTACTCTCGTGTCACCTTTCTCGGAGTTAGTCGGTAAGTTTGGATTTCGCATTTTATTTTCTCGGACCAGCTTGTTTTGGGTGCTGGGGCTTGCCTGTGTTTTATCGGGCAGTTATATATTGGCATATACTGAAAATATAAATCCGCTTCTCTCCAATCAGACAGGTTTGTTTATACTTTTGAGCGGAGTATTCTTTCGGAGATTGCACAGAAAGAACTTAAAAATGAATTCAAAGTTCTTTGTCCGTAAAAAAACGAAAATCGATTCGGATCGAAATGAAAAGGAAGTGAGGTCGGATCAAAATTCGATTTCAAAAGATAGCTCCAGGATGTACTGGTTTGAACAGGAGATTCACCCTCCCCATAAAGAGGAAATCTCCATTGATGCGATCGCAGTAAGAAATATCGATTGGGTAGAGGGATTGATTTTAGGCTGGCGTCTTGTGCCTGTTAGTTTTCCTTCCGCAGGATCGGATATCAGCTTGAGTTGCCCCGGAGTGGTCGTCACAGGAAACAAAAATGATTCTGCGAAAATCTTGCACAGCCTTGTCTCTTTTGCATTTTATGATAAGGAAGGAAGACTTCTGTGCGGGCATACTCAGGAAGACGAAACCGGGCCGGGTGATTGTATCGGACTTTCTTACTTATGGGCAAGATATCCTTTCGATATCGGTTTGATTTCTTCTTTGCAAGTTAACTTGGTTTTCGGATACGAGCGTGCCGGAAAACTGAAACAAATACAGTCGTTAGGTGGCGATCTTAAGGGTAAGAAATCTTTTGAAATTTTCTCTGAACCGAAAATCAGCTTTTTAGACGGAGTGATTTGGACACATCTTCGTAAGTCAACGCAAGTGTTTACCGATTCCGTTTCGATTTCCGGTTTGGAAAAACACCGTTTTGGTAAAATTTGTCCCGTTTCTTTGGAATTGAAATTTTCCAGTTTTGCCAATAATACGATCATTAGGTGGTCTATGCATTTGGAGAAAAATCCGAGTGCACCGGTTTATTATTTGGCATTTTATGCACTTTATGACGGAGACGGAAAATTAAGGCATTCGGGAAATATGGATGGAGTGATCGAGAAAGACGGTAATTTCGCGATGGAACCTTGGTTTGACATTCCTTCAAATCTTCTTTCGGGAGAAATTTCCTATTTCGAAGTTTCTTATTACGAATCTGAAAAACCAGTCCTTTGAGGCAGCCGAACTTCCCCCGATGGATTTCCCAAAATAGGGCAATAACCCGAACTAATTTTTAAAATTTTCAGTTTTTCCGGGAACGCATTTGCTTTTTTTCCCGGCAAATGCTAGTTGGAACTCATTGGGTGGCGGGTGGTTAACCCCACCCTAAATCGGGCGGGGATACTAGTACCCACACCCCAATCCGCTTCCCCTCCACCGGCACCTTGAAGAAATGTACTTGATCCAGCTATTCCTGATCAAATCATGGAGGTTTTAAAGAAATTTCGGAGACTGAATGCAGAAAAGGCCCAACCCGCGAGGGAACCCCAACCAGGATAAATTCGCCCACATTAGAATTAACGAACAAATTACCAATGTATCATCGATTCGCCTCGTTTCAGACGAAGGATCGGATATCGTTACGTTGGATGAGGCACTTCGTCGGGCACGTGAAGCGAACTTGGATTTGGTGGAAGTTTCTGGAGACCAAGATGTTCATGTCTGTAAGTTGATCGACTTTGGAAAATACAAATTCGAACTCTTAAAGAAAACGAAAGAAGCGAAAAAGAAACAACACATTGTTACGGTTAAGGAAATTAAGATCCGTCCGCGGATTGATAACCATGACTTTGAGATTAAGAAGCGTCATGCTTTGGAGTTTTTGCAAAAAGGCGACAAGGTAAAAGTGACACTTCGATTCCGAGGCAGAGAGATGGTTCACTCTGAAATTGGAATGAATATTATTAACCGGTTTGTCGAGGACCTAAAAGAGCAAGCCTCTCCCGAAAAAATGCCGGTACACGACGGAAAGACCATAGTGGTCGTGTTGAACCCAGCGAATGCAAAAGTCTGAAAGGAAAAACAACTATGTACAAACTCAAAACAAATCGTGCAGCAGCCAAACGTTTCAAGTTTACCAAGAACGGTAAAATCAAACGTGGCCATGCTTTCAAAAGACATATTTTGGAAAAAAAATCTCCAAAAATGAAACACCAAAGTCGCGGAATGGTAGTCATTCATGACACCGATTACAATAGGGTAGAAAAATTGCTACCTTACGGAGGTTAAGCGATGCCACGTGCCGTAAACGGAACAATTCATAAGAATCGTCGTAAGAAAGTTTTAGAAAAAGCAAAAGGTTTTCGTGGTGGAAGATCTAAACTTTTCAGAACGGCAAAATCTGCCGTAATGAAGGCCGGTCAATGGGCTTACCGTGACCGTAGAAAGAAAAAATCCGAATTCAGAAAACTTTGGATCACCCGTATCAATGCAGCTGTTCGTGAAAATGGAATGTCTTATTCCAAATTCATCCATGCATTGAAGACTCATGGGATTGATTTGGATCGTAAGACACTTGCTGACCTCGCGTACAATCACAAAGACGTTTTCAACGCTTTGATTGAAAAAACAAAAGTCGCAAAATAATTTAGTGCTTGATTGGAATAGAATAGTTACTCTATTCTATTCCATCGGAATATTATTATCATGTTGAAACTCGAAACCATTGAAGAACTGGAAAGTAAAGTAGTTAAGGCTCTGGAGTTGATCCAGGACCTTCGCACGGAAAACAGCCGTTTGGAGACCGAAAACGAGTCTTTGCGCGCTGAAAATGACCAGATGAAACTCGCAATGGAGGAGAAAGAGCGTGAGCTTAAGTCCCTCAAAAACCAGTTACAGACGGCGAATCAAGAACTAAGTGAATTAAAAGCCAGAGAAGAAAAACTGGAAACCAAAGTTCATTCCCTTTTGGGAAGACTGGATGGCATTCCTGCTAGTGGTAACCTTAGCAGCGGTTCAGGAGCTTCTCCTGCTCCTAAAGATGTTCCTCCTCCTGCCGCTCCTGTTGCAGCAGCAGTCGAACCGACACCTCCTTCTGCACCTGCAGTTGCTTCCCCCCCAAGTCCTAATTTTACAGCTTCCGTTGTGGAAGAAGATGATGAAATCATCCTGCTAGACGATGAAGAATCCGATTTTGCTCCGGAAGAATCTTTGGAAAAACCTCCTGCACTTGCTTCCCTTCCGCAAGAAGAGGTGGTGCTTGCTTCCGATGATTCCGATATCCCAACAGTTGAGTTGGACGACGAAGACGACATTATCATCGATGATGACGATGACACGATCAGTGTTTTTGATGCAGACGATGACGATGACTTCTTGATACTGGAAGACGACCCGAAGTAAAATGGCAGACTCTGCCTCATCCCCCCAAAGAATCACAAAACAGATCTTCGGTGAGACTTATATCATTATAGGTGAAGCCTCACCGGAATATATATCGGGTATTGCCGAATTTGTGGAAGATCGTTTGAAAGAAATCGCTACTTCCTTACCCAACGCTTCCAAAACCAAAGTGGCAGTTCTTTGTGCACTCAATCTGGCGGATGAACTTTTTCAAATGAAAGAAAAAGGAATGCCTTCGGAAGTAACCAAAGAAATCGAAGACAGAACCAAAAAAATCATCTCTCTTTTGGAAGAGGGGATTATAGGGGACATTTATTGAACCTGTTCTCCAAGGAAGAGGCAAGAAACCGACTAAAAGCCCACTTGCCGAATCTTCCCCAAAGAGAAGAATTTGAATTCAATATAATCAAAAAATTATTTCCGCTACTTTCCGGAAAAAAGAAAATTATTTCATATGTCCCGGATTTGAATTTGGAAGTGGACGTTTTGCCCGTAACCGAATCCTGCCCTTTGCCAAGATCCGTATCTTTTATTGAATTTCGTCACAGCGCCCTGTGGTATTTTCCAAAAGTTCAAAATAATGATTTGGTTTTTATTCGTCCTATGGAATGGGAGAAAGGGAGATTCGGGCTTTGGGAGCCGAAGGGAACGGAAGAGGTCACCGTGGAAGAAGCGGATTTGATCTTAGTTCCTTCACTGGGTTTTGATAAGGACGGGTTTCGTTTGGGACGAGGCGGCGGTTATTATGATCGGGTTTTGTCCGGTAAAGAAGTGTTGGGAAAAACCATCGGATTTACTTTTTCTAAGTTTTTTCCGGTACCTTTTCTGCCCGAAACACACGACTGTAAATTAGGAAAAATAATTACAGAATCTGGTGTTCACTCATTTTTAGATTGAATCGGTGGGTTCGATAAATACTAATAAGGATAGTTATGGATCAAGAAAAACTTCTGACCTCACTTGCGGAAAAAACCAAATCGGAAGCTGAAGCCGATTTAGGTGATATCGAACAATTTCTCACTTTCACAATTGAAAAAGAGTATTTTGGGATCCGATTGCTTCTTGTTCATGAAATTCTCAAGCCGGTGCTGATTACCAGAATCCCGAACGTAGATGAACACATTCTGGGAGTGATCAATCTTCGCGGCGAAATCATTCCTATCATAGATCTCAAAAAGAATTTCCACCAAACCGACACTGAAATATTTCCCGCTTCCCGTATAGTTGTTGTTATGCTGAATGAGAAAAGATGCGGAATCCTCGTGGACGAGGTGAAACAAGTGGTAAAGGTAAATCGGGAATTTATCAGTTATACCACAGACGATTTATCGCTTAATTACAGTAAGATGGTTGAATCCGTATCCCGTCATGATGAACATCTCATTTTAAATTTGGATCTGGAACAGATCGTTGATTTTTTTGCATTAAATAAATAAAGGGAGGCTTTAAAAGTGGCAGGAATCCTCGGCGAATACACAGAAGTCTTCCTTGAAGAATCGGAAGACCAAATCGAAGAACTGAATGCGAATTTGGTTCGATTGGAAAAAGATCATAGCAATCCTGAAATTATTAATGATATTTTCAGAGCGGCGCATTCCTTAAAAAGTTCCTCCGCATTTGTCGGGCTTTATAACCTTTCCGATCTCTCTCATAAAATGGAGAACTTGCTTCAAAAGATCAGAGAAGGTTCTTTGGAGATCAATGTAACCCTTGTTAACCTTTTGTTCGAATGTTTTGATCTGATCAAACACGTGATCGAAAGCGTTGCTCACGGAGTGAAAGTGGAAACTCCTTTCACTTCCATGATCCAAAAATTAATGGATTATGAAAACGACCATTCTCCGAAAGGAGACGCACCCGCGCCTGAAAAAAAGCCCGAAGTCGCAAGTCCAAAACCACAGGCATCCGCTCCGGTGGTGGAAAACTTGGATTTAAGCGATGAAGACTGGAGTGATATCAAAGGTATTTTGAGTGAATCTCCCGGTTCTTTTATCTATCAAGTGAGCTTACAATTAAAAGCTGATACTCCGATGCAGAACTTACGGCTGTTACTGATTCTTCAGGCTGTGAAACAAGCAGGCACGGTGATTATTTCCACTCCCGAAGAAGAAGCATTGGATCGGGGAGAAGGCGGACTTTCTTTGAGTTTCGTCACCGTTACCAAACAATCAAAAGATGAATTATACGCTCTTTGTAATATTGATATGGTTGAGGTTTTATCCGTGGTAGCGATCACTCCCCCAGTTTCTGAAATGGAGGCATTGCCTGTGACTGTAGAAGAAAAAATTTCACCCTCGGAATCGAAACTCGAGACAAACGGGAATGGTCAGTCCGGTCCGGCAAATAACTTTGAAAAGGCGGTTTCCGACTCCAAAGTGATCATGCGCACGATCAAAGTGTCTTCGGACAAACTGGACCAGTTGATGAATAATGTCGGAGAATTGGTAATCACCAACTCCGGCTTTCAAAAAATCTATGATGATCTTGTAACTCAATTCGGTGAAGATTCTTTATTCAACGAACTGAAAGGTAAAATCGATCAAATCAATCGGATTTCCAAAGACCTCCAAACCGGAATTATGAATATCCGTATGGTTCCGATCGGATCCGTATTCAATCGTTTCACGAGATTGGTTCGTGATCTTTCCTTGGAAACCGGCAAACAGGTAAACCTTGTTTTGCGAGGTGAAAACACCGAGCTTGATAAAAAAGTAATCGATGCCATCGGGGAACCTCTCATCCATCTCATCCGTAACTCTGTAGATCATGGAATTGAAAATCCTAAGGACAGAAAAGCTGCGGGCAAACCGGAAGAAGGAATTGTGGAACTCAACGCTTACCAAGGCGGTTCCAATATTCTTGTGGAGATCAGAGATGATGGAAAAGGTTTGAATAAGGAAAAAATTCTTAAGAAGGCAATCGAAAGAGGTCTTGTCTCCGAGTCCGACGCTGGTAACCTTACTGAATCCGAAATCTATCAGTTTATTTTCGCGCCGGGTTTTTCCACTGCGGACAAAGTGTCCGATATTTCCGGCCGTGGTGTGGGAATGAATGTAGTGAATAAACTCATTGAAGAGTTTAAAGGAAAAATCCTGATCCATTCCGAAGAAGGCAAAGGCTCCGCTTTTACCCTTTCTTTCCCTCAAGCACTTGCCATCATTCCTTCTATCCTTGTCACAATGGAAGAAGAAGTTTACGCATTCCCTCTTTCGGAAGTTTCCGAAACAATCAAAGTGAACGTGGATCAAATTACAACTTTGGAAGGCCATGAGATCATCAACCTTCGCGGGGAAGTATTGCCGATATACCGTCTGAACCGAATCCTCGGGCTTGCGGATAGAAACGAATTAACGGAAGTTCCGGTTGTCATCGTAAATTATAAAACGAGAAAACTCGGATTTATCGTGGATGATTTGATCGGCAAACATGAAACTGTAATCAAATCTCTTGGTAAAAATTACAAAGATGTACAAGGGTTAACCGGTGCTACCATTATGGGAGACGGAACCATTATACTTGTATTGGATATTCCCGGTCTTGTCGAAATTGCAGCGGAGAAAATCAACAGGGAAGAAAACTCTTCAAGTGTCGTGGGAGAAATGATGAAACGTTCTTCTTCCATCCGGTCTTTGGAAATGAGCGATTCGGATCTTGTATTCAAATCCAAACTTTCCACTAACGCGTACAATGCGAAACTTATGGAAATGCGTTCCAAAGAAAAAACAAGGCTGAAAAAAGACAGATCCCGTGAAAAACATGTGATCGTTCCCAAAGAAGAAATCTTTGCGGAAGAAGTTACAGTAAACAAAAAAGTCACAACTTCCGAATCTCAAACTTATACGAACGGAAACGGATCAACTATCACCGCTGTTACGGAAACACCGACTTCCGAATTGGTGATTGATCCTCACCAGGAAGAAGAAGTACATCGACTTGCCGATAAAGCAAGGTTAGATGCTACTACTTCCAAAGAAAGAGACCAGGCTGCGCAAATCATAAAAGGATTTGTAGAACAAAAGGAAGCCAGACTTCAACAAGTCACTACCAATTCCAGAGATATATCCCAACTCATGTCGACGAAAGATATTAAGAAACTGGAAAACATTGTGAATACCGGGATGATGAATGCCGGTGTGGTTCTTTCCCAACTGGTCGGCAAGGAAGTCGAGTTGTTCATCCCCGAAATCATTCTTACCGATCGAGAGGGACTTGCCCGCGAATTTCGTTTTTCCCATGACGATTTTTTCGGTGTTAAAATCCGTATGACCGGAGACCTGAACGGAAATCTTTTGATGATGTTTTCCGAAGAAAACGGAGTGGAGATTGCCAAGGAACTACTCGGATCGGCGGAAGCTCGTTACTCCTCGGAAAGCTCCAAAGTATTGTCCGAAGATATGGTTTCCGTATTATCTGAAATATCAAATATCGTTTGTTCGAGTGTGATGAATTCATTATCAAACAAAATGAAAAAGGAAATTTTACCTTCCGTTCCCGAAATGATTACAGGAAGTTTTTTGGATGTAATTGATATTGTTAAACCGGAAAGAACCAAGTTCTTATCCATGCACACTGAATTCAATCATCAAGGAAGTAATCTCTTGGGTGTTTTAGTCTTTCTTCCTGACTTTGATGAGTTGGTTGAGTTGATCCAGAAATCCTAATGAGCTCTCCTAAAATTGTAATCGTTGATGATTCCATGCTTGTGAGGAATATCTTAAGTGATGTTCTCGAAAAGAAGGAAGGGTTTCAAATTATCGCAACTGGAAAAACCGGTGTCGATTGTGTGGAGCTCGCGGAAAAGCTGCGTCCCGATTTTATCATCTTAGATATTGAAATGCCGATTATGGATGGTCTTTCCGCGCTGGCAGAGATCAAAAAGAAAAGGCTTCCTACGGCAGTGATCATGCTTTCCGTTTTGACCCAACACGGAGCGGATGCTACTTTTCGTGCTTTGGAACTTGGTGCGATTGATTTTGTTCCTAAGCCTTCTAGTGGAAATCAATTTTCTCCGGAAGAAATTGCGGAGGTGCTTGCAGGAAAGATAAAGGGTTACCTGGACTCCAAGCTCAGTGTCCCGCTTGCAAAAACTCCCGACAAAATCGCCAGACCTTCTTCACCAACTCAGATAAATAAAAGTTTTCAAAAACCAGTCTCAGTCCAGGCTATCGGAATAGGGACTTCTACTGGAGGACCTAAGGCACTTCAGACTCTTTTCAGTGCGATCCCAGCGGACTTTTCGAAGCCTATTTTGGTAGTTCAACATATGCCTCCCGGGTTCACTAAAGCATTTGCGGAACGCCTGAATTCATTGAGTAAAATAAGCGTAAAAGAAGCGGAAAACGGAGATATTGTAGAGCCGGGAAAAGCTTACATTGCTCCGGGAGATTACCAAATGAAGGTAGTCTCGAAAAATGGTTCCAAAGTAATCGAGCTAGAACAAACCACAACTGTAAATGGACATAGACCTTCCATAGAAGTTTTGTTTAATTCCATGTCGGAAGTTTACGGCGGGAACCACCTATTGTCTGTTATAATGACTGGTATGGGGAGAGACGGTTCTCAATCCATTACCAATATTCATAACCAAGGAGGAGTCACTCTTGCACAAGATGAGGCTTCTTCCGTTGTATATGGAATGAACCGAGTTGCAGTTGAGCTCGGAGGAATTGATTTAGTTTTACCTTTGGAAGATATTATTCCAAAAATGATAGAAATACTCAAAACGAGAGGGAATTGAGATGGCAAGAATACTAGTAGTAGACGATGCGAAATTTATGCGAACACTTGTTAAAGACGCATTGGTTGGCGCGGGACACGAGATCGTTGGTGAAGCTGAAAACGGCAATATTGCGGTTGAACAGTATAAAAGTTTGAAGCCTGATTTGGTAACGATGGATATCACTATGCGTGAAAAAGACGGAATCGAAGCTACTAAAGAGATCATTAAATTCGATGCTGCAGCAAAGATCATTATGGTAACCGCTCTAGGTCAGGAAGACCTTTTGGCGAAAGCGATCAAGATGGGTGTAAAAGATTTCGTAGTGAAACCTTTTCCTCCGGAAAGATTGCAACAGGCTGCCGCAAAAGCATTAGGTATTTAGTTTCGGTGACCAAAGACCAGGAACAATCATTTGTAGTCCGTTGGAATAACCAGGACGGAGGATTGACCGAAGGGCCGATCAACGTTCTTTGGACTTTAATTGATAGTTATAAGGTTGATATTTTTGAGATTTCTCTCTCTCGCATCACTTCGGACTTCATTCAATTTTTAAGAACTAGCCAATCTCTTTCGATTGAACTTTCTTCCGAGTTTGCCGTAATGGCGGCTCATTTAGTGTATCTGAAATCCAAAGCACTCTTGCCCGACCCTGGTTTTGAAGAAGAGGATTATGATCCTCCTCTCCCGAAAGAATTGGTAGATAAGCTACTAGAACATAAAAAATTCCAAATCGCAGGGAGAAAACTCGCCGAATTAGATCGTTTAACGGCTGGTATGTTTACTCGTGAAACCAACCAGGTTTTGGAAGAAGAAGATTCTTGGTTGGATGTCAGTCTTGTCGATTTGATTTCCGCATTCAATTCCATTTTGGAAAAAGAATCTTCCAATGAAGAAGAAGCTCCTTTGTTCGAAGGTCACGGCCAATTTTCAGTAGAAGATAAAATGGAATACCTACAACGATTGTTAGATGAAAAAGGTGAAATTCATTTTGCCGATATTTTTTCATCTACTTCACCGGACAAAAAAGAAGTCGTAGCAGGGTTTTTAGCTGTGCTCGAAACAGTAAAGATTCGGATTTGTAAGGTTGTGCAACATAAAGTATTCGGCGAAATTAAAATCATTCGGGTTGCTTAAGTCTTGGAAGATCGTAAATACATCAAAGGCCTGCTTGAGGCTCTTCTCTTTTTGTCCTCCGAACCGATCAAACTTTCCTCACTTGCTAAGTCCTCCGGGATAGAAAAAACAGAGGCCCGTGAGTTATTGGATGAATTGATCCTGGACTATCAGGAAAAAGAGGGCGGATTTTTATTACGTGAAATCGCCGGCGGTTATCAATTCATCACCAACCAATTATATTCCGATGCCTTATCCAATATTTTTAAAGATAAAAAACGCGAGACCTTATCCAGGGGAACTCTAGATACTTTGGCTATCGTTGCTTATAAGCAACCGATCACATTAACCGAGTTAGATGAGATTAGGGGAGTATCTTCCCGTGCCATGGTGGCAAGTCTCATTTCCAAAAAACTTGTCAAAGCAGTTGGACAAAAAGAAGTTCCAGGTAGACCGACTTTATACGGTACTACGAACGATTTTTTATTACATTTCGGGCTTAGCAAACTTGCAGATCTACCTACCCCTGTGGAAGTGAAAGAATTAAAATTCGAAGATTTCAATCCGGAAACGATTTCCATTACCGAAGACGGAGACGAATTGAATCCTGACTTTGATACGAAGTTATTGCCGGAAGAGTTGCAGGTTCATGATGAACTTGAAGCTCCGCTTGCTGAATCTGTTTCCGATCCTTCCGAAGTTTTAGAGGATAAATCACTATGAGTTCCACGGAAGAAGATTTAAAAAAACTTAGAATTCAAATCGATTCTTTGGATGAAAACATCATCGACCTCATCCAAAAACGAGCGGAGTTTGCTTCCGAGATCGGACGCATCAAAAGAAATTCAAGTGATCCTATTTACAGACCCGATCGGGAAAGAGATGTATACGAAAAAGTTTCGGGCAAATCCAAGGGACCTCTTCCTGCATCCGTAATCCGCGCAATATACCGTGAGATCATGTCGGGAACGATTGCTTTGGAACATCCGTTAGAGATCGGTTATTTGGGACCGGAGGGTTCTTTTTCCCATGAAGCATTGCGATCCAAATTCGGAACCACGCTTACCAGCGTGGGAATGCCTACGATTCCCGATGTATTTCGTTCCACCGCGTCCGGCAAAATCGATTACGGAGTGGTGCCTGTTGAAAATTCCACCGAAGGCCAGGTGAGTTCCACTCTGGATATGCTTTTGGATTCGGATGTTACCATTTACTCCGAGTTATATCAAAGAATTCGTTTTTCCCTTTTGGGTTTCGAAACCGATCTGACAAAGATCAAAAAAATCTACGGAATTCGAATTGGAAACGAACAATGTCGAAATTGGATTTCAGCTAACCTCTCTCATGCGGAAATCATCGAAACTTCTTCCACTGCTATGGCGGCAAAAATCGTATCTGAAAAAAAAGACGGAGCTGCCATCGCATCGAATATTGCTGCGGAGATTTACGGCTTACAAGTGATCCATGACGGAATCGAGGATTTTTCAGGGAACACTACCCGTTTTCTGGTGATAGGAAAAACGGAATGTCCAAAAACCGAAAAAGACAAAACTTCACTCGTTTTTTCCGTTCCGAATAGAACCGGTGCATTATATACCATCTTACAAAAGTTTCATGAACGATCCATTAACATGTCAAAGATCGAATCCAGACCGCTCAAACGCAATCTCTGGGAGTATAATTTTTTCATAGACTTCCTAGGTCATAAGGATGATCCGAAAATCAAAGAATTGTTAAAAGAAACGGAAAAAGAATGTTCTTCCTTTAAAATTCTCGGCTCATACCCGCTTGCGGAACAGAATTTATGAACGATTGGAAAAACATCCTGATTTTCGGGATGGGTTTGATGGGAGGTTCTCTTTCTCTTGCTATTAAGAAAAAGTTTCCGAATGCCCGTGTTACGGGCGTTGTGCGTTCCGAAAATTCAAAAAAAACGATTCAAAAAAAAAATATTTCTCATGATGTTTTAACCGAATCTGAATTTTATCAAACCAAAACATTCTCCGACTTCGATTTTGTCGTTTTTTCCACGCCCGTCAAATCCGTGATTGAAACGATTCTGAAACTTCCGAAAATCGGGACGACCGTTTATACTGATTTGGGCTCTACAAAAGAAACCATACTCACTGCAGTGAATTCCCATTTTGATACGGCTCATCAGTACATTTCTTCCCATCCTATGTGCGGTTCGGAACATTCCGGGCCGGAAGCGGCAAAAGAAGATCTCTATCAGGACAAATTGTGTATCGTGACCAAACCGGAAAAAGCAAAACGGGAAACTGTGGATTTGGTTCGGAACTTCTGGGAAACCATCGGTTCATGGACTTTGGAGATGGGGGAAAAGGAACATGATGAAACATTATCTTATTTATCGCATCTTCCCCATATCCTATCGACCTTACTGGTAAACACAGCAATTGCGAACCCTGTTGCGAAAAAACAAATAGAAGAGAGCACCAAACCGATCACAGGCGGTGGTTTTCGTGATATGTCAAGGATCGCAGGCTCAAATCCGGAGATGTGGTTGTCTATCTTTGAAGAAAACAGATCTTATGTTTTCAATTCACTGAGTGATTATAAATCCGCTTTAGAAGAAGTGATCGAAATTTTTAATCCAGATAACCGTAGTTTGGATTTGGAAAAGATCAAGGCTATTTGGGAAAAATCCATTTTAGCAAAAGAAATCATTCAAAAAAATAAATGAAGTTTATAAAAAATCTTAAAAAACTCTCAGGTTGCAGTGCGGGAATTCTAACCAACCAAAGTGCGTTCGGTTGGAATAAAAATTATCATTTTATTTCTTTTGGCGAAGATATTAAAATCGATACTTTGTTTTTACCGGAACACGGCCTTTTTGCGGAATTACAAGACCAGGTAAGCGGTTCCGAACTTGGTTACATGTTTGGTGATTGCAATATAGTAAACCTTTACGGTGACAACGAAGAAAGTCTTGTTCCTCCGCGTGATGTACTGCAAAGATTGGACATCATCGTCATTGATATCAGGGATGTCGGTTCCAGGTATTATACTTTTTTAACTACTGCCTATTATATTTTGGAAGGTGTTTCCAAACTGAAAAAAGAAACGGGCAAAGCCCCTCTTTTTATCGTAGTCGATTCTCCGAATCCAATCGGAGACAAAGTGGAGGGCAGTCCCCTTGCGGCGGAGTTCGAATCATTTGTGGGAGTTCGTTCCGTTCCGCACAGGCACGGATTAAGTCCTGCCGGGCTTCTCAATTATTATAACGAAACGTTTGATTTGAAAGTGGAGATTGCAGGCATCCCGATCGGAGTGTATCATCCAAAGTCGTATCAAACTTTGTTGTGGGTTCCTCCTTCACCGAACATACCTACACAAAATACTTGTTATGTGTATCCCGGGCAATGCCTTTTGGAAGGAACCAATCTTTCCGAAGGAAGAGGCACCACCAAGCCGTTTGAAACTTTCGGAGCTCCTTATTTGAAAGGAAAAGCGAAAGATGAGTTGGACAAACGTTTGAAAGCTCACCAAACAACTACTGTTATACTGAGGCCTCTTAGATTTTTGCCTACATTTCATAAATTCAAAGATCAAATATGCGAAGGTTATCAACTACTGATTGAAAATCCTAAAAAGTTTCATTCTTTGTATTTCACTTTGTTTTTTTTAAAAAACCTGAAAGAACTTTTTCCGGATGAATTTCAATATTTGAAAGGGGTATATGAATTTCGTTCCGACAAACCCGCGATTGAACTCCTCGCCGGGGATACCAAATTGCTCCAATATTTGGATGGGGGCATTCCCGATTCGGAATTGGTTTCCTATTTGGAAAATGAGGAAAAAAACTGGTTTTTGGCTACGAAACGATTCCGATATTAATTTTTTTTCCGAATTTCACTTGCACCTACTCTAACTATTAGGTAAACACATTCTATGATTAAACAGATTCGACGATTTTCGATTGTTCTTCTCTTTGTATCCCTTCTTACTAACTGCGGTTATAATAAAATCCAGGAATTGGACGAAGAAGTGACTGCGGCTTGGGCTGAAGTTCTCAACCAATACAAAAGACGTTCTGATCTAATTCCCAATTTGGAAGCGGCTGTGAAAGGTTTCGCAAAACAAGAAAAAGAAATCATACAAGGTATTGCAGATGCCCGTTCCAAATTAGGTTCCATTCAAGCAACACCGGAATTGATTAACGATCCTGAGGCATTTGCCAAATTCAATCAAGCTCAAGGACAATTGGGCTCCGCTATTTCCCGATTGCTTGTTGTTCAGGAGAATTATCCTGAGTTGAAATCAAGTGAACGATTCGGAGATTTGATGGCGCAATTGGAAGGTACGGAAAACCGTGTAACAGTTGCTCGTAACCGCTTTATCAAAGCAACTAAAGAGTATAATGTTTATATTCGTCAGTTTCCTGCTGTTCTAACTGCAAAAGCATTCGGCTATGAAGGCAAACCTACATTCACTGTTGAAGATGTGAAAGCGGTGGAAAACGCTCCTAAAGTTCAATTCTAGTTTCGTTAAACGAAAAAATAAGACCCGGGTTCCGATTTTATTCGCCCGGGTTTTTTATGTACTAAGAATGTTTTTGTTTTTTATCTGCTAACAACTAAAACTGAAAGTATAGGAAAGGACTGGATACCGTTACGCTATAGATGAGAAATGCGGTGATATACATAACGGAACAGATAGTGTATAAAAACAGAGGACGTTCCGTGATAAAATCGAAATAGTCTTCTTTGTTATTCTGAACTATATCAACGAAGAATAAGAATCCGATTACTAAAATTAACGAAATAGGAAGATCCAACATGAGTCCTTCCGGCAATGTGAAAGCCCTACCTAACATCAGAAAGGAAACATCCACTGCATTGGGATAGGCGGGTGTTGGTCTTGCGCGGAAGAAAAATATTGTCACTATAAAAACAAAAAACGGATAAATCGGTTGGATGGCACGAGGAACCGAATCCCAGGCATTTTTTATAGCTTTGAATTTGAATGCAAATCTTTCTACAACCATCACTGCTGCGTGTACAGCTCCCCATATGATATAAGTCCAATCCGCCCCATGCCAAATTCCGGATACGAAAGTGGTAATGAATAGATTGATATAAGTTGTAATTTCTCCGCGTTTGCTTCCTCCCAGAAAAATATAAACATACTCTCTTAACCAACTGGAGAAGGAAATATGCCATCTTCGCCAAAGTTCGCCGAGTGTTCCCGATAGAAAAGGTCTGTCGAAGTTTTTGGGAATATGAAATCCTAAAATTCTGGCAGTTCCGATCGCAATATCGGAGTAACCGGAAAAATCACAATATACTTGAACTCCGAACAGGATTCCGGAAACCCAGATGGCTGCTCCGCTGTAGCTACTCGGGTCTGCGAAAACAGGATCGATGGCGTAGGATACTGGGTCTGCAATAAATGTTTTTTTGAAAACACCCCAAAACAGTTGTTTGAGTCCCTTGACCAGGTTTTCTTTTTGAAATTCTTTCGGTTCCAAAAACTGACTCAATACGTCCGTTGCTCTGAGAATCGGGCCTGCTACCAATTGCGGGAAAAAAGAAATAAACAAACCGAAATGGAAGATGGACTTCGCCGGCTGAACTACTCCTCTGAATACATCCACCGCATAAGATACAGCTTGAAGAGTAAAAAAGCTGATTCCCATAGGGAGAATGATTCCCAAAGAGGAAACAAAACCCGGATCGCATTCTTTTAGCCCAAAGAGACTGTTCCAGGCGGAAATGGAAAAATCTAAATATTTAAAAACAAACAGAAGACCGAGATTACTCCAGATGGATACGTTCAACCAGAATATTTTAGAACCTCTTTTGTCAGTCCGTTCCATTGCATCTACTGCCAATTTGGTGACTACGAAGGAAAAGATCAGTAGAAGTAAAAAAGGAACCCTGAATATCGCATAAAAATACAAACTTACGACAAACAACCAAAGTGTTTGAAATCTTTTCGGAAAAACAAAATAGAATAAAATTACGATCGGTGCAAAAATAAAATAATGAGCGGAATTGAATAACATTAACGAATACCTTTTTTTAATTCTTCCTTAAGCGCATCTGAAACCCATCGGTTTCCTATTTTTGTTAGGTGGCCATCTCCGGGTATAAAATAATCCTTTATACCTGCTTTTCCCATCTCTCCGGTCTTTTTTTGAAACGGAGCTCCGCACATTTTTTTTACATAAGGTAAGAGTTTGATTGTATCGACTTTTTTCTTTTCCCAAAAGGATTCCGCTTGGATGGAATAATTTCCCAAAGGACTATATTTGCCTTGAGCATAACAAAAAATTTCTTCCATTTGCATTGGTAGAAAAACAGGTGTTAGTTTGAAATTTTTGGCTTTGCTCAGTGCAATCATCCTTTCGTAAGCAGCAATAGTGACATTCGGTAGAGGGGGTAATGATTCGGGAGGAGAGGGTTTGTCCGTGCACGGAAATTCACTTGCAAGACTTGGCTCCGGACAGATTTGATTTTCGGTCTCCGATTTTGTCAGGTCGCAGATCGGTTTTTTGGGAGTTCTGGAAAAGGATTCTTTTATATATTGGAGAGGATTTGTGAATAAGGATTGGATTTCCGTTCGGGCGGATGTTTGGGAAATAGCGATCTGGACTTTGGTTTGTTCGTATCCCAACTTCAATGCTTGGAGAAAAAACGAGATTCGGGTAGCTTCGAATTGGATGTGGAAATTTCTTTTCCAAACCAAATCGTTTTCATGAAGTGCATCCGTTTCATCATCGGGAAGAATTCCCTGGTTGCGTAATACTTCCGGCATGGTGAAATCATTCGGTGAAATGAAAAATAAGACTTCTTTAACATTTGTTAATTGGTTTGTCATGTCTTCCAAACGTTTTGCCGCTCCCAGCGAACCGTAAGCATCCACACCTATATTGAGCGCTTGGTATTTTTCGCCGGAGAGTTCCAATTCGTCCAATTGGGAACAAAACGTATCTTCATCGGAGACTCCGAATCCCATGACCATACTGTCTCCCAAACAAAGAAGTTTCGAAGCATTGGGATCGGGTTCTTTTTTGCCTCTTTGTCCCAGAGAGTTTGTAGTGAATCTGCCTTCCCAGGCTCCTGAATAATGCCGGACAAATCTGCTTTCATTCGGCTGTAAACTCACTCCATAATCCGGATGGTAGGCGTGTAATAACTTTACATCTCTATAATACTGTAGGGCGGGAGGGTTGAAAAATCGAAGTGCAAATTCGACGAGGAGAAGGCTTGCGGCGGAAACCAAAAAAAATACCGCAGCACGACGAAAAAACGAATTCATCCCTCTAGAGTTCAATTTTAAGTTCTGGAAGCAAGCATTTCTAAGGTTGTTTCTTTCCCTTAAAATGTTCCGCCATCTTCAACGCAAAATTTTTTTTTCGTTCATGATTCTTTCTTCCGCAAGCCAGGGAAAAAAGAGAATGATCGCTAATAGAAGAAAAACCGTTAGGGAAGATAAGAATATCTTCTTCAAAAGATTTTTTCTATCACCAAATAGGAAATGGCAAGACTACCTGTATATTGAATCATAATCAAAGCCGCCATACCTATTTGGATGATATACGGTCCTCCGGAAAATCCCTGGTATGCCAGATAGCTTACCACACCCAAGATCATTTCAGGAACAAGCACATACAATGCTACATGGCCGATCATCTTTACATTTTGAGCATACCAGGAAGATAGAATCCACATAGTTGCTTCCGATGCACCAAAAATAGCTAAAGATAAAAATGCCACCCATAAGCAGGTTCCTAGTATGGAAACGGACTTTTCTTCCAATTTGATTCCGGTATATACTAATATAAAGAGGGGAATCACCCAAAGTCCTGCCATATAACCGGCGACAGTTCCTATTTTCGGAAATCCGTCTTCAGGAAATACCAAAACACCTAATACTTCGGATAAGAACCAATCCGGTAAAACCATAAGAATGGAAAGAGGCAATAAAAACTTCCAAATTTGAAAAGGTATGTGCCAACGTAACGGTTTCGTCAAAGAAAGGAAACTGATATGAAAGAAAATCGTAAGGGAAAATAATTTCCAACCCGGGCTTAAATCGGTAAAAACCAGGACAGAGCCTGCGACGATGGAATAAATAATAAAATAGAGTACCAGTAAGGATTCTTCTTGAGGCAGTCGGTTCTTCATATGATCCGCTATAATCTAATTTATGATTTTTAGAATGCAATCTTTATCCTTATGGGAGTAAGGATTTTTTTATGTGTCTGCAAATATAAAAACGAATTCATCACCTGTCCCAGGGCGGTCGAAATTTGATAATCCGAACTATTTTGGATTTAAACATTGAAATAATTAAAAAGTGATTGCATTTTGCAAGTGGATTTATGCGAATATTACTTGTATATTGAAAGTAATATAGTGGGCGCCAGAAAAATGAAACAAACAATTCTAGTAACAGGGGCATCTTCCGGTATTGGACTCCTTATCGCAGGCAGGCTGCATAAAAATGGTTATCATGTAATTGGTACGAGCCGTGATCCGAAAAAATACCAATCCCAGTTGCCTTTCAAATTATTACCGTTGGACATTTCCGATGACAACTCGATTGAATCTTTCGGCAAGCAACTATTCAGCCAAATCGATCGACTCGATGTGCTCATCAATAATGCCGGCTATTTGGTAACAGGGCTTGCCGAAGAGACCTCAGTTGCATTGGGAAAACAGCAGTTGGAAACAAACTTTTGGGGAACAGTCAAGCTCACAAATGAGTTATTGCCTTATTTCAGAAAACAAAGACAAGGAAAAATCATCACAATCGGTTCTTTCTTAGGTTTAATCGGTCTTCCTAATGTCGCTTACTACTCTGCCTCTAAACATGCTTTGGAAGGATATTTTAAAGCACTCAGATTTGAATTGAATCAATTTAACATCAAGGTGTGTATGGTGGAGCCGATGGGTTTCAAAACCAATATTGGTGAAAATGCAGCTAGAGCAACCGGGAGCATAAATGAATACGATTTATACCGACAAAAGATTTCAGCATTCACGAAAAGGGAATTCGATAAAGCCCCAGGTCCTGAACCTGTCGTAGACAAGGTAATGAATATCGTTGGCAAAAGAACGCCTAAATTCAGTTATCCTGTAGGAAAAGGTGCATCGATTTTTCTGGCGCTACAACAGTATGCCTATAATATTTTTGAAGGCGCAATTTTGAAGAGAGTGAACCAAACGTAAATAAAACTAAAATGCCATATCTATTCGCTGACCAATCGTAACCTTTGCGTTTGGTCAGCAAATATTGGACATGGTTTGCTTAAAGGTCACGTCCGCTCTAATTCTTTGGTCATTGCTTTGATGAACCCGGGCTTGTCCTTCTTCACCTCTTTCAACATCGCTTTTCTATCTGCGGGTATGGATGAATATTTTTCAGCCCATAGGTTTATTTCAATCAGTATGGGAAGCAAATCTATTCCTTTTCGAGTTAACTTATATAACACTTTTGCTTTGCTATCGGGATGATCATGTTTCTCTATGATCTTATTTTCTTCCAACGTCTGTAATCTTGACGCTAAAATGTTGGTGGCTATTCCTTCCTCTGATTTTAGGAAATCGCCATAGGTACATTCTTTTGCAAACATCAGGTCCCTGACGATCAATAGGGACCACTTGTCTCCCCACATATCGAGGGAGCAACTAATCGGGCAATCTGATCTTTTTTTTATTTGGGTCATAAAAAACTTCTTTATTACTTGCATTTTGCAAGTCTTTTAGTGTAGTGTTACTTGCATTTTACAATCAAAATTTAGCCCCAAGAATGTGAACTAAAAAAAACAGTAACAGCAAACATATTTTAGTATTAAGGAAAATTAAATGAAAGCACAGATTGTCGGTCATTACGGAAAGAAAACACGATTGAAATCGATTGAAATACCGGATCCGGAGATGCAAGAAGACGAAGTATTGATTCGGGTTGCGGCCGCCGGAGTCAATCTTCTGGATTCCAAAATTCGAAACGGAGAGTTCAAACTCATTTTGTCTTATAAAACACCGTTTGTATTGGGCCATGACGTGGCAGGAGTTGTGCTTAAAGTAGGATCCAGTGTAACACAATTTAAAGTGGGGGACGAGATTTATGGACGACCAGCTGACTATAGAATCGGTGCTTTTGCAGAGTTAATTGCAATGAAAGAGCAGGACCTTGCTATTAAACCTAGAGCACTCACTATGGAAGAAGCAGCTTCCATACCTCTGGTTGGTTTGACCGCCTGGCAAGCGCTAGTTGAAAAAGCTAATTTACAGAAAGGACAAAAAGTTTTCATTCAGGCGGGCTCTGGCGGTGTAGGAACATTTGCGATTCAATTGGCAAAACATTTGGGCGCAACCGTAGCAACAACGACAAGTACCCCCAATATGGATTTGGTAAAGAGCCTCGGAGCAGATGTTGTGATCGACTACAAGAAAGATGATTTCGAAAAAGTTCTGAGTCATTACGATGTTGTTTTGAATAGCCAAGACGGAAAGACTCTTGAAAAATCTATAAGAGTACTGAAGTCGGGAGGAAAGCTTATCTCTATCTCCGGACCGCCTGATCCGGATTTTGCGGAAGAAATTCAGGCGCCGTGGTTGGTGAGATTGATTATGCGACTTTTGAGTTTTAGTGTCAGGAAAAAGGCAAAAAGATTTAACATACACTATTCCTTTCTCTTTATGAGAGCAAACGGAAATCAATTGCGTGAGATCACTTCTCTCATCAATTCCGGTATTATACGTCCGGTTATAGATAAGGTATTTCCATTCGAAGCAACGAATGAAGCTATGGCTTATGTTGAAAGCGGACGTGCAAAAGGAAAGGTCGTCGTTAAAATTAGGTGAGAAGTTCTGGTCGTTCCGCTAGGCCAAAGCGGACAAATAAATACCGAGTTTTTGTAGCATTCCTGGGTAGTAGTAAATGTCTTTTTTTGCAGGTGATGCCACAGAAGCCCTTAAGGACGATGGAATTCCAGCACAGAATTAAATTAGCGATAAAGAAGCAGTGCATAATGAACGGTTTATGCCGCGGGAAGTTCACGAAATTCCTTTTAGTACTGCTCTTGCTGTGCCTATGGGACGACTTGCTCAACATGACTCCGAGCAAGATCTTGTTGTCGGAAGCTGTAGCCGACTACTGATTGTTAGATTTGGATTAGGATAAAAAAATGCAGCTGGGCAAACAGGGGGATGAAATGTAAAGTGAACGGGAAGGTACTTTACAAAATCATTTGGGAGATACTGGGATCGAACCAGCGACCTCTACCATGTCAAGGTAGCGCTCTAACCAGCTGAGCTAATCCCCCGAATGTTTTACCATTTCCCCATAGGAAAGGGAGGCGTAAAGCGCCTTTTGTTCTTGTATCGGCCTTCGGAAAATAACGGAATAGTTCGTCTTCCAGTCCTTTTTTAGATTCGGATTTTTCTTTTCCGAGGAGGATGAGTTTGTCTTTTGCACGGGAAAGAGCAACGTATAAGATTCTTCTTTCCTCTTCCATATCGTTTTCATCGGATTCTCCTGTTAGGTTCCAGCCGGAGCTGATATCCGTGATGACCGTTCCGAATTCAAGCCCTTTGGATGCATGGATTGTCAGCACCTTGTCCGGGGAAATTCCCGATTCGATCCATTCTCTTCTTCTGAAATTGGATCTGACGAGCAGAACTGTTTCCGGGTCGGTATCAAAAAAGGTTTTGAGTTTTTCTTTAATGATCTGCCGATCCCTTTTGGGATGTTCCATCACAAGAGATAGATAAAACATCTCTCCTTGTCTGTGAGAGATCACTTCTTTTGTGATTTTGTTTTTATTTCTTAGGATGGGTAAAACGGAAAGGTCGATGATTCCTTTTAAGGAACGATAGTTTTTGCATAATTGAAATACTTTCGTATCGGGAAAATGTTCAGGAAAAGATAAGAATGGTTCCGGTGTAGCTCCCCGAAATCCGTATATCGCCTGCCAGTCGTCGCCAACGATCGTCATATTTTCTATATTCATTTTTTTTAATATTCTTAATTGAAACCAGTCCGTGTCCTGAAACTCATCAACAATTACGGAATCGAATTCATTTGTCAGTTCCTTGGTCCAGCTCTCTCCGGATTCCAATTCCGATAGAACCGTAGTAATCAAATCGTCAAATTCGAATTTTTGTTCTTTTTGTTTGTATTCCAGTAATTCGTTTTGATAGCTTTCATAGACTTCGGGAAATTCCTTTTTGAATAATTTTCCGTTTCGGCTGAACAAAATGGAAAAAGGAATCCCTCCTATCTTGAATTTATGTTTGTTGAGGATATCTCTGGAAAGTTTGTCTTTTTCGACGTCGGTTAAAATCAGGATTCCTCTTTCTTTGAAATGAGGGTGAAGTCTTCGGAGCGATTGAAAACAGAACGCATGGAAAGTGGAAATTCTATATTCGTTTGACAAATGTTTTGTGATTGTTCGATCTCTGAACTCGTCGGTTGCTTTGTTTGTAAAGGTAACGATCAAAGTTCTTTGGGGTAGGATGGTCCTTCTTCTTTCTTGTTCTTCCAAAAGTCCGATCATGGTAGATGTTTTGCCCGAACCTGCCGCTGCGATTACTTGTTTTCTATTTGCTTTGGACTCGATGATTGCCAGTTGTTCTTCGTTCCACATGGAAAAGAAAGGTCGGTTTGACCCTAAATTGGCCCTTAAAAAGATGGTCTCTGGAGAAAAAAATGAATTGGATCGTGTTAATCCTGGCCGGAGTATTTGAAATAGGTTGGCCTTTGGGAATCAAACTTTCGGAATCGAGTGAATATAAAATCCCTTGGATCGGATTTTCCATTTTTTCCATGATCATCAGTGTGTTTTTGCTTTGGTACGCTCAAAAAACAATTCCGATGGGAACGGCTTACGCAGTATGGACCGGAATCGGTGCCACAGGAGCTTTTTTGTTGGGCATTATCGTATTCGGTGAATCTTCCAGTCTTTGGAGGGTATTGTCAGTCAGTTTGATTGTAATCGGTGTTATGGGATTAAAGCTTACGGGAGAGCATTAGAAACCGGACACGGCGCCATATATTCGTTAACGTTTTGTTATACTATCCTGCTAAGAATTTTGCATTTTATTCTTAGCAGGAAAATATCGGGATTAAATTTTTTCCAAATATTTAAGTATTTTTCTGGCGTTCTGATTTTCCGGATCGAGTTCCAATGCTTTCTCCGAAAGAACCTTTGCCTCCTCGTAATTTCCAGTTAGGCGATTTAGGTCGGATAAGTTGACCAGGTTGTTTATATTCTCCGGATGCAATTGGTAAACTCGTTTGGATGCTTCCAGAGAGGATAAATACCTTCCCATCTTCTTTTGAGACAAAGATAAATAATACCACATCTCTTCCGTATCCGGATCCATTTGCAAGTAATGATTGATTACTTCCACAGCAGTTGCATAATCCTTTCCTTTGAAACTCATAAGTCCGAACAATTTGTTCAACTTTTGATTATTCGGTTCAACGGAATGAGCTTTTGTCAGAACTGTGAGAGCTTCATTCACCTGTCCTTCGCGGTACAATTGTTTGCTTCTTCGATATACTTCGGTAATGTCCAGAAGTGCGTCTTCATCCTCTCTGATTTCGAGTTCCTGTTCTTCGAATTTGGAAGAGACAGGTTGTTCTTGAATGTTTTGAATTTCTTCCCGGGTCTCCTGGCCTTGAAAATCAATTCGTAGAAAAGACAAGTCATCCGTGATGTCTCCGATCTCTTTCAATGCTCCTTCGATTTCGAAAATATTTCCCTTTGTTTTTTCGATAATTCTGAGAATTGCAAATTCATCTTCATTGATCGTTCTTGTTCCCGAATTCGGCGTTAGGTCTATATCGTCGCGCCCGTCGGAACCGAGAATGATTATATCTCCGGGTTCCAACTGATATCTATACACTTGGAAACTGAATTCGGATTCCTGGCCTAATTTTCTTAAAAGTAACTCTTGTTCTATGAAACTCGCCTTTCCGTCCCGGTAGAGAATGCTGGCTGGGTGTTCCGCATTGAAATACAACATCTCTCCCGATTTTTCTTCGATGAGCAAAACAGTCGCGGAAATCACCATAGTTCCGTTAAACGATTTGAATACTGAATTTACTTCGTTATAAATATCTGTGAGCCATTCTTCCGGCTTCATGTCCAAAACTTTTTTATTGGATGCGGAGCGGGACATGATTGCATTGAATACAACACCCATTACCAATGCTCCGCCGGCTCCTTGCATGGATTTCCCCATTGCATCTCCGTTTAAGGCCATGATGTAGGTTTTGTAATCGTCCGGTTTTCCGAATTTTAACGTTCCTGTGATACAGATATCTCCACCCAAATCTGCGGTTTTGCTTTTGAATTCGAATTTCTTTTTTTGATGAATCACGAATTCGGTAGGAACTAACTTCGATTTATTGGCATTGAAAAATAAAGGTTTGGCGAGTAGGGAGGTAAGAAAGTAATCACCGTCCTGCTGAATTTTCAACTTTTGGACTTCGTCCATTTTTTCCTGGACTTCTTTGGTTCTGTCTTTCACCTTTTCTTCGAGATTGACTGCATAGTCTTCCAAATCTTTTCTTGCTTCTTTTATGGAGCTTACCATCGAATTGAAAGACCCGGCAAGGTAGCCGATTTCATCCTGAACTTTGATAGGAACTTGAATATCCAGATTGCCTTCGTTCACTTTGGTGACACCGGAAAGCAGGTCGTTCAGAGGTTTGACAAGACTGGAATGAAAAAATCTCGGGAAAATAATCAGAATGAGGAGTGAGGTTGAGAATATGATGTATATCAGTTTAACGGTATTTTTATGCGTGTGTTTCCGATATTCATCGTATGAAAATCCAACTTCGTATTTTGCGTTTTTCGTTATAAGGTCGAAATGTGTATAACGTTTGTCAGCTGTTCTGTAAAGGCGGTTTAAATTGATCTGCGAAGAACTATTCAGGTTCTTATAGGCCCTAGTTTTGCTGAAGCGAGACAAAGCTTCGTCTTCTTCCTCGGGAGTGGGGATATCTTTTTTTAGATTGCGACCGTTCTTTTTCAAAATCTCAGTCAGTAATTCCTTGAGAGTGAAATTTCTGACTTTTTTTTGTTCCGATAATACTTTATCAATGTTCAGTTGATCCGGATGACGATTGAATTCGATTTTTAAGTTTTCGTTAAATGGATCCGCATCTACCGGCTTGCGAATGATGTATTCGATGTCTTCGGCGATTTGATCATACTGTTTGTTCAATATAAAAGGTTTGGAACCTAAAATTTCCGCCCGCTTCTGAGTATCATATTCTTCTTCGCTGAGAGAAAGTGTGATATTGCCCACAAACCCAAGGACAAGAAGAACTGTTACGAGACTCACTCCGACCAATTTCACCATAAACGTAGTAGGTTCGGGAGAATTGTTGAGGTAAGTGATTACAAAGTAAAAGCAGATAATGAGTGTTATATTTGCAAACCCGAATGCATATAAATCGTATGTAACAAGGCCGGATTTATTCAATACGTTTAGGACAGCGATGAATAGAAAGATGATGATCGCTTTTGCAAAACTTTTGCAAGCTTTCGCATCTTCTCCTTTCGGATTTATGAACTTGATCCAGCCGACACAAAACCTGGAGAAAAGAAACATCGGATATTCCGAAAGAGATTTCGGTTTGGAAAGCCATTTTGAAAAAAATCCGCCGTAAGTAGAATATCGGATTGTTTTGCGGATGAGTATGGTTAGGGGAAATATTTGAGTCAAAAGCAATACGACTGCGTGCTGTGCACCGTAATCGAAAGTATAAAAATGTGCTGTGAAATTGTAGATGATGTCCAGCCGGGCTCCGGTATAGACAAGATCGGTAAAGGCAATCAAAAGTATTGTCAATGAGAGAGGTATCGCAATTTTAGCTTCTTTCGGTTGATCAAGTCTTGGAAACGTATAGACGAATCCGATCATTCCCGCATTTCCGAACATAGCGCAGCTGGTAAAAAACCGATGGTATGCGCCCCAGCTCGCATTTACGGAATATGCCAGGACATACCCGAATAGCATAAAGTTATAACCTAAGAACATCGCTGCAAGCCACCAAGTCGTAGGTGTTTTATTTTTTTTGCTTAATAGAAAAATAGCGAGTATCGCACAGATTAGATTTGCTGCAAAAACTCCGACAGAATGATAAGACCAAGCCAACCAATTTAAATCCATTTCGATGAACCCTATATACTTGATATATAGAGACAATCTAAAATGATATTTTCCTGCTAAAATTTACAGATTATCCTAAGGATACCGGATTCGTTCAAGCAAAGGATATGCAATTCATGTTACTCTATAGTTCGGGTGTTTCGAAACTTACTGATTCAAACGGTAGACAGGTATTAATGAGAAAAATATTGACCATGAAAAAAGGGGGACCGGAAGTTCCCAAGACCGAAGAGGGATCGGATCTTTTCCCTGCTTTGGGGGAAGTACGAATTCCAGTCAAGGCAACCGGCTTGAACTTTGCCGATATCATGATTCTGCATGGGTGTAATCGATCTATCGATTACCGAAACCAAAACCGGAAAGACGAATTGATGAAATGAACCGAATTGATTTAAAAAAATTAGGATAAAGAGAATGAAAAAAACGAGCATTATATTAACGGTAATTTGCCTCTCCGGTTTAACGATCTGGGTAACATCGGCACCTCCTTCTTATTACGAGCCGACGGGTCCGCGTTTCATGGAAAAAATTCCCGAGGAATTGACGAAAGCGGATATAGGAGATGTTATTTCTTCGGACGTCATCAGCCTTGTTCGCGAAATACCGGGCCATGATGAAATTTTACCGCTGAAGGGTTCCGACAAAATACTTGTTAGTGCTAGAGATGAATGGATTTGGCTCGTTGATTTAAAAACGGAGAAGGCCGAAAAATTGGCGAAGTCACCTGTTTCACCTACAGGGGCGCATATTGTTCCCGGCAAAGACGATCAGGTTTATTTTTGTATGGCTCGTCTCGATTATAACAGTTATGAGAAAGGTCCCGGATTGTACAGTCTGGACCTTGGCACCAAAAAATTTTCAGAAGTGGTAACTCGTGTTCCGCTAACTGGAATTATGCGTGAAGATGGTCTGGAAATTCCTAATTCAGTAGGCAATGATCGGGTAATCGTATACCCCGAGCCGTTCAAAGAAACAAAAGTAACGGATCTAACGGGAGACGGCAGTCGCCAACTTCAGTTCTGTAACGATCTGGCGGTTTCTAAAGACGGACGTCATGTATATATCACCGAACCGTTCAGTAATCCCAAAGCTTCTTCCGGTCTCGGAGCATTTGCCGAGGGAATTACATTGGCCCGAAACGGCAGAGTCTGGCGTTATGATACCATTTCCAAAAGTATCGGTCTTGTTGTTGAAAATATCATTTTCGCAGACGGAATCCTGATCGAATACGATAAGCAAGGAACAGAAGTTAGTTTGCTTATCAGCGAGACTGTTAATTTTCGGATTGGTCGCGCGCATCTTTCCGGTCCGACTTCGGGAAGTTACGATGTACTTTGGGACAATCTTCCCGGTTTGCCGGATGGATTGGATAGAGATTCATCGGGGCGAATATGGGTTGCATTGATTAAGGATCGCACGGGACTAATGACTTGGATGCATGCAAATCCCTGGATCAAACCGGCAATTCTTCGTATTCCTGCAAAATGGCTACCTAAATCCAAGGGTACAGGATTTTTCGCTTTGTCACCTGATGCGAGTAAAGTGATCGCATTTAGTCATCATAACGGTTCCAAAGTTCTCGATATATCCGTGGTCGTCCCGGGAGGGAACAAATTGTTTTTGCCGAGTTTTTATAAAGACAACACCGGTATTCATTACTTGCCGATTGACTCGGTTATTTCAAAATCGAATGTAGCAAATACAGGAGCCGGATCAAAATGAAAAAGTTTTCAATTATAATAATTATTTTAGTCGCTATTGTCTCTGTTTGGTGGGGAATTACCGCTTCACAAAGTGATTATCATGCGATAGAGAATTCCGATTTTTCTTATGCAACGGTGATCATAAACAGCCCCGATCCTGAGCGTCTTTCCGATTT
This sequence comes from Leptospira kobayashii, assembly GCF_003114835.2. Lineage (NCBI taxonomy): Bacteria > Pseudomonadati > Spirochaetota > Leptospiria > Leptospirales > Leptospiraceae > Leptospira > Leptospira kobayashii. Next base: position 2,760,055 of record NZ_AP025028.1, on the reverse strand, counting down.
CTATCGGAATGTTTTCGGAGCCGAAAAAATAAAATCAGGATACGAATGGAATCTGGTAGGTTCGGAAAAAGATTTCATATCTCTGAAAACACCTGGATACAGGGAAGGAGGACCACTCATTACGATTGGAAAGATAGATAAATCGGATGCAAAGCCGCCTTTGGCAAATGATTTGGGTTATGCGCATATTTGTTTTGAAAGTGATAATATCCCCGGTCTCATCAAACAAATCTTAAAGAATGGGGGGAAAATACTCAGCACCTTTGAAGATTTGGAAAAAGTTCCTGCAGCGTATGCAACCGACCCAGACGGGAATGTATTCGAGATACATCTGCCGTTTCCAACTCCTTTGACTCCGAAAACGATTTACCGTAGTTTGAATTCTCTCATACGCACCAACTTCAAGTTATCTCCACCGGAAACAGACATGATTCGTTTTTTACACGTTAACATAAATTCGGCGGATTGGAGCAAAACGGTTGTTTTTTATACCAAAATACTAAGCACGTCTGCGACCGGATTTGAGCGGGATTATAAAGGGGATTTTATAGAGAGACTAACTGGTGTAAGTGGAGCTAAAGTGCGTGGTAGACATGTCACGTTACCAGGTTATAGTGAGGGCGGTCCTACTTTCGAAGTTTTCACTTACAATCAATTTTCTTCCAAGGGACCGCTTAACAAGTCTGAGAAGGGAAGGGTTGCAACGGGTTTTCTGGTTCGAGATTTGAATGCAGCGGTGAATAAGGTTGTGCAAGAGGGAGGAATTCTTATCAGTCAAAACGGAAATCAAACAGCGTTACTCAAAGATATTGATGGTAACTTGCTCGTGTTTGCAGAGAAAAAGTGAATTTTTTGAGAATGAACCGATGAAATACAATGTTCCCATCAAAATGAAAGCACTACACCAACTAGGTCCATTGCCGGAAGACGCAATTTCCAATCCGGACGAAATCAAAAAATATATAAAACTCACCGAAATAGATGTTCCTAAGCCTGGTCCCGGTCAAGTTCTTGTAAAAGTTAACAGGGGTTTGGTGAATTCGGATATTACGTTAATTCCCTTTCTCTTCTTTCCTGATTCCGGTTGTCCAGGGAAGTGATCGGTAACGTGAATGGAATGTTCAAACCAAAGATCCAACGTCTATTCGATTTGACACAAGCTGCGGAAGCCTACGCTTATTACAGTCAACATATGACTGATGGTAAGATACAAATTATCGTGAATGATAACGGATGATTTGTTCCCGTCTTTCCCTCTTTTTTTGTTGATAAAGCCGCTTTCCATCCCAGAATCATTGTTTCGGAACCGAAAGGATTTTTTCTCGCCGAAACAATGGAAGCATAATTGGATTCAAAGAATTTTTTACCTCATAAGGACATCCTTTATCTTTGGAATAGCCGTGTGATCTACGCGACAAACGCGATGCAAACCGATTTTCACGAACATTATGCCGCTACCTTAGCAATTTCTTTGGACAAAAATATCAGTATCGAAACGAAAAAAGGGAAAGAAGAATACCGTGTTGCCTTGGTCGGTCCGAATACCTATCATCGAACCGTTTCTCCCGGTGTAAGAATGATTTCATTGTTGATTGATCCGGAAACATATGAATACGGATCGATCTCCGATTTTGCAAAAATGGGGGAAGTGAAACGTTTGGAAGTTTCAAACTTTCTTCCTTTGATGGAAAGATTATGGGATTTGTATTATGGAAACTTGAGCGATAGTGAAGCTTGGGAATTGCATTTGGAATTACTGCAATGCGTACGCCCTTTTCAAAACTTGGAAAAAAACATAGACCAAAGAATCCGAAAGATCGCACATAAAATCAGAACGGAACTTCCCGATAGCATTCGCATGAAAGAGATAGGAAAAGATTTTTCCATTTCGGAGGATAGATTGATCCGTCTCTTCAAAGAAAATTTGGGAATCCCACTCAGACGGTATCTATTATGGGTCAGGATCTTAAATGCAGTGAAACATCTAAAGGAAGGAGCTAATTTAACAGAAGTTGCTCATGCCAGCGGGTTTTCCGACTCTGCCCATTTTTCCCGCACATTTAAGGAAAATTTCGGATTCACGCCATCCGTTTTTTTCGGTCGTATCAAATCAATTGAAGTTAGGTTTTGCGAATCAGATTGATACTTTTTTTTTGAAATTTTTTAAAAATACCGGATTCATTCAATCTAAAGAACTTCGATACTGCTATTCTTTCTCTATTCAAACCTAGGGAAGAATTTATGCCAATACAAACACAAAGAGGATTCTTATCCAAACTCTCTTCAAAGATTTCAAGATACAGTTCCGAATCAATCAAGACTCCCAGTGAAGAAGAGAAAGCTGGTTTTCTAAAAGCACAGAGACTTGCTTACCGATGTGTTACCGAGATTGAAAAGGAAATGCGGGAAGGATGGACGGAATACCAGACCGCCAAACGTATGGATATGTTCTTAAGGGATCATGGAGTGAAGGTGTTCCTACATCGCCCCTTTGCCTGGTTCGGCGAACATGCCAGGTTTGACGGATACAAACGATTCACTCAGTTTCATCCCGGCAAAAAAAGATTAACCGAAGACGAATCCTTTATCTTAGATGTATCTCCCGTAGTTGACGGATATATCGGAGATATAGGTTATTCCTCCTCTTTGAAGAGAAATCCTGAATTGGATTTCGGGATGGAATATCTTTTGAAACTTAGGAAACAGATTCCCGAGTATTTCGCATCATCTTTGAGTGCTTCTGAGATTTGGTGGAAGATAGATCGGGAGGCCAAAGAAAACGGTTTCGATAATGTGCATTCCTTATACCCCTTTGCTGTGTTAGGTCATCGTGTGTATAAAGTGCATCTACCTAAAGTCCCGTTTCCGTTATTGCCTGTTAGTTTTGCCAGTTGGTTCAGTCTGCAAGGATCTTTTGAATTTCTCACGCATAAGGTTTTGCCTGAACTTTTGACTCCGGATCATGAAGGAGACAAAACCGGTCTTTGGGCGGTTGAACCTCATTTGGGTAGGGGAAAAACAGGGTTTAAGTTCGAAGAGATTTTGGTAGTGGAAAAAGATAGAGCATATTGGTTGGATGAAGAAGTTCCTCATGTAAAGAGAGGAAGGAAACTCGCTGTAGAAGTAATGTAAAAACGAATTTAAAATATTCGAATTTATTTTTATTGCAATAAAAATAAAAATTTTCTCATTCAAAATACTAACTTTTTTTAAATAAATCTCATTAAATTGGTTGAAAGTTCAACCCGGAAAAGTATCTATCAGATATTACGCGTTTTGCGGTGTTTTTGTATTAGAATAAATATAGATTAGTGGTGAGTTTCCAGCCAGGCTGCTAAGACCAGTAAGGTGTAGGATATGCTTTCCATTAAAATGAAGAGTTTAAGATAGATTCTGTTTTTTTCTCCGAGGAATATGGATTTTACTCCTAAAGGAATGCCTGTGATTCCGGTTAGGATTGCCAAGATTTCTGCGGAATAGTGGTAACGGGAAAATAATCCCATGGTCAGAATCTTCGGGATGATTTGGATGAGTGAAAGGATTCCGAATCCACCGAAGGTTAGGATCGTAAAAAACCATGCCTTGGTATTGATCACCAAGATTTCCAGAAAGGAAGAACTGTCGCTAATTAACATGATGCCTGAAACCCGTTACTGTTCAATGGTAGGGTACTTTTCTGAATACGAAATCGAATACAATTAAGTTTGAATACTTCAAAATTATCAAAGGCATTGCATTTTTTATTTTTCTTTTGCTGTTCTCCTGTATAGCACAATCCAAACCCGATCCTTCTTTGGCGTTGTTAATGCCTTGGGAATATGGCGATATGATTTTCCCTGCTCCTCCGGCAGAAGTTGCCAATCAAAATTCTAACAGGGAAGGAGTGGAAGAAGACGTTTGGACAACTTCGAATCCGTTGGCGAAGGGGTATTTGATCAATTGGCTTTTGTTTACTCCTCCTGAGGAAGATGAAACTAGAAGTGAAATGAAAATTGAAAACCTGAAACAATCGGACGCAGTTCAAGTGGATGCATCCAGGCCGATCCCTATGCCTCTGTCTCCAGCCGAAACCTTACAATTGAGAGATCAGGTCCACCAGGATAATTTAAGCAAAGAAATCATCAAACAAGATCCAGCCGAACCGGGAGTCTATCATGCCAGGATTTTTATTTCCAGTTCCATCGAGCTTCAGTATCTGAAAGAATTGATGATACCATACTCTCCATTCCCTTATTTTAAAGAACCATCTTTGAATTACAATCCTGCGGCATCGGATATGGTCGGTTACACTGACTTTTCCGAATACAAGGAAGGCGCTTTCTTCTATGTAATTATGTCGGGATATCATTATAATTTTCTAATTCAAAACGGAATTTTTCAGGCAGTACAGAATATTAGAAAATTGGAATATGATGAATTGGCCATGATAAATTTCAATCTAAGCCTTAGCCCTACAGAGCTGGATCGATATACAGACCAACTCAATATGGATGCGAATGAATTGAAAAAAAGAGATCCTGATTCTCATGCCAAATTGGAAAGATTCCATTCTTTACAGTCAAATTACCAATTTGCAATTTTCGGTATTCTGGCTAACGGGCTGACTCGTATTTTTGCCAATGTTTGGAATGTGGTAAGAGCAGCCGTTATTCGGGCAACAGCTCATGTCATTTCCCATATTAATTTTGATCCGGCCCGATTGAACATTCCTCAAAGCCTTAGAGATAGAATGAAATTCAAACCTGAGGATTTTATTCGAAATGCTTTTACCCCACCGAAGTGGCTTCAAGATAGACTGAAGCCACCAAAATGGTTGACCGATAGGCTTGGGCTAACAGATCACAAACCCTTGCGAGGTATCATCGAAATCTTAGATGGGAATGGGGGAGTTCTGAATTTTAAAAGAAAAGACCGCAAAATGACTTTGGATTTTACTCCGATCACTCTTCTTGGCCCTTCCCTTGCAGGGATTACTCCTTTGCGAGAAGGAACAAGCACATATATGAACGGTTATTTCGATACAACCGTGATGAATAAAGCATTGGGACTTTTTATCAGTTACGATGTTTGTTTTACTTTGGACAATTCATATTCCTTTGTAACTAACAATGGTATTTTGCCTGTTAGTGTATGCAATGGTGCCTTTAGCCCAAGAGAAATACCGCATTATATCCAGGTAAAGAATGTATATGCATTAACTTCCGCAATGACTCAGTATGCTCACGTAGAAGCGATTCATAAGCTTGGAATTGTAACTAAAAAGGCAAGGATTTTCCAAGGTGGTGCCAGCTTAGCAGAATGGCCAAAGCCAGGTGGAAGATTCGGTGCCTTTGCTCCTTGTGGGCAAATTCGCAATCTTCATCCATCCCACCAGCAGGTATTTCTTCATTCCCTGGGGTTATTGGGTGAGTTGCTTGATTATGATATATACCTTCAAAAGACAGAAAATTTTCTAACAGTAGTTCACGAATATTCTCATATAGTGCATTGTTCTTTGATTGGAGATAATAAATACAAGGAACAAATACAAGCATATGCGAATGATATTGTTAGCGGGCAAGAGCCTAGGAATGGGGAGTTTGGTGCTTTGCACGAGGGAGTTGCCAACTATTTTGAGTTCATTATCAATGCAGCCATGGACTATTGCAAAGGATGTAAAAATATAGAAGAGAACATTCATACTGGTTATGTGAGCGGTTTTCATCTCAGTGAGAGTACCGCACTTGGCCCAGAAACAGATTATAATATTTTTGGTGGTCAAAATTTGATAAGATATTATAAGACTATATTATTTAACGACGATCACTCAACGTTTTCGAGTAATAGAGTGGCAGCAGTTGCTAGTTTTCTTTACGATCTGGAAGATAGCTGTCAGGACAATTTTTTAGATGTCGTTAACTTTTCTGATAATGTATATGATTTTGATCGGGTTGCTATGGGAAGAAGTGCGGTGATTAATTCCATCGCAACTCTTCCTTATCCTGCTAAGGTGAGAGACTTAAATGCGCAAGCGTATGCGAGAGGAGTAAGTGTAGCTGATTATTTGGAATTGGTAAATATGCATGGATTGAATCATCTGTCAGCAGGATTAAAAAGTGATGTTAATCTTACTCCAGGACTTTATTGGTTTGAACTTGATTCTTATAATATTCGATTGAGGCCCTATTTTGATTGTTTAGATCAAACGGAAAATACTATTCATCAAAATCTAGCAAGTGCTTCCAATATTAGATCGTTGGGGATTACATCTTCCTATCGTACGGAACGTACTTCTGTTATGGAAATAGATAAATCAAAAAGTTTGTCCAGCGTGATGCAACAGGTAATTCCGCAAGGAGCCATTGCCCCTTCTTGGAAAAAGGAAGGTGGTGACAGTCAAGAAGTTCCAAACTGGATTTCTTTAGGTGCTAATCTTTATTCGACAAACCCAATCACCTGGACTTCCGAATTCGGGATCACATTGCAGGAGTTTATGGAGGAATCGGTTCCTATGAATTCTACAAGTGTAACTTGGGCTCCTATCGGAAAAGAAAATAAAAATATGGGTTATACGAGTTATACTCAGGTAGAAAATTATATTTCTCCCGAAATTGAGCATTATTTTTTTACGAGCCTGGTTCCCGAGTATGCTGCCAATAACGTAAATTTTTATCCCGAATTTCAAGACCAAATCAGTCCGGAAGGATGTCAGAATCGAAATTGGATTCCTATCGGAAAACAACCGCAGGTGATGGGGCTTGAGTGTTGGACGGCTGTTGGATATTGGGGAGTTCCTATTTATGAAGACCATTGCACTCCGGAGCCGATAGAAATCGACCAAAGGGGAAATGTGCAAAAACATCCGGTTCATATCAACGATCACTTCAAACACTTGTATGATGTGAGGAAAGGAAAACTTTCTTGCGATTTTCATATTCCAAGCTACAGTGATTTGATGGAAGTAGACCAGTATGCAGGATTTGGTCTTCCGGGCGGTGCCTATGGCAAAGTCTGGAATCATCTCTATTATCAGAAAGACGGTAAGATTCAATTTTCTAATTCTGGAGATAATACTAGCTTTATCACAAGATCCGGCAATACCGAAGCCAATCTAACATCACAAAAGGAGAAAGGATATTTTGAATACCTTATCGAAAATCTATAAATTTATTGTCTTGGGGATTTTTTCTGTCTTCTTGTTAAATGCCAAATGTGAAACGGATGATAAAGAAAGAAACGGTAAAGAAAAGATTCTTGTCCTTTTATTCAGTGTAGAGGAAGCGAAACAGAGAAATAGAATTTTGTATGAACCAAATAACGATCTTAGCTCTGCCAAATGTGTTACCAAGGGCTTCGAAAGTTATGTGTATCCAAAAGACGATATTGATTTTTACACTTTTACTTTATCTTCCGGTTCTTTGAAACTTTATATTTCCAGCCATGAAACATTAGGAACTCAGAAAAATTTAGGGATGCAAGTCTATGATGATCAGGGGGCTTTGGTTTACGATTTGAACCAAAGAAGTTTTGATGGAACAAATTCGGTTATTCTTGTTAACCGCAACATGAGTCAAAGTGAATGTTCTATAGCAGCTTGTAACGGTTTAGAAAAGTATAGATATATAGAATTTAGTCCTTCCAAACTTAAATTCTATATCAAAATTTATTCATTGAATCAGGAAGTCTATTCTGAAGGCCAACAACTTGACTCGGTTTCGATGCATTCTTCTTACAATCCAACTAATTTAAAGAATCCTGTTCCGGTTTTCCTGCAGGGAGATTTTCAGACTTGTCCTTGATCGTATCTGAGATTTCATTTGTTAGTTTCAAGCTATCACTTATCTTAACAAAAAGAGAAAGGGTATTTTGGATATTTTATTAAAAATTAAAAAAATTCTAATATTCGTTTTTAGTTTCGTATTTTTCGTCAATGGACACTGCAATCCTCCTACGACCAAAGTATCGAAAGAAGTTATTCTTGGTTCGATTATTATCGAAGGTCAAGAAAAGGAAAGACGACAAAATTTGGACGAACCGAATAATGATTTTAGTTCGGCAAAATGTATAGATAAGAGCTTTGCAAATTACATTTATCCAAAGAATGATTTGGATTTTTATCAATTTAGTTTAAAGTCGGGAAACCTAAAAGTATATATTTTGGATTATGAAACATTAGGAAGTCAATACAACATAGGGTTTCAAATTTTCGATGATCAAAGCAATTTGATTTATGACTTAAATCAACGAAGCTTCGATTCGGTAAACTCAGTATTGTCAGTTAATCGAAATTTAAATTCTAATGAATGTTTAATGGAATTATGTCCTGGATTAGAGCGGTATCGGTATATTGGGTTCACTCAGACTAAACTTAAATTTTATATTAAATTTTACGCTTTGAATGAAGTTAACTATAAGGAAAGTTTCCGTAATATTTCAGCGGACAAGATAACAAATCCTACAAACCAGACCTCTTTTTTTAACTTAACCCTGCAAGGAGACTTCGCCGCTTGTCTTTAAAATTTAAAAAACTCAGAACTATATGGGCAAGATGGAAGCAGATGCCCAAAAGAATTATCATCATCTGCCTGTTTTGCATAATTTCTCCCATTGCGAATTTCTTACATCTTTTGTCTCCCTACGGGCTGCATAGGATAAACTGGAATATAATTTATAAGGTGCTTTTCCCTGTTAAGATCTTTTTGCTTATTTTTCCTTTGGTGCTGGCTTACGGTATTTACAAAAGGAGGCTTTTGTCCTTCTACTTATTGCTGTTTTACGGTTGTTTTCTTTTTGCAAACAATTTATATACTACGTCTCAAAATTTCAATTATACAAATCTTTCTATAATTTTTCAAACTGTTCTTTTGTTTGGAATTGTTCCGCTCCTTCTTTATAAGGATCTTCGATCTCCTTTTTTCTCGGAGGACACGAAGCGGGGATGGAGAAGAAAAAAAAGATTCCCTTCTTCGTTTTTGTTTCGGTTGGATGAAGGAGCATTGATCAAATCAATCAATGTTTCCGAATTGGGAATGCTTTTTATAAAACCACCTGATATTGATTTTCAAAAGGAACAAAACATCAGTTTGGTAATGGAAAACGGTTCCGAAAAGAGAAAGATCTCAGGAAGGATAACTCGAATTCATAACGGAAGTTTTGCTGTGGCCATCCCTTCGGAAGATGGTAAATTTTTGATTCAGGAAATCGTTTCGAAATGAAATATCTTTTTTCTTTCTCCGTTTTGTTGAATGTGTTTTTGTTTGTTTTTATTTTCAAAACTCATCTTTTCCCTCGCGATTCGCACGAATCGAATATCATGGAAAACAGAGGCTCCGGCGATTGTTCCGAGACTGGGACCACTTCCGAAAAAAATATTATAAAATATTCCAAACCTGTAAAACAGGAAGTCGCCAAACTTTCCAGAGTATATTTGCTTCCTCATCCTCCCGATTTTTTGGAAGGTAAATATATAAATATTCAAAAATTCGAAAAAATTAACATTGAAGGTAAGATTTTCTGGAGACTGGAAGAAGTAACGGACAATGGAAAGGTTAAATCGTGGGAAGTTGAAGAATCTTCCGTTAGGTGGAAATAGTGGAATATCGATTTATTTTTTTATTTATTTTTGTTTTTGGAAATCTAAATGCCACGGATATCCCGGGTGGTGGTAAGGAATATCAAAAGGGAGTGATTCTTTACGAGGGGAAAAAAATGATCCGGGGTGATTATTTTTTTGCTTCGGATGATAAATTGTTCATCCGAGATGAACAATTTGGAAGATTTATTTCTAAAAGTAAATCGGAAGGGATTGTTAGTGAAGACTACGTGGAATCCATTCGTTCCAAAGAAAGGTGGCAGGCGGTTTCTGAATCGTTTTATTTGTTTTCTTCGGGAAACAAGTATCAGTCGGGCGCATTACAAATATCACCTGACGAAGAAATGTGGACTAGAATTGCAAAAATATCTTTGGTTTTGATCACTGGATATTATTATCAGTCAGCTGTTCGTGCCAATGAACAATTGAGTCATTCTTTCTACGGATTGAATTCCGATCAAAAAAGATCTTTATTTGAAAGAGAAAATACGAAATTTCAATTGAGTTTGGTAGCTACAGTTCTTACTTTTTTAGGCTCTGGTTTTTTTGCCTACTACCGATACGATAGGGACTTGCATTTTAACCAGCTGAATATTCGGGAAAGAGAATTTGTTCCCGTCGAATCAATTCCTGTTTCTTGGAATTTACCTCAGAAAGGTGCGAAAATTGAACTTGGTTACAGCAAAAATTTCTAAAACCAAAAGTTTTGTATTCAGGGTTTTGTTCTTTTCAAAGTTTGCAGTTTATTTTTGCGGATGTTTGCAGGCAAATGTGTCCGATCCGGTTTTTATAACTTCATTATTATTGTTATCGGAACCTGCTAAAGAGGAGCATAGTAATCCGAAAGGTTGGAATGGTTGTAATGCTCGGATCGTAAAAGGTGATCGATTCTACGGAGCTATCTGTTTAGTTGATACTTATGATGATTGCAGTTCTTCTACATTTAATGATATTGTAACAGATACGCAGCGTTTGGATTTTGTTTTCAATTTGGATATTCACGAATTGGCTTATCCCGAGTGTAAGGCTCCTATTTTCGTTCTTCGGAATATTTATTCTGGTACATCGGCACCCATGTCTTTTTTTGCCAACCATATCTTTTCAGAAACCGGCTTGAAAGCAACTGCGATTTCATTCTATTCTTCCTGCGACAATCTACCCTGGGATAAAAACGAACCCAAATCTAAAGATTTGATATTAGTAAAATCATATCGATTAATAATGAATAAATGGCAAGTTCATCTTGCGATTACCGACGGGGTTTCCGCTTCTTGTCTTAGCAGTCTGAATTTGAATACGGAAGAAATGGAGCTAGTGAATTCCTTGAAAGCGAAGAGAAAGGTTATAGGAAAAAAATGTATCTATGATCTTTCCCTCAATGGTTTAAGATGCGAAAATTAGTTTTAGCATTATTCCTTCTGATTCATTTTCAATGCGATATGAAAAAAAACGATGGAGAGGATTCTCTTTCCTTACTGTATCTTCTGACAGTGAGAAATGCCTCCGGTTTTAAAGACTGTAACTTTAGAAGTTTAAAAGCCGGTGAAATTGCCGTCGATTCGGAAAATGATGTTAAAGTATTATCCGGAAACAAAACCTTAACTGCCGTAGAAAGTTATAAGGACATTAAACGATTCGATTGGAGCGTGGACGGATCCTTTTTTTATTCGAATCTTGTTTTAGTCGGTTTTCCGATTCAAGGAATTCCCGTTATTACACCGAAATCAACGGCAGATGTCACAAATGAATATCTTATCGAAGTGAATGATGGAAACAATATATATAAAATTTCCTCCAGAAGAGATTCTTTCCAAGATCTGACTTATTGGCTGCCTACCGGAAATAAAGCGGTTGTTTATATTAACACAAAACAAACCTTTTACTGCGATTTCCCTCTCATCTCTCAAAGTAAGATTTCAATTCAGTGTGATAAATTCCTTCTTCCGTTCTCTACAAATGAAAATATTTTGGTCCGAGCTTATTCTACACATCAGGAACAAACCGACACTTTCCAAGATTGTCTATAAAATCCTAAAATCTTCTTAAAACCGGATTTCCATAAGGGTATTTGGTCCGCAAGTGCTGAATGAATCCTTCGTAACTGAACCATCCCTCCTTACCCTTGTCAGTTGGTGATCTTTCTATATGCATTTCCTGGGCCGGCATAAAACTGAAACCGATAAGATAGAGTTTTTGATTTTTGTATTTTGCTTCGTCCAGAATCATGGAAACATGGCCGATCCCTCCCGTTTCATTTTGTACGAATAAATCTCCCGGTTGTAAATTTTCTTTTGTAACCGGAATGGCTCCTTTTTTTAAAGAATAGGAATTGGAGGAGGCGAATGCATTTCTTAAAAAGCGATTATAATCCTTTTTCGAATCTTTGTAATATCGTTTTTTCCCGGGATAATCGAACAGATACAATTTGTCCAATCTTCCCGATTCTTTGTGGTAATCCGCCCAAAGCCGCATGGAAAAATCAGCGCATTGTTCCAGATCATCCTGAAATAACAATGGTTTGTTGATTACGGCAATCATATCATACCAATCGCTCAGATCTTTTTTTTGGTAAGACAGCACTTTGGCTTCTTTTTTTAAAGGAAGGTTTTGTAAATAATCGGCAAAAGAATTTTTAGGAAAATCAATTCTCTGAAAACCTTCGGGAACAGGTATTTCTTTTACTATGTTCGGAAAAGAATAAAGACAAAGATTGAACGTTATAAATATAAAAACAAATCGAATGTTCATTTTATAGTTTTTAAATATTCCTCAGGACTCAGTCCAATCGTATTTTTAAAGTCTTTGATAAAATGGGCCTGATCATAATAACCAAGATCCAAAGCGAGTTCTGCAAAATTCACCTTCTCCGTTTTTTCTATTTTTTCGGCAACCTCATGAAGTCTGTATCTTTGAATCACCCATTTGGGACTGACTCCCACATATTCTTTGAATAATCTTTGCAAACTTCTTTTTCCGATGGAAAAAAGTTTCACGATTTTGTCTACCGATCGAATCTCACGATCTTCTTTTATTTTATCTATGATGGAATTGATATAAGAAATGTTCGGATCTTTTTCGGGGATATGATTTTTCAACCAGGACTCTACGATCTGAATTCGATCTTCATCATCTTCTTTTTTGAAAATTTCATTTTCCAACCTGGATACGTTTATAGGAAAAACTTGATCGATCTCCAAAGTCTTATCGGTCAATAAGGAGACATTTTTTTTAAAAAAAGGATAAAATGCTCCCGGACGAAACTTGATTCCGAATACGGAACCTTTGTCTTTCAATAAATAGGAAAATCTACCTTTAGTGATTCCGTAGATTTTGGAACCGCTCCGGTCAAATACGATATGAATGCTCGGATAGGGAAGTGTCTCTGCAAGGTAAGGATCTTTGTCACTCAAGTCCCATCTAACAGTCCAATAATGTTCTATGAAAAAATCCAAGTCTTTGTTTGCAAAATACCTTGCATGTTCCGCCTCCAATTCCGCTTTGTTTTGGCGCAAAACTCCTCTTGTCGGTTTTCCTTTTTTTTCCACCACGGATATGATTTTGCATTTTGTCGTGTTTTTACAATCCAAATCTTTCTACTTGGTATATCCTTATGTAGGAGCGAAAGATGAACCAAATCAGCCTAAATCATAATTTAAAACTCAGTATGGAAAAACGAATCAAAGCAAGTCAGGAAACTGTTTGGGAAATTCTCACTAGTCCCAAATACATAAAGGAATATCTGTACGGGACTGATGCGATTTCCGATTGGAAAAAAGGGAGTTCACTTATCTTCAAAGGGGAATGGGAAGGAAAAGCTTACGAAGAGAAAGGAGTGATTCTGGAATTTGAAAAACCTTACATATTCAAATATACTTATTTCACTGCGTTTTTCGAACTTCCCGAATTGCCGGAAAATTATGCAATCATTGAAAACAAGCTAACAACCGCAGGTGAAATAGTTACGATTAATCTGACTCAGTCGGGATTTACCTCCGAGGAAAAACTAAAACATTCCGAAGACAGTTGGAATCATTGTCTGGAAATCATTAAAAAAATTGCGGAGACGATATGACAACCGTTACATTTTGAAAATATCCGAGTCGTCCTCTTCTTCCTTCAAGTCGTAATAACCGTAAATAAAGGAAGGACTCGCCTTCACTTCCATTCCGTAGAAGTATTCCGAAATCCTTCCTGATTTGACAACGTCCAGCTTGTATTCTTCCGCGAGAAATTTCATTTTATCGAGAGATATCTTTTCGTTGATTTTAGGACCGAATCCGGATTCCGTTTTCGCCCAATCCACAATGAACAATCTCCCTCCTTGTTTCATGGAACGAATGAGTCCGTCCATGGCAAGACCCGGATTCGGGAATGTGGAAAGAGATAGGGAAGCAAATATGATTTCAGGGACGGGAATCCAAGTGGGAAGAAGAGGGTGATCGGATTGGTCGATGTAGAAAGGAGTTAGCTTTTCCAATCCTTCCAAAAGTTTTCTTCGCAAAATCATATCGATGATTTCTTGTTGGCATTCCCCCGCCCAAACCCAAACATGAGGAAACCATTTTCTAAATTCGTTGAAGTAAAATCCAAGCCCAGAACCGAAATCCACAAGATTTTGCAATCCCTTCCAATTGAAAAAAGCAAAGACATCATCGGGAGAACAGACCTCTCTTCTATGGCTGGAGATCAAATATTCGTGATATTCAAGGGATCTGTAGTATTCCGTGTCCGACATAATTCCAATTTTAACAGATTCTATTTGAGAGTACAATAGAAAAATTCAATTCCATACGCCGGGAAACCGAAAATGAGACTATGGTGGTCTCATCTAAAAAATGGATTTTGGGAGGTTTATTATTTCTCTCCTTTTTTCCTTTGGCAACCCAAACTATTTTTGAAGAAGGGCGTTATCCATCCAGTGCGCGTGTTCTCAGGGCCAATGTTCTGTCCGATAGGAAGTCTACCTTTCTGGCCTGGGAACCTCCTAAAGAAGAAGGGGAAGTGATCGTCGCCCGCGCCAATACAGTGATCGATACTCCCGACAAATTGTATGTGGCAGATTCTCTCGGTCGCTATAAGACCGGTGGTGCAAGTTCCATCAAAACTTTTTACGATTATAATTTGAAACCGGGAACTTATTATTACGCGGTCGTACTCGTCGGAGATATTCGCAAAAGAGAAGTTAAATTATTTCCGAATCAAAATTATACTGTTATTCCTGTTACTATCGAAGATCCCGACGGAACCGTAACCAATCCCGGATTTCCCAGCTTTCCGGATGATCAAGGGATAGGAAGACTTCCGAGTCATGTTTCCAATATTCATGCAGCATTAGAAAAAAAGAATGTACGAATTGATTGGCAAGCACCACCCGGAGTTGTTTCCGGAAGAACGATCTATACTATATACAGATCTTTGAGTCCGATGACCAGTTTACCATTGATGCAAAAAGCGCAAAAATTGGCAGAAGTAAGTCATCCTACTGTCAGTTTTTTGGATCAGGGATTGGAAAAATCCCAAACGGTTTACTACGGAGTTTCCATCAAAGAACCCAATGGAGAAGAAGGCCTTCCTTTGGAAGATAAAAAATCCTCCATCCGCATATTCTATGTTAAAGATAACGGTAAGAATACTGCGGAAGTGATTGCCGACGATTCCGTTCCTGCTTCTCCAAAAAATAAACCGCAGCAATCCATCGCTCCTCCCGATCCGCAAGGCACCTTACATGTTCGAGGTGTCGGTTATGAAAGAGTAGGGAAAGGTGTTGTGATGAGTTGGCTTGCGCCCGAAGGAGTCGATGATTCTTCGATATATTCCGTTTATGCATCTACCAAACCGTTCAACCAAGGGCTTACTTCTTTCGGGGCGGGTGTTGCCGTAAAGGTAGCGACTGTCAATCATCCTAAAACGAATTTTTATATCAAAGAGTTGAAAGAGATCCCGGAATTGTATTTCGGAGTTACGGTTAAGTCGGGTGTGATTTCGGAAGATTTTAATTTGAAAGAGAATGTTTCTTTTTTCAGATATGACTTTAACAAGGATCTGGATAAGCCGGAAGAAATAAAACCTACGTCGGAACAAACCGTTCAAACGACTCAAACTCCTGCAAAGGTGGATACCGCAGTCAATGAGCACAGTGTGGTACCTCCCGAGATCAGACCTCTTTCCGGAAAAGAAGACGGCCTAATAGATGAAAGTGATGAAAATACTCTTTCGACTGTGGGTTATAACCTTTCCGAAACCGATCTCAATCGGATTTTGAAAGAGACAGTGTTGAAACGCAAATTTGAACTTGCGATCGATCGTTTGGAAAAATATCTGGAACGGGAGAAAAACACACATTTGGTGGGTAAGGCGTATTTTTATTTAGGGATTAGTCACCTAAAATCGGGGGAGTATAAAAAAGCTCTCCGATATTTTATGAAGAGAGATGCTAAAAGTTTCTCTCCTGATCGTACAGAATTTTGGACCAACCAGACTCTTGAAAAGCTGGGCAGAGGTAAATCATGAATCGTTCCATCGTTGCATTGGCTGGCTTTTTGTTTATTTGTGCCGGAATCATCACTGCATTTTATCATACTACAATTTATTCCAAAGAAGATCAAAATCAAGTCGTCTTGGAAAGAATTGCGGAAGGCGAAGAATACTTAAAACAAACAAGTGAGAATAGCAAAGAAAAAGCTGTTTCCATTTTCTCCGAACTTGCCGGTAAAAAAGGCCTAGAGAATTACGAATTCAGAATCAAATACAACCAAGCCCGCGCTCTGGAAAAAAACGGGGATCATTATCTTGCATTGGATATTTACAAAGGTTTGAGAAACAAATCCAACCTTACATCGGAAGAAAGAGACAGCCTTTCCTATTCTTTGGGAAATCTTCTTTTGAAATTGGATCAGGAAGTGGAAGGAAAGGGTCATTTGGAATCAGTACTTCGTTCATCCAATAATGCAAAACTCAGATCGAAAGTATTACAATCATTAGCTGATTATAGCTATAATCACAAACTGCTGGAACCTGCTCGCAAAAATTACGTATTGGCTTTGCAGGAAGACAATACGAATACGGAAGCAAGAATCGGTTGGGGAAGAACTCTCCGCAAACAAGGAAAGGATTGGGCTTCTTTCGATGTGTTTGACGAATACATCGAGACGGAAAATCAACTCAGCGGTGCAAACGGCAAGGTTGTGGATGAATACAAAGATTCCGTTTTTGCGGAAGCGAAATCCCTTTATACCAAAAAGACATATTGGAAATCCATTGAACTTTTTCAAAAAGCGTTAACTTTGAATCCTAGTCCGCAAGTGGAAGAAAATTCTTATTTTTATATTGCTTCCGCCTACGATGCGTTAGGGAAACAAAAAGAATCCTTGGAATATTTGAACAAAACTTTGAATAACAGCAATTATTCTTTGGATCAGGCATCCTTATATAAAAAAGGAACGATTTATTTCAGACAAGGTAAGTTTGAAGAAGCAGCTTCCGTATTTCAAACGATTGTAGATAAGTATCCTAAAAACCATATCACAGACAAAGCACTTGCTTGGAAAAAAGAATCTTTGGATCAGTTCAAAGACAATGATGATTTGGATGATGCCGGCAAAGAGGAAAAAATCGGCCGGTTGAACATTGATGCTTTGAATCAGGAAAGAAAGGGAAGCGTATCTCCTTTGATGGAAAAGAAAAAAGAAACAAGTTCCTCAAATGATTTTGGAAACGACTTGGATTTTTAATCCAAGTCTAATTCGGAAAAAACTCATTATGAGCCAAATTTTCCAAAGCCTCATCCAATCCGAACTTTTTGTAAATAATAGGTACTATATCTTTTAAGGAATGAATGTTCTCCGAATATTCTTCTGCGTCTTTTCCATAAAGAATGGTCGCTACCGGATTTTCGGTATGATTTTTTTGGCTTAGATCTTCCATATTTCCATGATCACTCACAACGATGAGTAGATCTTTTTCCGGATCAATCGACTCCAGGATTCCGTAAAAAAAAGCTTCCAAGGTATGAATGATCTTTTCCGCTTTTTCCCAATCCTGTGCATGTCCCACTTTGTCGGTTAAAAAATATTCGTAAATCGTCAGTCCATAGTCGCCAAACATAGAAAATACGGAATTACCCAGAGTTTTGGGATCTCTCAGTTGCAAAAGAGGATCATCTTTCGGTAAACTCTCGGCGGCAAAATCGCGTAGAATTTCATGAGTAAGATCCATATACAGACCTTTTCCGTTTCTGAGGTCATCCATCGTTTTTAACGGTCTATCGCTTGCTAGTTGGATGAGAGTGGAGGCGGAAACCAGTTTCGGTTTTTCCTGGACATGCCTGAGGTAATGGTCCGTGAAACAATTCAGAAAATCAGCTTTGATATTGTTTTCCGAAAGAATCTTGATCATGGAATATTTTGCGATGATCTTCCGCAAAGTGATCGTAGGAAATCCGCTTACATGACGCCCCAAAGTCCCCGGTCCGTTCACACCGGTCCAAAGTGCCGTTTGTCCCGTAGCGGATTGGGGAAGTCCGGGAATTCCCATATGTGCATCCGTTCTTACATAATGCAGAGTATTTGCCAGTTTGGGGAGTTTGGCATCCGTTTGCGATTTGCCGCCTAGGGGGGAAAGAAATCCTTCCGCGAACTTAGAGAACGGATTTGTCTCCGGGTCGTATTTCCCAAGGCCGATTCCATCTAAAAATGTATAAAATATCATCTGTACCTTGGACTAGAGTCGAATTTCAAAAAATGCCACCGATAATAGTAAAGATGATTCGGAAATTCGGACAAGCCTCTATTCTTCTGGGAATCCTATTTTTTTCCGTTTTTTTAGGTTCCGTATTTTTGGTTTGGGAGAGTCTTTCCGACGGATTCTCCCGAAAAGAAAAATTTTTAGAAGCTCTCGCTATTCATCATTCAGCTACCAAACAGGAATACTTAAAACATCTGGAATTCAATCTAAGAGAAGGTGAACTTCCGTATTATGGAAGTTTGGTGGGAAAGAAGATCAAAGACAGATTGAATATAAGTTCTGTCAAAGTCTATGATGAGTCATTGAGACTTGTTTATTCGGATAAAGAAACGAAAGAAGTGTTTCAAAACGAGCTTCGCCACGATGCGAATCCCCTGGAAAAGGGGATGGCCAGGAGTCTCGCGAACGGAGAGATCGCCTACAGATCCAAAGACGGTAAATTTTTTATCACATTTCCGTTACCTTATATGGCAAAACCGAATTTATCAAATCCTAATCTGGAGTTTGGGTATAATTTTTGGGTATTTGATGAAGTAGTGGGAACGATTTATTATACCAATGATGTTTCCGTTTTGAATGGAGATAGAACGGAAGAGGAGCTCCTCCGAACCTTCCAAGGCAAAGAAGGGAAAAAGATTTCCTGGAAAATCGGAGGAGAAGAAGGAATACTTAATAAATACAAATTCAAAGAATATTCCGTTTATATCATTGAAGATGCAAGTCTGTTTTCCAAATGGATTGTATCCCGATTTCTATTGATAATAAGCGTTAGTATTTCTTTTTGCTTTCTTGCACGCATTACATATCTTTCATTAAAAGGAAAACCTTTGGAATTATCCAATTCCAAACTCATCGGAATCATATCTTATCTGATACTAATCACCTTTTACCAAACTTCCTTTTCCATTTTTCCTGATTTTCGTTATTATATTCCTTGGGCAAATATGCGATTGGAACAAGTTGAAAACGAATTGACTATACTTGAAAAAAACGTATTGGATCAGTTTTCTTCCGGCAAAAACAAACGTGAAGATTTCAGGAATTTTCATTATGATTCGGTAGTGAATGATGTTTATACCTGGTCGGACGGAGAAAACTTCAGATCCATTACGGATAGGTTCGGGTTGGGGATTGTAAATCATTTAACGGAAGTTTACTTGGAAAAATCTTCCCGATTATTGCAAAACGAAAAAGAATATATTTTTATCATTCCTATCAATGAAGAAAACAAAAAGTCCACTTTGGTGGTCTTGGCGTTGAACGGGATTTCCTTTTCCGCTAAAAAAGAGAAAGATAGAGACGAATATTATTATCCTGATGTTAGTTTACGGATTTCAAAAGACAGAAACAACGAATCGTTTTTGCTTCATCCCAAACTTTGGGAGGAAGAATTAGTTTCCGGTAGCAAACATACCGAGTCAGGAGTCAGTTCTTTTTCCATATTGAAAGTTCTGTTTCGTTCCTATTATGTATCCGCACCTACCGAAACCAAAGGTCATTTGGACGGACTTTTTATATTCAAAACGGAAGGTGTTTTATCCCTTGTTACCGTTTGGTCTTATATAACTTTCGTACCCTTGCTTTTGGTTTTCGGTTTTTTCAAATTTCAAATCTTCACGAAAAAAGAGAGCGAGGAAGAAGAGCTACTTTCTCTACCTGAAGAAGATAAAACAGAAGATGAGAGTATTCCCGAAGTTACAAATCCGAGCGCGGGGACAGAGGAATCGAAAGAGTTTGTTCCCTTGGAAATCGATCTGACAAAAGACCATGTTATAATGGAAGAGGTAAAGGAAAATAGAGTGGAATCGGCTGTTTCGAATTTGGAAAATACAATCCCTAAAAAAGAAGCGATTGCAGAGTTACCGACTTCTTTCTATTCTGGGAAAGAAACTGTGAAAAAACAAATCCATCAATACATTCCTCCGGTTTTATGGAAAAACAGAAAAGAGTCTTTCGCACCGGAGATTCAGAAAAAAAGAGAATCCATTTTCAATCCTGAGTTGAAGGATCTTGTTCAGAAAGTCACGTCTCAAGAGACCACGGAAGAGGTCTTCAAACAACCTAACGAAGCGCAGTCGTTGAATTGGCCCATCCCGGAAGAAAAAAAATTCGAATACTCTCTTTTGGATCGGGTTTACCGGGGAGACGGAATTTCATTGGACGGTATAGTCGAATACACTCGAAATTTTATCAGCAGGCTGGGTTCCCCCCGATTCTCATTTTTGTTTTTGAACGATACCATCGGATCCTATCATAGTCAGATTTCTTTCGGTCTGGATTACAATACCAGATCCAATATGATTTTTCTTCATAATGATTCTTTTTTCAATTATGATGAAACAGGATATTCCTGGGTGGATATCGATGAAAAGGTAAGACAGGATAAGTTTATCTCCAAAAAATTTTCGTGGGAAATACTTGCTCAAATCGAAACGATTGTTTCTTTCAAGTTGGATTCCTTCGGATTTCCCGGACTATTTCTCGTTCTTTTGAATAAGTCGGAAAAGGAAAAATTTTTGGATTCGCATAGAAGGATGATCGGCGAAAAGTTAAAACAACTGATTCCTGCATTGAATACTCTATTGGAAAAAGAAGAAAAGACTCCGGATCTGTTTGAAGACAGTTTGTCTTGGATGGTTCGTTCCTTCTTACAGGCGACTTTGGGAGGGAAAAGAGTTGCTCATATATCTCGTGTTATATGGGAAAATTATCATCCTTCTACCGCAAATGAAACGAAAAAAGCGTCTCTTTTGGCAAAGGTTGCCGACGTTTTGCAAAGCAATGATCGGGTCATAGAAAGTTCTCCCAATTCTTTTTTGATCATCAGCGAAGCAAATATGAAAGATACTTTGGAGAAATTGCTCCATTTGTATCCGTTCCCTTACGAATGTAAGTTTATGAAATACCCGGATGACGGTGAAAACTACTATCTATATCTTTAGATTGTTTTTAGGTTTCTTGATTTTCGCGGAAGTCTTGTTTGCCGCTCCTTCCAAACGCAAAGAAGAAACCACTATTCTGAAAAAACAAATCTTCGAATACCATCGGTCCGATGAAGAAACGAAATCCATTCCTTATTTGGAAAAATACCTAACTATCAGCCCGAACGAATTGTACTTCAAATTGGTATATGCCAAAGCATTATTATATCGAACCGATTTGGAAGTTCCCAGAAACGATGAAAATATAGAATCGAGAATCAACAAAACCAGAGCCATCCAAACCAATTATAATCGGGCGTCCAAAATATTTCAAGAGAACGTATTGCATTTGGAAAAGGTGCGTCCCAGAGATCCCAATTTAGGCAGATGGTATTATCTTTGGGCTTTCAGCGAATGGTTTTCGGATAACAAGGAAAAGTCGATTAAATTGTTCCAGAAAGCGGTGAAGTTGGATTACAGGCTTACCGAATGTTATTATAATATTGCGGCACTCTACGAATCTCTCGGGCAATGGAAGGATGCCGAATTGTTTTGGAGAAAGTATGAGAAGGCGGAGAAAGAACTGGAGGAAGAGGAATAATGGCAAAGATAGACAAACGATTCCAAATTCTTTTTTCCGAAGAAGAAATTTTGCTTTTGAAAAATGAAGCCGACAAAAGAGGGATTTCGCAAGGAGAGCTGCTCCGACTTGCGCTTCGGAACGAAATCACCCAAAAATCGGACTTCACCCGAATCAAAGCGCTTCGAACGATTACGGAGTTATTGAATTGAAAATTTACATCTCGTCCACAGTTTGGAAGGCACTTCTATGGAATGAGGATAATAAAAAAATACTTCCTATACTCGAGTCCTATATCCATGAACGCCATCAATTGTATACTTCCGTATATTCGGTGTTAAACGTGTTTTCCGAATTTCCGAAAGATAAAAAAGAAAAGGAAAGAAGTTTCCTTCATTTGGTAAACGAAATCGTAGAGGAAATACTTTCCTTTAGTAGGGAAACTTTGGAAGTTTTGGCAGGCAACGCGGATACTGCAAATGCGAACCCGACTTTGCATTTGCTTTCCGTCGAGTCTTCTATCGCGCTGCTTTCCGGGATGGAAGAGGTTTTGTATTTTGAGAGGGCGAATGCGGATCTTCCCGAATCCAAGCTACCTTTGAGAAACCTCTTTGGGGAAATGAACTGAAATCGGACCGGAGAGACCGCTTTTCTGGTCTCTTCCTTCCCATTCGTCGTGATAACGGTTGTAAGCTGAAATTTTGAAATAATAAGAAATCCCCGATTGAAATAAAGCTCCTCGCCTTTCTCTGTTCGCGGTAAATTTCGGATCTTCCAGTGTTTTGCTGAGAGAAGGAGCATCCGATTCGGAGATATAAATATTGGAAAGTAGGGTGCTTTCGTCCGCACAGAATTTCAGGTTTTTATAATCGTTCTCTTCGGTCTTCCCATCAATGGATTTCAAACCTTCCGTTTGAGAGTTTTTGACAAATAAGGTTCCGATCATTCGGCTCGGTTCCACTCCGTAATGGATCATATAACCTCCTCCGTTTTGAACTTCTCTTTCATGATTGGAGTTCCAAGCAAAACAAATCTTTTTATCCAAAGGTGAAAATTCGGAAATTCGAAATCCTGTGGGTATATTGGGAGGAATGATTTCTTTCAGTTTATATTGGAATGCATGGAATGAGGGAGAAGCGGTTCCTTCCGGATCGGATCGCAACCAAACTTTCCATTGGTGGAAACGGAATTTTTCCAAGTTCGCTGGAATTTTATTTCCATCTTCGATTCGAGTCCAAGGAACGTGAGTTTGTGACTCTGAAAATTTGCGATTGCTACCTCTGAAATATACGTTTACCTGAGAATCCTTAGGTTTTTCGAAAGAAGCTTCAAATTGCATTAGGCTTGCGAAACTATGCTCCGTCATATAGATCGGGGAAATGATCCAACTACCATTTTGACTTGCCAGTTTGGTTTCATCGGAATAAGTCACTCTTGCAAATCGGGAGTAATCTTTGTTTTCCATCGGCTCACCTTTGTGGATATGAACCGCATCCATATTTCCAAAGAAAGATTTACCTATGACCAAATTCGTGGAATCATGTTCCGGAAAACTAACTCCGATTATATTGGAAACGTTTCCTTCGAAACTTGCCGTTTCATAACCGTTTTGGTACAGACTGAACTTCATTTCATTTACATCGAAATAGATGGAGATGACATGCCATTCTTTTCTGGGAATGGAGATATTCGATCTGACTTCTGCGCTCTTTGTTGATCCGTTGGAAGTTTGAAACAAGTTGTTGGCATAAAACACCGGTTTGTTTTCTTCTATTTCCAAACTGAACCCGTATTTTTTCCCTTTGATAAAAACGGTTCTGTCCAGAACGACTGAGCTTGCACCTTGTTCGCTGATAAGCAGGGGAACCGTTATGGAAAAAGATTCGGGATTTGTACCGAAAAGCGGTGAGCCGGATACGGAAACATGGATTTGATTTCTTTTTCCGGAAAAATATGCGGATCTTTTCCCAAAGAAAGAATGTTTTTCATCTATAATGTATGAGGAAGATAGGATGGAAACCGATTTGGGAGATTTGAAATTGGAGCTGGAAAATACTTCTTCTTTTCCTTCGGGAGAACTTACTTCTCCTTCAAAGTCCAAAAACAATTCTTTGTTTTTCGGTGTATTTTCACTTGCGCGAATGATTTCTTTTTTGCCGGGTTTGGTTTCGATGATTGCATCAATCCGTTTCCAATCCGATAATGGAGTTTGTGTTAGGCGGACGATTTCTTTGGCATCCAGATTGAATGCCAAAAATAATAAAGTGATTAGGGTTTTTGTTCTTCGATCAAACCTAGTCTCCGTTCGTGACGGCCGCCCTCGAAATCTGTATCTATCCATTTTTGTACAATCCGAAGAGCCAGATCTGTTCCCAAAACCCTACCTCCCAAAACGATTACATTTGCATCATTATGTCGGCGGGACATTTCAGCAGTGAATTCGTCATGGCAGAGTGCCGCTCTGATTCCCGGAATTCGGTTTGCCGCAATCGAGGCGCCGATTCCTGTTCCGCAGAGGGCGATGAGTCTGGGCACTTCCCCCGCCAAAACTTTTCGGCAGGCATCCCCGATGATGGTCGGGTAATCAACAGAAGCTTCGCTCTTTGTACCATAATCGACCACTTCAAAACTTTCCTCCAGGCTTTTCCTTAGGAATTCTTTTAGGGTAAATCCTCCGTGGTCGGACGCGATTCCTAACTTGGGTTTCATAATGAATTCTCCGTAAATTTTGCTAAATAATTAAGGTAAGATGCTCTGGATTCAATGGAAAGGCTAAACAGGAATTTTTCTCTTTCCCGAACCAAACTTCCGTAACGAGCCCGGATTTCTTCTTCCAGATTCCCTTTTTTGTTTTCCCAATCTTTGTCTGAGTACATTAGACCGTCTCTTGTGAGGTTTCTGATTCCCTCCACAAGCTGGCCTCTCGTTTCGGTCCAATCTTTCACGGACTTCATTTCGATCGGGGTAAGTGGAAAATCCCGTTCGGTAGAAGTGAGAATTCTAAGCTCCAGACGGAATAGATGGTCTTCCCGGGAAATGCCGAATTCATAACCGGATAAGATGGCGTTTTTGTCCGATTCTTTTTTGATGAGCCCCCGCAAACAGGCCAAAGACGACAAACGGAGGTTTGCCGATTCTTTGGCGAAATTTTGAAAGGAATTGGATTCCAATTCATAACTGTTTTTGGAAAGCATTCCTATTCCCCAGTCTTTCAGGGGTTTGTAACAGGATTTTGCTTCCTTTCCCAGTTCCAATTCTTCGGGAATCCAAACGGAACTGGAACTGAGGGAGCTTACCCACAAAGAAAAAATAAATAAGAAAGATACGTTTTTGATTTTCAAAACTAACCTTTGGATCTTTCGAATTCTTTCATATAGGAGATAAGTGTTTCTATACCCGACTTAGGCATTGCGTTGTAAATGGAAGCTCTGAATCCACCTACATCTCTGTATCCTTTGAGCCCTGCAAGTCCTGCAGCTTCCGTTCCTTCTAAAAATTTAGAATCAAGAGAATCGTCTTTCAAACGGAAGACAACATTCATCGCGGAACGGTTTTTTACGGGGACGGGTGCATAATAAAGGGAAGAGGAATCGATCGTATCATAAAGGAGTTTTGCTTTCTCTTCGTTTTCCTTCTCCATCACTTCGACTCCTCCTTTTTCTATCAGCCATTCGAAGACAAGTCCTGCCATATAAATGGAGTAAGTCGGAGGTGTGTTGTAGAGCGATCCGTTTTTTTCCATCAATTCGAAATTCATAAGATTGGGAATAGGATGGTTTTGTTTCGGAAGTTTTTCTTTGTCGTAGATAACAAGTGTTAATCCGGATGGACCTATGTTTTTCTGAGCGCCTGCAAAAATAACGCTGAAATCTTCTATGTTCAACTTACGACTTAAAAGATCACTCGTCATGTCTGCAATGAGAGGGGCCTTTTTCAATTTGGGTAACGTTTTGTAACGGGTTCCGTAAATCGTATTATTGGAAGTGATATAAACATATTTTGCATCATCGGAAATCAGTTCATCCGTAAGTTCGGGGATTTCCGTATATTTGGAATCCTTTCCGTCGAAGATGGTTTTTACATTCGGATAGAATTTTTTAGCCTCTTCTCTGGCTTTCACAGCCCAGACTCCGGTAAGTGCAAAGTCTGCGGATTCCCCTTCTTTCAAATAATTGAGGGGAATCGCTGAGAATTGAAGTGTAGCTCCACCGGGATAATAGACGACTCCGTAACGATCGGGAATGGAGAGAAGAGAACGCAAATAGTGAATCGATCGGTCCAGGATGTCTTGGAAGGGTTTTGCCCTGTGACTCATCTCCATTACAGACATTCCTGTCCCTTGGTAGTTCAGGAATTCTCTTTGGGCTTTTTCCATCACTTCCGTAGGAAGCATGGCAGGCCCTGCGTTGAAATTGTGGATTCTTGAAGTAAATTTTCCCATTCCCTTCCCAGATTTGTTCCATGAGACAAGGGGTAAATATCTTTTTAAATGAGGGAAAACTTGCTTTTCAGATTCCATTCCTTCCTTTAAAATAGCGCTATTCTTTAAAAAAAAATTAAGAGGGTGAAATGAGATTATTTCGCGCGACCGCTATCTTTTTGTTTGTTGTTGTAACAGGAGTTTCCGCACAATCCAAGGCACCGCTTGGGGAATCGGAAATCAAGGGAGCAAAGAAGATTGAGTTTATCAATCGCTCTTTAAAAAAAGCAAACCCTGATATCCTTCAGGAAAATGCCGAAACCGGTAAAAAATTAGCTACTGCACTCAGCAAATCCGACAGTGCTTCCGTCAGCGGAGTTACCGTGCAAAGAATTCAACCGGGCGGGGATGGAAAACTGGGAGCCGATATTTTTTCCATTAGCGAATCTCAATCTTTCGATCACGTAAATTCGATCGTAAGGATCGTAGCTGCATACCTCGAAAGTTCCTTTCAATACAAGGCCGGCGGTGCCGACACTCTCGCACAATATGTGTTATACTACAATGCGGCTCATAGAAAAGATCTCAAATTCGTTACCGGCAAATATACGGAAGAAGTTGTTAAAGCGGTAACGGCTGACAAAATCGGGATTGATACGAATTATAAAAATTGGTCCGGCAAAACCCAACTGATCATTCCGATTGAAAAGAACATTCTTAAGGACAGCGGTAAGGATGTTACTACGGATGAGTTGGAAAAAGATGTCAATAAAATCGTAAAAGACAAAGAGAAAGATCCTGCTACAAAACAAAAGATGCAGGATGAAGCCAAAAAAATGGACAAACTTCAAGATGATAAAATCAAAGAAGAAAAGAAAATTGTCCAAGATAAAAAACAAGAAGTAGCCAAAGAACAAAAACAAGTTGCCGAGAAAAAAGAAGAGCTGGCAAAAAAAGAAGCTACCACCGTTGCCAACCTCAACGAATTGAAAAAAGATCCGGTTAAAAATAAAGCCGAGATCGAGAAAAAAACGGAAGAAGTAAAACAAATCCAACAAGAACAAAAAGCTACCGAAGTCAAAGAAGCCGCTCTGGAACAAAAGAAAGAAGAGCTTGTTAAAAAAGAAGAGCAAGTCGCAGCGAAAGAAGAAGCCAGAAAAGAAGATGGTAAAACCGAAACCGCCACTGCGGAACCTGCAAAAACAACGGAAGCTGTGAAGGCAGCGGAAGAGAAAGTGCAGGAAGTTCAAAAAGAACTTTCTCAAGTCAAAGACGAACTTAAGAAAAAAGAAGAACAAAGTGATAATGTGATCAATAATAAAATCCTTTTCATGAAGTTCATCAAGTATGATGCGGACGGTCACTACTCAAACGAACTTTGGGCGATCGATACAAAAAAAGACGATGCGCTTTTCAAAAGTCCTTACAATAACATCTGTTCCAAGGAATTCAAGGAGATTCCGAACCAAGGAGTTCTTGTTTTGGGTTACGATGGAGAAAAAATCGAAACCAGAAAACACAAATTGGTTTTACTCGATCCGGACAAATTGGGTGTTAAAAAATCCAGTGAAAATGCGGATATCTTCTGGAGAACTCCTATTGTTCCGAGAGAAGACAAAATCTACGTGGTAGAAAAATTCCAAGACAAATACTATGTAGCTCGTTTCAAATCCGATCTAACTTTTGAAGCACGATCTTCCGAAGCAATTGAAGAAAATTCGGAACTAACTTTTTTCAGTGAAAAAATTTATGTAACAGGAAAGCCGAAAGAAGGGGACAAGACGACGATCAAGATTTTCAAAAAAGAAGATCTAACATTGGTTAAAACAATCGCTCCTTAATTTTTAGAATTTTCCGTATAGGGAAAAAGACCGAGCTGAAAGGCTTGGTCTTTTTTTTTGGTAGGGAAGGGGGAAGGAGATCGAAGGTATACCATCCCCGCCCTATAGGCATTGGGTGGGGTTAACCACCCGCCACCCAATGCCTTTCCTTTACCACAAACTCATTGCAAAATCAATCCTATCTTCGAAATTCATTTTTTTAATTTGGAAAAGTTCGCCTTTTTGTCTTAGAGAGGAATTGATTCGAATTCATATCTTTGGTATATTGGGTTCCAAATGAAAAACGGATTCGGCGACCAACTCAGGGAATGGAGAAAGCTTCGTAAAAAAAGCCAATTGGAACTTGCTTTGGATGCGGAAATTTCCAGCAAACATATCAGCTTTTTGGAAACCGGAAGGGCCAATCCCAGCAAAGAAATGATCCATCGGCTTTCCGATGTTTTGGATATTCCTTTTCGGGAAAGAAATTTATTAATGTTAGGTGCCGGTCTTTCCCCTCTTTATTCCGATCAAAAAATAGACGACCCCGCAATGAAATCCGTCTCCGACGCGATTCATTTCATTTTAAAGCAACAGGAACCGTATCCCGCTATACTAACAAATGGTAGTTGGGATGTGCTTCGTGTGAATTCTGCCGCCGGATTTTTATTCGGGCTTTTGTTTCCGGGCTCTCCCGTCATCGGCCAAAATCTCATGGAATTGTTATTTCATCCGGATGGATTTCGAAAATATATCCTTAACTGGGATGAAGTTTGTCCTTTTTTATTGGGAAGGTTGAAGCAGGAAGCTCGTTTAGGAAAAAGAGAAAGTTTTGAATTGTATGAAAGGATTTCTAAATTTTTGCCCAAAGATCAAGTTGAGTTTTTACCGAAGGAAAACCTACCTCTCATTTCGGTTGATATTTCTTTTGAAGGGAAAGTTCTGTCTTTTTTATCCGTTATTTCCGCATTCGGAACACCTTTGGATGTCGGATTACAAGAGTTAAAGATAGAGACTTTTTTTCCCAATGATAAACAAACAGCGGAAACAATGGCATATCTTGCTTCCACTGTTAAAAATTAGATTCGTTTAGTTTGTTTGTGTTTCTATGTTTCGAATTCCCTTAAATTCAAAAATAGCAAATCCCAAAACGGCGAGACCTACTGCGCTGGCAAATGCAAATCCGAAGATATGTATGTTTTCAAAAAAAGCCGAAAGTAGTCCAATCGTTCCCAAAACCCATACCACATCCATGTAGAATATGATATGAGAAATCGTAAGATTCGGTTTTTCTTTCTTTCCGATAAAAAACACAAATCCTCCGAAAAGGACAAGTCCTCCTCCCAATAATGCCGGATAAATACTCGGAAGGTTTCCGTAAAGAGTAGATAAATAATCTGCCAAAATCAAGCAGATGACTCCGGTCGCTCCGGAAAGAAATCCATTGATTAGAAATGTGTTTTTTAAAAGGGAATAGGGTTGGTTCATATACTGTTCTCCAATGAGTAACAGTATAATACGGGAAGAGAGGCGGGTCGATTACCTGAGAGGTAATATTTACATATATTACCTTCGGTTAAAAAATAAAATCGACTTAAACGTTTATTTCACAATCCTCTTCCTTATCAAAAGACGTGACTAAAGTTAACAAATGTTTGTTCATCTTCTCTGGATTTAGCATAGTCAATCATGATGATTGTCGCTTGGTTCCAAGCGATTCGCAGCCCGATCCCTCGTGAATATTTATAACCTTTCCAGCCGATCTTATGTTCGTCGTCCCAAACACGCCCGTAGTCCATAAAAGGAACCAGGTTAAATACAAAATACTCGCTTCCGATTTTTGTCTCTGCGAATTTCCAACGGACTTCCGAGTTTCCCCAACCCATGGTTCTACCCACAAAACGATCTTGTTTGAATCCCCTGAGAGTTCGAAGTCCCCCGAGCCCGCCCATCATACCTTCCGTACCCCAAAGGTTTCTGTATTCGAAAAAGGGAACATCTCCGTCGGTAAGTCCCATAGCAAATCGATTGGCGATGACTAACTTATCAAATAGTTTCGGAAACGGACTCCAGAAAAATTTTCCCTGAACGAAATACTTTTGAAAATTGAAGTCGGAACCCATTGCTTTCGAGTTTTTCTCGTAAGTGGCTTCTAAAAATACTCCGCTATTCGGATCCGGTTCATAGTCTCTTGTATCGTAAACGAGACCAACTCGTAGCGAATTCACATAGCCACCGTTATATCCGCGTAGCTTGCCTGCCTCATTGTCTTCAGTAAGTCTTGTCTTTCCGTTCGGAACTTCGGCTCCGTAATTGAGCGGATCTCCTCCGAGTAAGGGATCTTTTCCCTGAATCAGTTTTCCGTCGTAAGTATGGACGATGTTATTCGAAAATTTTAACCCGGTTACCAAACGGACTGTTCCGCCCACATAGGATCTTTCCGCGCTGGCAGTCGCCATGGGAGTTTCTATCTGATAACGATTGTACATCCGATCCGTTACAAGATAACCTTGGCCGCTGGGAATCCCCGAATAGTTTCGTCCGCCGAACATCACTGAGTCGGAAGGCATGCCTGGTCGGAAGTAGGTCAAATTTCTTTCCTGATCCATATAGCTTGCGTTCTGAATCAATCTTCCGTCCGATTGGTTTCGGTCCAGATAGGACAGAGGTTTTAAACTGTTTTCCCCCAATCCGAAATAGAGAGTAGTCGGTGTGATCGTTAAAAATGCATCCGCACGCAATCTCCATTTGGTATCTGCGATAAAAGGCATATCCAGACTCAATTGGTGGTATTGTGCGTTTTTGTTTGTATTGAAATATTGGGCGAAAAATCGCAATCGGTAAGGGGTATACTCAAATAAGGGATCGGCTTTTTTGCCGTTATTGTACATATAAGCCCGAACCCCATAACCAATCCCTTCGTTAGGGTCCGAGTTGATCAATGGTAAGCCGGTCGGATACCAACCCTCGTTTTTTTGTTCCAGATCCTTTTTACAAAGCTGCTTCGAGGCATCCATGGGAAAGGGGAGGTCTTTTCTCGGTGCCGGCTTTTCACATCCGTCCGAGGGTGCGAATTCTTGTGCTTTCAGTTCGTGACCAGTGAAATATAATGTACAGATAGTACATAGAAAAAAGCTCAGTTGTTTGTGCATCATCGATGTCTCTAAGGTAAAGCTGTCCTAGAGATCATCTTAAAATGGATTTAGTCAATATTAAAAAGTTCTAAAACGGGAGGATCTTTAATCTTTTAGATATTCGATTCTTTCTCGGATGCTTTCGTTGGATGGAATTTTTTTAGCAAGGTCTTCTAACATTTTGATGGCTTGAACTTTTTTGCCCATCAGATCCCAGAGATCGGAGAGTTCGAGAGCCGGTCTAGGATCATTTGGTGATTTGGCCAATAGGTTGACGTAGATTTCTTCCGCCTTGTCCAAGTCTCCGATCAATTTCAGAGCGGCAGCCTTTCCCAAAAGTGCAAAATAATCATCCCCGCTCGCCAGAATTTTATTAAAGCATTCCAAGGCTTTATCGTATTTACCGAGACCTCTGAGAGAGTCCGCATAACGATTGATAATTAATTTATTTTCCGGATCGAATTCCAGAATTTTTTCCCAATAGAGAATCGCAGTTTCAAAATCCTTTTTGCCGCGATAGGATTCCGCAAGTCCGTATAAGGCGAAAAAGTTGCGTCCGTCCAATTCTTTGGCGCGCTCGTAATAAATGATCGCTTTGTCGAAGTCTTTGATCTTGCGGTAACTGTTACCGATTTCCGTCAGAATCTTGATATTGTTCGGTTGTGTGGATAAAAGTTTTTCCCACCATTGGATCGCTTCCGCATAACGTTGGCAGGCAAAAAACAAATGACCCAGTCCTACGATCACATACTGATCGTTCGGATTGATCTGCAACGCCTCCATATAATAAACTTCCGATTCTTTGAAGTTTTTCAATTTGCGATGGGCGTCCGCCACTCGGGAGAGTATACTTGCGTCTGTAATTGTTATATGATGAAATTCTTCCGCAACTTCTATGATTTTTTTCAGGCTGTTCAAATCACGGTAACAATTCATAAGTCCCATCAGGGAAAATTTATTTGTTGAATCTTGCGCTAAACATTTGCGATAATAAATAATTGCTTCGGCAGGTTGTTTTGTTTTGGCATAATAATCGCCTAAGCCCACCAGTCCGTAAGTGTTGGATGGATCTTCTTCCAATAGGATTTCCAGACGTTCTTTCGCCTCTCGAAACCTTCCTTGGTCTAAGAACCGATACGCTTCCTTGGCTAAAGATTTTATTTTTGAAAATTTTTCATCTTCTTGGGGTTTTTCTATTTCTGTTTTGTCCATCGGATAGGCTCAATATCTAGGTTCAAAATTTGGACAGCAAAAATCGAGTTAAAAACGAGAGAACATTGACTTAATGCCCTTTTTTGCAGAAATGGTATTGGGGGAAAACATGACTACAAATACCGAAGCTATCTCAGGTGCCAGATTGATGGTCGAACTCTTGGAAGAGGCGGGTGTGGAAATCGTGTTTGGTTATCCCGGCGGCGCCATCCTTCCTTTTTACGATGAGCTCTATCACAGCAAAAAAATCCGACACATTCTTGTCCGCCATGAGCAGGGTGCCATACATATGGCAGAAGGGTACGCGCGTTCCACCGGAAAACTAGGTGTTTGCATCGCCACTTCCGGTCCTGGTGCCACAAACCTGATTACTGGACTCACCGATGCCAAGATGGATTCCATTCCTATCTTAGCCATTACAGGACAAGTGGCAACCGCAGATATAGGAACCGATGCTTTCCAGGAAGCGGATATTTACGGAATTACAATTCCGATTACGAAATACAATGCTCTCATCAAATCTCCTGACGATCTTGCCCGCCATTTTGAAGAAGCGATGAAAATCGCCATGGGAGGAAGGCCTGGACCTGTGTTACTTGATTTTCCAAAAGATGTACAAATCGGGAAAACTACAGTTCGTAAAGCTCCCTCTCTCAAAATCGCAACTCATCATTATGAACGCCAAAAAGTAAAAGGCGATGCACAGGAATTTGCAGAAGTTCTGAATACAGCAAAACGACCGTTACTTTATGTAGGAGGAGGAGCGATCAATTCGTTCGCTTCGGCCGAAATCAAAGCACTTGCGGAAAAAGCAAATGCACCGGTTACAACAACCTTGATGGGGATCGGGGCATTTCCCGCCACTCATCCTCTCAGCGTCGGGATGCTCGGGATGCATGGAACAGCTTACGCAAATAAGGCGGTTCTTGAATGCGATTATATTTTAAATTTGGGTGCCCGCTTTGACGACCGCGTTGCCAAAAAATACGATTTTGCTCCGAGTGCCATCAGAGCTCATATCGATATAGATGCGGCAGAATTCAACAAACGTGTGAATGTCGATCATGTACTTCACGGGGATTTGAAAGATGCCGTTCGTGAAATTCTACCATATATTAAAACAACAGACAGATCCGAATGGATCGGCAGAATTGCTCAGTTGAAAAAAGATCATCCTTTGGATTTTGATAATTCCAGTGACGTGATCAAACCTCAGGATTTTTTAAAACGGGTCTATGAAAAGACAAACGGTAAGGCGATTGTTTCTACGGATGTAGGCCAACATCAGATGTGGGCCGCGCAGTATTATTTATTTGATGAACCGAACACTTGGCTGACTTCCGGCGGGCTTGGTACTATGGGTTACGGTTTGCCTGCTGCCATCGGGGCAAAATTCGGAAATCCCGATAAGACTGTAATTTGTGTGACAGGAGACGGATCGTTTCAGATGTGCATTCAGGAATTGGCAACGATCGCCCAGTCAAAGTTAGGTGTCAAAATCCTGCTCTTTAATAATAATTTTCTCGGAATGGTCCGTCAGTGGCAGGAATTGTTTTATGAAGAAAGATTCAGTGAGTCGCAATGGACATACAATCCGAATTTTGTGAAACTCGCCGAATCCTATGACATTCCCGGAATGAGGATTGAGAAAAAATCCGAAATTCAAAAAGGGATCGATTTTTTTCTCAATGACGAAGGTTCCGCTCTCATCGAAGTGATGATTCCTGCGGAAGAAAAAGTTTTTCCGATGATCCCTGCCGGCAAATCCCAGAAAGACCTACTTGAATTTAAGGACTTGGCAAAGTTAAAGAAATGAAATATACACTCAGCATTTTAGTGAACAATCATCATGGAGTGATGAGCCATGTTTCCGGTCTTTTCACAAGAAGAGCATATAACATCGATTCGATTGCGGTAGGTGTTACCGACAATCCTGAGATTTCTTCGATGACCATTGTGTTAAACGGAGATGATTTTACAGTGGGTCAGGTGAAAAATCAATTATTGAAATTGCCCGATGTTTTGAAAGTCCAAGACATGGCTTATGCAAGTTCCGTGCAAAGGGAATTGGTTCTTATCTCCGTAACGATCACCGAATCCAACCGAACAGAGGCACTTACCGTCTGTGATGGGTTTGGTGCGAAGGTTTTGGAAATCACGGAAGACTCCCTTCTTTTGGAATTTTCAGGAAACTCAAGACAAGTGGGGAATATGATTTCTCTTATGAAACAATTCGGAATCAGAGAGATTTCCCGCACCGGCCAAATCGCAATCGCATATAGAAATCAAAATTCTTTTTAGAACCTACTTGACTTTTGTTTTAATGTCGAAATCATATCGGCGTTTGGACAAAGGATCAGTATGTTTCAAAAAAAGCCCGTTTTCTTATTTATTTTTGTCATAAATTTATTTCCTGTTTTCGCCCAAGACCCCGGCAGGGTTCGTGTGCCTTACCTCCAGGGAACCAACCGGACCGAGATCTCCCGCTACCAATGGGGCGCTTCCGCTCCCACCCGATTTGAAGATATTTCCGGAATTACCATTCCACAAATTGGTGAACTACGTCTAAAATTTCCTTCCAACACTCCTTCCTTCTATTCAGGACCGGACGGAGGTGAAGTTTATCTTTGGAAAAAAGACAATTACAGATGGAAAAGGACGGATGGGAGCGTACTTACGGAATGGGAAAACGGGACTTGGAAATTGGAGATGCAAGACGGTTCCCAGTTTACTTCCTTCGGGGCGGCGGGATCGTGTAGCGGTTGTTTGCCGAAAATTCAATTGGACTGGAAGGATGGTTCCAGACTGATCCGGGACTGGGTTCCTCACAGAAAGGAATTCGCGTGGGTATTTCAAAAAAGCAACGTATCGCCTGCATTAAATTGGCAATTGATCGATCCTTCCAAAGCGAAACCGGGTCGTTTTTTAGTTTCCAAATATAGTTTTTATCATTCTTCGGATTGGGATTTATACTTACAGGCGTTAAAAGAAAATTTTCCCTCTAACGAATTTTTCGCTTTTGCTAAGAAAGAATTCGATATGGAAAACGTAGGTCAGGTTCCCGTATTATTATTTGATAAAAACGGAGAGATGTCCGCTTACCAAGGAAAGGATTTGCCCGGCGGCTCCGAAGAAGGGGGGTTTGGCGGTCAGAATTCAATTACTATGTGTTGCGGGGAAAAACAAGCAAAGCCGACGGGGAATTCCGTTTTGGACGAGGATGCGAAAAAGAGGGCCTTTCTGGGTACTTTTTACCATGAAGCGGTTCATAACTTGGAACAAATGACTTGTCTTTCTTATAAAGCCGGCCTAGCCAACTTACCGAAAGAAAATCTTCCCGATCCATGGTTTGATGAAGGAATTGCCAATTATATTGCCGCTCAATTTTCCATTTCGAAAAAATACTATATCTACGAAGAATTGGACAAAAGAATCCAAGCAGGCAAAATTCCTACCGGCTATGCTGCATTACTCAAGCAAGGGTATCAGGATTTACTTCCTTATTCTCTGGGCGCATATATGGTCGAGTATATGCATAAAAACTATGGCAGCAAAACGGTTGTTAAATACAATAAGGATACTTGTTTGGGAACGGACTCCGCTCTCGCTTTGGAAAAGGCAACGGGTGTTTCCGCCGATCAATTTATCTCTCTTACTGTAGCCGACTTCCAATCTAAAAAATCCGTCTTACTTTCCGATTCTAAAAAGAAAATTTTGAAAGGCTCTACTGTGATGATGCCGGTGAATGCTAGTATCTATCAGAGTTTTTTAGAGAAAGGTTTTCCTTTGCCTACTTCTCCTTTTGACATTCAGAATTATGAGGATATTCCTTCCGTTCGGGAAACCTTCCTCGCTTCTGTGGAACCGTTTCTAAAAAAAATAGAAGGGGACTTCGATGGTCCGGGAGAATCCACTTTTTTCTTATGGAAATCCGGAATTTACAAATGGCAGGGAAAAACTTGGGAAGCGACTTACTTTCCGGGAAATCAAACTATTTTCAAAAAAGACGGCTGGACTATCATTGAATGGGATGATGGAAAAAGAAGAATGGTTTCTTCGGATGGAACATCTGTTATGTTTTGGACAAAGGACCAAAAAGGGTATTTTGATTCTTCCGGGAAACAAATCAAAAGATAAAAAAAAGGTTAGAATCTTGTGACGAAATTATCGTCACTTCTCTAACCTTTTCGGTTTCAATCGATGTTTCGATTTGGCTTATAACTTACAATTGCAGGTTTTTAGTGACCTTCCAACCATTTCTCCGCTTCCAATGCCGCCATACAACCGCTACCTGCCGCAGTGATCGCCTGTCTGTAGGTTTTGTCCTGTACATCTCCCGCAGCAAAAACACCTTCTATATTCGTCTGAGTCGTTCCCGGTTTTGTAATGATATATCCCGTTTCGTCCAAGTTCAATTGACCTTGGAATACTTGTGTGTTGGGAACATGTCCAATCGCGTAGAAAAGTCCGCCCACTTGCAAATCGGTCACAGCTTTGTTGACCGTGTCTTCCAGTGTAATAGCTGTTAGGCCATTGTTTGCACCCTTCGCTTCAACGATGGTTTTATTCCAAAGGATTTCGATTTTCGGGTGGGAGAGTGCTCGTTTTTGCATGATTTGCGAGGCACGAAGCTGATCCCTTCTATGAACCAAATAAACCTTGGAAGCAAATTTGGTCAGATGGTTTGCCTCTTCCACTGCAGAGTCCCCGCCGCCGATCACAGCAAGTTCTTTGCCACGGTAAATGGGAAGTGCTCCGTCACAAACGGCACAAGCAGAGATTCCTCTTTGCCAAAATAGGTCTTCTCCTTTTACATGCATACGTTTGGCAGTGGCCCCTGTGGCGATGATAACTGACTCCGCTTCGATTTTTTCATCATCAGACCAAAGCACGAAAGGACGTTTGGAAAAATCCACTTTGGTGATGGTTTGTGTGTGGATGGTGGTTCCGTATTTTGTGGATTGTTTTCGAAAAAGTTGTGTGAGTTCGGTTCCGTCGATCCCGTCAGGAAAACCTGGGAAATTTTCCACTTCCGTTGTGGTTGTCAATTGTCCGCCTGCGGCAACTCCACCCGCCATAAAGCCTTCATACATAACCGGACTCAGATTGGCTCTCGCCGCGTAAATAGCAGCAGTGTGTCCTGCCGGTCCCGATCCAATAATAACGACTTTATGTGCCATGTTGTTCTCCAATTTAAAATGATTCTAATTCTTAGACGCTTAAACCGTAAATCGTAAAAAAATCTCAGATTTTGGCCTCGCAGGCCCGCACCCAGGGAGCGTAATAAGGATCCCCGGAAAGGGGGCTTATCTCCAGGAGCTTAAGATAATCTTTTTGTTTGTAGTTTCTTGTCAAACAAAGGTAGGTGGATTCAAAAAAATCCACGATTTCCTTTTTTCCTTCAAAGCGCATTTCTTCCAGGATCTGTAAGGCTTCCTTTTCATAGCCCGTCGTGAGAAGTAAGCGGAATAGTTCCCTTTGGATTTCAGGGTCGTCTTTGTGGGTTTTGTAATATTTTTCCAAATAGAATAGGGATGTGGCGACCGACCGGGGGGACTCGGCGAGGAGCAGTCCCATTCTTTTGAGGACAGGTTCGTAATCCGGATTTTCCCGGAGAGATTGTTCGTAAAAATAAAGCGCTTTTGTCTTTTCTCCCTGAGCTTCCCAGGATTTGCCTTCTTGGAATAGGGCCTTTTCCTTTCCTCCGCAGGAGGCAACTAACAAAGCGATAAGTGCAATTTGGAAAAATTTCATAAAAACGATGACCCTTTCTCCTTTTTTCTCGTAAGTAGCTAATGTGGCAAAAAAAATAATAAGTCTCTTTAGCATTTTTGTCCGACCCTTTAAGTAACTTAAGAGAGTCACAATGGGTTCCAAATTGCCAAGTTCTCAAAATCAGCTATTGCAAACATTCCAAGAATACCTTTCCGTTGAAAAAGGGTTAAGCGATAATTCGATCTATTCCTACGGTTATGATCTCAATAAATTTGCGATCTTTCTGGAAAAACAACATATCAATTTTCTAGAAGTAAAAGCCAACGATATTATGCGCTTTTTGGAAGAAGAGAGAGAACGTAAAATCTCTGCTAAAACCTTGGCACGTGAAGTGGTTGCTATCAGGCAGTTTTATAAATACCTTCGTGATGAAAAACGACTGGATTCGAACCCGACGGAGAAAATCGAAACTCCGGAAGTGGCGAGAACCATTCCTGATTATCTGACTCAATCAGAGATTGATGAACTTTTCAGAAACATAAAAGAAGACAATCTTTATGAATTGAGAGACAAATGCATTTTTGAACTTTTATACTCTTCCGGGCTTCGTATTTCGGAAGCGTGTAACCTTCGCATAGGCGATGTCGATATGGACAATATGGCGATCACTGTGGAAGGCAAAGGCGGAAGGCAAAGGCTTGTTCCTTTTGGTGAAAAATCTTTGGAGATCCTGAAAAAGTATCTGCAGGAAAGCCGCCCTGAAATCTTAAAAAAACGGGTTTGCGAATTCGTATTTGTTTCCAAAAAAGGATCATATATCAACCGTAAGTCGGTTTGGAGACTTTTGAATCATTATATCAAAAGAACAAAGATCAAAAAGAAAGTCACTCCGCATACTCTCAGACATTCTTTTGCAACTCATCTTTTGGAAAACCATGCAGATTTGAAATCTGTACAAGAGCTTCTTGGTCATATTGATATTTCTACAACTCAGATTTATACTCATATGGCGAATAAAACTCTTAAGGAAGTCCATAAGAAGTTTCATCCGCGTGGTTGATGGCTTCCAATTCTCCTAAAAAGGCGGACTATGGAAAACTAGTCCGCTTACAAATACCTTCTCATCCCCGATACATTTCCTATACCCGCAATTATTTTTTTAACCTAGCCTTGGATCATGGTTTCACTCTTTATGAAGCGGTGGATTTAAAACTGATTCTAGGTGAAGCCATCAGTAATGTCATTAAACACGCGTACGCCGGTCATACGGACAAACCGATTTTTATAGATTTTTTGTTCGAAAGGGAAAAGGTTCAGGTAAAAATCCGGGACTACGGAATCAAAACAAAATCCAGAGATTTGAAAAGTTCGGATCTAAGCGACTATCGGGAATCCGGAATCGGATTGTTTCTGATCAAACAACTTACGGATTATTATTTTCTGGACGAGTCCTTCGAAGTCGGAAATCAAATCGTTTTGATCAAAAAGAAGTAAAAAGGCGAACTTATTTTCTAAAAATTATTCAAATTCGGGAAAGGATTTGTCTTTTGCCCCAAACAATGGTAAAGGGAAATCATTGGGCGGCGGGTGGTTTTCCCCACCCAGTCTCAATAGGGCGGGGATAGTATACCTTCGATTCCTGCTCAACCTTCCCGACCGACTAACCATGATCCTAATCATTCACGCCAAACCGAATTCCAAAAAACCGGGAATTGAAAAACTCACCGAAACGGAATGGGTTGTTCGCATCAAATCTCTGCCGGTAGAAGGCAAAGCCAACGAGGAGTTGATTCGAAGGATCGCAGAGGAACTGGATACTTCTCCCTCAAAGGTGCAAATCCTCCAAGGGGGGACGGGAAAGAAAAAGAAAATTCTCGTAGATATCTAGAAAGAATCCGGATCCATTTTCCTCGACAATCTTCGTCACTTAAAGATTATATCCTTATATGGAAGCCATACATGCGACCACGATATTGAGTGTCCGAAAGGACGGAAAAGTAGCCATGGGCGGAGACGGCCAGGTTTCAATGGGCCAAACCGTGATGAAACACACTGCACGTAAAGTGCGGAGATTGCATGGTGGAAAAGTGCTCGCAGGATTTGCGGGATCTGCGGCAGATGCGTTCACTTTATTCGAGTTATTTGAAAAAAAACTAGGAGAACATGGCGGATCTGTTTCCCGTGCAGCGGTGGAGCTCGCCCGGGAATGGAGAATGGATCGAATGCTTCGCCGCTTGGAAGCTTTGTTGATCGTATGCGATGCCACCGAATCCTTTTTGATTTCAGGAACAGGAGATGTGATTTCTCCCGATGACGGAGTTCTTGCTATCGGTTCGGGTGGAAATTACGCACTGTCCGCCGCACGCGCATTATCCGAAAACACTTCTTTTAGCCCGTCGGAAATCATCCAAAAAGCAATGAAGATCACTGCAGATATTTGCATTTATACTAACCATAATTTGGTGCTCGAAGAGTTATAGGAGAATGATGGAACCGAAAGAAATTTTAGCGGAAGTTGTTCCTAATCCTGAAGAGGAAAGTTTTAATTTTGATTTAACACCTAAAGAAATTGTTACTCGTTTGGATGAATACATTGTAGGGCAGTCGAAAGCAAAAAGAGCGGTTGCTGTCGCGCTTCGCAATCGGTCCCGACGCAGAAAACTTCCGGAAGAATTAAGAGAAGAAGTTTATCCTAAAAATATCATTATGATCGGACCGACAGGAGTCGGAAAAACCGAAATAGCTCGCCGTTTATCGAAGTTATGTGGCGCACCTTTTTTGAAAATCGAAGCTACCAAATATACGGAAGTCGGTTACGTTGGTAGAGATGTGGAATCCATGATTCGTGACCTGGCGACAATCTCTCTCAACCTGGTTAAAAATGAATTTAGAGACAGGGTGAAAGAGAAAGCATTCGAAAAAGCGGAAGAAACCATTCTGGATATCATTCTTCCTCCTATTTTTTATAAAAAAGAAGAGGAACTCACCTTGGAAGAAAAAGAACGTTTCGCAAGTTACAAACTTTCTCGCGAAAAGTTCAGAGAAAAACTCCGGGCAGGAAAACTGGATGACCAGGAAATCGAAATCGATATTCCAAAGCCTTCTGCACCTGCAGGCATTCCCATGTTACAGGTATTTGGTGCCGGAAATATGGAGGAAATGGACAATCAGCTTCAAAATATCTTAGGTGATCTGATGCCTAAAAAACAAGGCAAAAGAAAGATCAAGATCTCCGAGGCAAAAAAACTGGTCAGCGAATCCGAAGCCGAAAAATTAATCGATTCGGAAAAGATGCAATCGGAAGCAGTGCGTCGCGCCGAAGAAATGGGAATTATCTTTTTGGATGAAATCGACAAGATCGCAGGAAGGGAAGGAAGACAAGGAGCTGATGTATCCAGAGAAGGAGTGCAAAGGGATCTACTTCCTATCGTGGAAGGATCTACAGTATCTACAAAAATCGGTCCATTGAGAACGGATCATATTTTGTTTATCGCTGCCGGGGCATTTCATATGTCCAAACCATCCGATTTGATTCCTGAGTTACAGGGACGTTTTCCGATTCGTGTTGAGTTGGATACTTTGTCCAGAGAGGATTTTGTAAAAATTCTTTCTACTCCGAAGTCTTCTCTCACCAAACAATACGAAGCCTTACTTGCAACGGAAGGAGTTCAATTGTCTTTTACCGAAGATGGAATCCATGAAATTGCGAATCTTGCTTTTGAAATGAATGAAAAAAACGAAAACATCGGTGCTCGTCGACTGAATACGATCATGGAAAAGTTACTCGAAGAAACCAGTTTTGAAGCACCCGACCTTGCGGAAGATAAAAAGAAAATCGAAGTGAACCGGAATTTTGTAGAGTCCATTCTGAAAGGAATCATCGAAGACAAAGATCTGAGCAGATATATTTTATAAATCTGCTTACATCTTTATTCAATTCGTTCGAATCATTCCCAAGGCCTGATTTTTACCCGTTCCAGTCCTCTGAGTGAGTTTCCTGCGAGCACATAATCGGAGTTAATCAGGTCGTTCGGAAAACAATCGGTTTCTTTCACCCAACCTTTGGAAATCAATTTTTCCCTAAGAGTTCCGGCAAGTCCCCCCGATCGAAGTGTCGGGGTAAACCACTGATTTTCTTTCCGGAAAAATAGATTTCTTACACATGTTTCCGATACAGTTCCGTCTTCTGCTAATAGAATCGCATCTTCACATCCGAATTCCTGCGCTTCCTTAAGCGATTCCGAATAAAAATCCCTAATCGTTGTTTTGTGATAAAAAAACGGATCGGAACTTGGAATTTTCTTTGTTGCCCAGGTTAAACTGATTTTCCTTCTCTTATCCGTTCTAGTATAAGCATAAGTTTCAGCTTTAAATTCTCCTTTCGCATTCAAAAGGAGTCTCACCCGCAAAAGTCCCGAAGCGACATGAGACAATGAGTCCAAGGATTCCCGCGCCTTTACAGGATCAAACGGATATCCGAAACGGGATGCAGACCGTGCCATTCGATTCAAATGCAAATTCAAAAACCGAAATCTTCCGTTGAAAAATCTAATCGTTTCCAGAATTTCAAAATCGGGAATACTTTCCTTTGTCAAAA
The DNA here is from genome assembly GCF_003114835.2 of Leptospira kobayashii. Classification (NCBI taxonomy): domain Bacteria; kingdom Pseudomonadati; phylum Spirochaetota; class Leptospiria; order Leptospirales; family Leptospiraceae; genus Leptospira; species Leptospira kobayashii. The sequence continues at coordinate 2,717,343 of NZ_AP025028.1, read as the reverse complement.
AGGATAATTTGGATTGGCACTCTTCGTATTCGGTTTCCGGGTCAGACAGCACAGTGATCCCACTTCCAATAGAGTAACTACCGTTATATCCATTTTGTTCTTTTTTTAATTGCACCGTTCGGATTGACACATTCGCAAGTGATTCCAAATTGCCTTCCGTATTTTCCAAACTAAACAAGGAACCGGTATAAATCCCTCTTTCCCTTTTTTCTATATCTTTGATGATTTCCAGCGAACGTATTTTAGGTGCTCCGCTTACGGAACCCGACGGAAAGAGGGTTGTTATCATTTCGGAAAAGGAAATTTCGGGAAGTAGTTCCGATTCTATTTCGGAAGTCATTTGCCATACCGAATCAAGTGCTTCCGTTTCAAATAGAGAAGGTACTTCTACGGTTCCTATTTTTGAGATTTTTCCCAGATCATTTCGAAAGAGATCGGTAATCATCACGTTTTCCGCTCTTTCTTTTTCAGAGGTTTGCAATTGATTTCTAAGATTCAGATCTTCTTCATAGCTGATTCCCCGTTTGGCAGTGCCTTTCATCGGCTTTGTTGTGATTTTGCCGCGACTGACTGACCAAAACAATTCTGGAGAAAGGCTTAGTATGATATCTTCACCTAGCGGAAAGTATACGGAATATTTTGTTTTCTGTTTTCTTTTTAGTTTTTGAAAGAATAAAAAAGGATCGCTATTCAGTTTGAAGTTTGTTTCAAAACTGATATTGAGCTCGTAACTGTTTCCTTCTTGCAGATGATCTTGTGCATTTTTGATTTGGGAAAGATAAGTCTCTTTGGAAATGGGTTGTGAGAGTTCTTCGATCCCTCCTGTGCCTAAAAAAGGCAAATTCGGAGTTTGATAGGAAATCTTTTTTTTGGAACCGAAAACCTGAATAGAGAGTAAAATCGCACCACTCGATATATCTTTTGTTAAATGGTGTAAACTCGGTTCTAAAAAATATCCGGCTTCAAAAAACAAAGCACCGGTTACAAATAGATTTTCTTTGGAATAATTTTCGGCTGTTTGGGTTGCTTTCAGTAACTCGGAACGTATAAAATCAGGATCGGGATTTGAATTAGTAATTTGAATTTGTGCAACCGGATTTTGATACCAATCCGTGTTTGTAAATCCGGGAGAGGAGAGGCAGTCTTCAAAAAGAACTCCCCCCTCCTTCCTGTATTCGTTTAGAAACTCTTGCCAGGAGAGTAATTTATTCGTAGTTAAAACTCCATTTTTTGCAATGCTTCGATCGGATAACTCAAATAAACGGAAGTGGCATGTTTACTGGTTTGGATGCTAAAACATTCCAACGGATCCAATCCCAAATTGTAAAAACCTTCATCCACCATCGCGATTCCGAATCCTGCACTTTCTTTTTCATCTAAAAAGTCGGGACGAAAGAACTCGGCGGATTTTCCTTCTTTGGCAAGCTCGGCATGCAACTGTCTGCTTTTTTGAATTCTGGACAAATCCATTCCCATAATCGGTGAATCATTCCTGATTCGGATATAAAGTTCGGTTTCCCTTATTTCAATTTTCATAGAAATCTTGAGATTGTATTTTTTGGATTTTTCACGAACGAGTTCCAGAAATTCCTGATCTTGCGGAGACAGGTTGATTTTTTTCGTTCTTTTTTTATCCTGCAGAGTCAGAATCTTTTGAACATTTTTTTTGATCTTGTCCGGGACAATGTAACGTTGCATAGCATCGCGTAAAGGTTCCGTTTCAAGAATCGTATCCAATAATTCTTCTGCTTCCTGTTCGGGAGTTTGGCCGGATGATTGCAATTTTGATAAAAGCTCGTCCTTGAAAATCACAAAACGAGTGTTACCTTTTACCGCATTTAGAAGCGCTTCCATTAGTCCGCTGAATAAATGAAAAGAGGTCAAAGGGTTGGCCCCGATTTTATCTAAGATCCTTTGGACTACTTCGTTTACTACATCTCTGGTTGATTTGGTTAGACCCTTTAATTCGAAATGAAAATGGTCTCTTGTTAAGATAGAATCAAGGTTTTCTATGATTTCTTGACCCTTATATTTGATTTTCTCGTTTCCCATAAGGCTCATCAGAACTTTTATGTTAAAAAACTAGGGAAAGTGGTATTTGTAAACCAGTTTTCCTAGAGAAGAGGGTTTATGAGTGATAAAGATTTTTTTCTTAAAACTCCCGATTTAGGTGATACGGAAAAAATAGAACTCATTCAATGGTTATGTAATCAGGGTGATCAAGTTTCCAAAGGACAAGAGTTGATTGAATTGGTTACGGACAAAGCAGCCTTCCCCGTTGAATCTCCTTATGCCGGGCTTTTGAAAGAAGTTCGAGTGAAGGCGGGTTCTGTAGTGAAAAAAGGGGAAATACTCGGAGTTCTTGAAATTATAGAATGAAAATCGTTCATATCTCGGATCTACATTTTCCGACTAAGATTCCTTTTTTCTCGTTAAGAGGAAAATCCATCATAGGATATTTGAATTACGCCGCGCGTAGGCAAAAAAAATATCCGCCTCTTTTGATCGAAACTTTAATTCAAACCATTAAAAAATTAGAATACGATGCATTGGTAATATCCGGAGATTTAACAAACGTATCCCATCCTGCTGAGTTTCCCCAAGCCAAAGAGTGGTTGAAACCGATCTTAGACGATCGTACTTTTATCATTCCCGGCAATCATGATCGTTACAAGACCGAATCCGTACAACCTGTACTCTTATTCGAAAAGGAATTTTTACCGTTTTTAGGTGAAGAAGCTTCGAAAACGAATTATTTGAGAAAAAAGGAAATAGGTGGATTTACTTTGGTTGGCTGGGATTCCAACCGACCCCTCCCTGTCGCAAAAGCAAACGGAGTTGTAAAACCTGAAATCATCTCCGAAACAAATTCGATTGTAAACAAACCTTATATACTGGTTTGTCATCATCCTCTTTGGAATCCCAAATTCCAAGAGGAATCAAGCGGCCATAAGATGGTAAACCGAAAGGAAGTTGCATCGCTTTTGAAAGAAAAACCTCCCGTTTTGTATCTTCACGGGCATACTCATACGAATTGGATCAAAAGGCCCGGGGAAAAAGCTCCGTTTTACATTATTAATTCGGCATCTAGTACCCGTTTATCGGATTCGAAGCATATTTCCGGATTTCATATCATAGATCTGGAAAAAAACGGAAACGCGACTTTTCGGAGATTCGGTTATCATACGGAAACAAATCAATTTTTAGAAAGCCCACTTCTTATTTACGATGAAGAAGATGGTGTGATTTAATCGTTAGCAATTTAATTGGATTAGGAAAAACAAATGGCAAATTCTAAAGCGGATCTTTCCGCAGTGCAAAGACAACTGATGCAAGTAAAACATCCTGAACTCAAGAAGGATATCGTTAGTTTGGGAATGGTTGCAAAAGTGGATAATGGTGAAGAAGGAATTGATATCCTGATCAAAACACCAAACAACGACAGGCGATTGCAAATCGGTTTGGAAGCGCAAGCGAGACAGCTGATATCCAAAATCGAAGGAATCGGAAAAGTAAAAATCAAATTCGAAGTGGATCAATCCATGAAGATGGAAGACGGAAACAAAATCTTCGGTGTCAAAAAAGTCATCGCAGTAGGTTCCGGAAAAGGGGGGGTAGGTAAGTCTACCGTAACTGCAAATCTTGCTGCTGCCTTACTTAAAACTGGCAAGAAAGTGGGCATTTTGGATGCGGATATTTACGGTCCTTCTTTGGGTAAAATGTTCGGAGTGAACGGTCGCGTTGCATTGAAATCGGAAGAAGACAAAATTTATCCTTTGGAAAAACACGGTTTGAAATTGATTTCTTTCGCTTTTTTAGTAGCCGATGACCAACCAGTTGTTTGGCGGGGGCCTATGCTTGGAAAAGCCGTTGAACAGTTCTTATATGATGTTGTTTGGGGAGAATTGGACTACCTACTCATCGACTTACCTCCCGGTACGGGAGATGTTCAATTATCCTTAGCTCAGCTCATAGATTTGGACGGGGCTATCATCGTGACTACTCCCCAGGAAGTGGCGGTGCTCGATGCGGGAAGAGCTGCGGCCATGTTCAAACAGGTAAAAGTTCCGATACTCGGAATCGTAGAGAATATGTCCGGGTTTGCTTGCCCTTCTTGCGGTCATGTAACGGACCTATTTTCCAAAGGGGGAGGGGGGAAGTTGGCCGCCCAATTATCCGTTCCTCAGTTAGGCCAGGTTCCACTCACCGTCGAGGTAATGAAATCCGGTGAATCGGGAATTCCGGCCGTTTTGGGCGATGGAAATAAAGCATTAATTGAGTCCTATTCTAACATAGTGAAGAATCTAGAAAGTCAATTAGCCCTCTGGGAAGATTAAAAATCACTTGTTCCCTGGAGTGGTTCCAGCAGTCTAATTAAGGAATCATTATGAATTTTGAAAGAGGCTCAAAACCGAATCCGACCGGCAACCTGATTGCCTATTGTCATGTGTTTGGAGAAAACCCGATTGCTCCGGGAGGCAAAATCATTGCCTCCAATGTGGTTGTGAGTTTTCTAAAAATCGGAGACAATTACCCGGTTGTGACTTTTCCTCCTGTGGCACTTTCTTCCAAAGAGGAATTGTTAAAAATTCTAACTGAAAACATACATCTTTACGATGTGGTCCAATTGCCTGATTTTCAAATGCCTGATGATAAAGACCAATCCAATCAATACATTCAGGAAAGAATGGAACAGTTCAATTCGATGGTTATGCGTTATGTTGAATATTGTAAAGCCAAGGAAAAAAAACAGGCAACAGGCGAGAATGAAAAATTAGAAGGTTTCAGCCAACCTTTGGAAACTCTTGCCAATCTGTCTTTGGAATTCAGAAGTTCTTCCGGAATTGCAAAAGAAGCGACTCGTTTGAAGATGGATCGTATTGTTGATTATTTTCTGAACCATCACCCTCAGCTGGACATTGATAATTTTCAGAAAGCACTGGCGTTTCCCGGAAAACTAGGAGATGAACTAGTGAGTCTTTACATTCAAAAATTCAACGCGATTCAAATCGAGAATTATGAAGGTGCATCGGATTTACGCCGCAGGATTCTCGCCATTGAATCCATGTCTCCCCAAGCTTAAATAGAAAGAATTGTCAAAAATTTATTGACAATTCTTTTTTTCGGAATCATACTGTTATGCCCCTGTCTTTTCCTGTATCTGTTGAAAAAAATGAATCCTTGAGGAAAAGAATGTCCGCTTTGGACTTACTCGAATCGGATTTGGAAGAGTCCTTTATCAAGTCCGGCGGTAAAGGCGGACAGAATGTAAATAAAGTTTCTACAGCAGTTTATTTATTACATAAACCGACCGGGACGGATGTGAAGTGTTCCGTATACCGAACTCAAGGACTAAACCGTTATAAGGCGAGAGTATTACTTTGCGAAAAAATTGAAATTTTAAATCATCCCAAATCGTCTTCTAAGGAAACGGAACGCTTAAAAATAATTAAACGGAAAAAAGATAAGCTGCGTAAAACAAAGAAGTTAAAAATAGCAGATTTAAAAAACAAAGAATTTGCGGATTCGATTCAGAACGATCATCTCACTTTAGAAGAATGAAAGGGAAGATTACATGAACTTTATAACTTTCTTTAAAAAAGAGAACCTATATTTTCTTGGATTTATTTTTGTTTTGTTGTCTTGTCATCCTCTTGAGAAAACAAGAATCATCGAAGATTGGCGTTTCGGTTGGGAAATGCGTTGGTTGGAGATGGAAGAAATCGATCGTTTTTCCGTCTCGGAGGAGAATCAATCAAAATCCTATCTACCCTATCGGATTCCCTATATATCCATCACACAACCGCATAACAAAATACTTGTGGCAAGACGTAAATGGGAGAAACTTCAGGGAATCGAATCGCCTTCTCTTTTTTTGAGAGGAGGAGTTAGGTTACTTGGTATTTTCTCGGGAAATCAGTTGGTAGCCAGGCAGTTTTATTTTTCTTCGGAAGGAACCGAAACGGAAGGTAAAAAGAAATTGGAATTCGATCCCAATTTTTTCCCGATTGTACATTTGCCTAAGGAAAATGCGGGAGAATACATATATGTGTTATTTCTATCCGAACGAAATTTTCCCATAGGATTCAATGAAACTCCGGTTTATTCCGATCTGATTTCTAATCATAAGATGATGACGAATAGAAATCAATCTTTCGCCGGGCTTGGTTTTTTCTTTATATCTCTCGGCGTTTTTTCGAGTTACTTGTATTGGAGAAGAAAAAAAAGAGCGATCGTCGGTTTTACCATATTTTCCGTGTTATCTGGTCTTCACTTTATGTCACAGATCGGATTCTGGGGATTTTTCTGGTATGATTCCTTTGCCGTTGATTTTTATATTTTTATCATAACATTGTTTTCCATTCCTATTTCCGGATTGTATTTCTTCGATAAACTGTTCGGTATTGGGCGGTGGAATATAATACGAATGATGTGGCAGTTCCATCTTTTGTTCAGTATCGTTATTTTGACTTTGGCTTTTTTTGATGTGATTCCTTTTGCGCTTGCTTTGATTACATTTGCATGGGTGACATTGCCGTCTTTGGTTTTGCAAGTATTGATTTCCTGGGGAGAAATTGCCGCAGGCAAACCGAAGGCATGGATATTGGCTTTGGGTAGTGTGTTTTTACTGATATTCAACGGTCATGATATTTTGGTCGCTATGAATGTATTACAATCCATTACAAAATTAGCACCTTGGGGTTTTTTCCTATTTGTCGTTTTATTGTCATTATACGGAGAAAATTTATTCAGAGATTCCGAAGTTAAGTTCGTATCTTTGCAAAAAGAGATTGTAACGGCCGCTAGAATTCAAAATGCGATTTTACCACCCAGTCCCCCTAAATGGGAAAATATAAATATATCCGTTTATTATCAGCCGTCTCAGGAAGTAGGCGGGGACTTTTACGATTTTCAGGCATTGGGGAATAAAAAATACGGATTACTGATTGCCGATGTCGTTGGGCATGGGTTAGGTGCCTCGATCGTTGCGTCTTTATCGAAATTTTCCTTTTTTCAGAATCATAATTATTGGGAAAACCCTTCTTTTTTGCTTTCATCGATGAACGATGATTTGGTGAAAAGATCGCAAGGTCGTTTTACCACAGCTTCTTATTTTTATTTGGATCGGGAAAGAAAACGATTTATCGTTGCGAGTGCCGGCCATCCTTCTTTTTTTCATTTGGCCAAAAAAGACGGATCTATCAATGAAATCAAACCGAAAGGAAAACCTTTGGGAATACTCGAAAATCTTACCTTCGTTGAAGAAGAATACAATTTCGAGCCGGGAGATCGTTTTTTATTTTATACGGACGGTTTGACGGAAGAGACCGGCAAAGGTGAGGAAGAGTTTGGAATCCAAAATTTGAAAATCCTATTCAATCAATTTTCAAATCTCCTCCCTGACTTAGCTGTTGCTAAAATGGTCGCGGAGTTTAAATCCACTATGAAATTGCAAGGTCTTCCGCATGATGATATCACTTTGATTGTTTTGGAAGTTTGCTGATTTTTGCGCCAAAGGCGATGTTTTTTTACCTACTTAAGGTATGAGAGAATTCACAAAACGGACTTTCGTTCGAAAGGGGAAAGTTCACCGAACACGACTTATCTCTGCTCTGCAAAACAAATCGGGAAAGATGCCTGTAATGTTTCTTATTCCTACGCATTCGGAAAAACATCTGAACAAATTATTGTTCCGAAAGACTTTCCGGCAAGTTTTGCATGAATTATTGATTCAGTATTCCGAGTTTATCGTTTTTTCCCATTGGAATACCAGTGCTTCTGTTTCGAAGAAATACCAAAGCAAGGGTTTGGCTCTCGTTCGGATCGGGGCTAAGGTTCAGTTGGAAGATTTATTGGAATTGAAGGCGATCGCGAATGGTTTGGGGGTTTCTTACTGTTTGCTTTTTTCAAGGATGCTGGAATTGGATGAGTTGGGATGGGGCAAGGAATTGAGGGAGGCGGGGGTGGTTAGAACTCTACCTCACCACCCCCGCCTACTACTCAAAACCCAATTCCTACCCCTTAACCAAATAGAAATGGTCTACCGGATATAAAAAAAAGGCCCGAAGAATTCTCTTCGAGCCTCTTGTTTTCCAAAGAAAAGCCTGGAAAGAATGAATTACATCATTCCGCCCATGCCTCCCATTCCACCCATACCGCCCGGCATTCCGCCGCCGCCTGCGTCTTTTGGTTCCGGTTTGTCAGTGATAGTCACTTCGGTAGTGAGGATCATTGCACCGATGGAAGCTGCGTTTTGAAGTGCAGAACGAACCACTTTTGCCGGATCTACTACGCCCGCTTTGATCAAATCTTCCCAAACCATAGTAAGCGCGTTAAATCCTTCGTTTCCGGATTTAGCTCTTGCTTGCTCTACGATTACGGAACCTTCCAGACCTGCGTTGGAAGTGATCATTCGGATCGGTTCTTCCAAAGCACGAAGGATGATGTTAGCACCTGTTTGTTCGTCGCCTGTTAATTTTAATGCTTTTACCGCATCTTGAGCACGAAGTAGAGTGAGCCCGCCACCTGGAACAATTCCTTCTTCCACAGCTGCGCGAGTTGCAGATAATGCATCTTCTACGCGGGCTTTTTTCTCTTTCATTTCCACTTCAGTCGCCGCACCAACGTGAATCACTGCAACACCACCGGCAAGTTTTGCCAGACGTTCTTGTAGTTTTTCGCGATCGTAATCGGAAGTAGTGTCTTCGATTTGTTTTTTGATTTGGCTCACGCGGCCTTGGATGTCTTTGGAAGAACCTGCACCTTCGATCACTGTAGTATTTTCTTTATCTACTACGATTTTTTTTGCACGACCTAACATTTTTACGTCGGCGTTTTCCAATTTCATACCTAGGTCTTCGGAGATCACTTGACCACCGGTAAGCACTGCGATGTCTTCCAACATTGCTTTTCTTCTGTCACCAAATCCCGGTGCCTTTACAGCCACACATTGAATGGTTTTGCGAAGAGTGTTTACTACGATAGTTGCAAGAGCTTCCCCTTCCACTTCTTCCGCGATGATCACAAGAGGGCGACCCGCTTGAGCTACTTTTTCAAGTACAGGAAGAAGATCTTTCATAGAAGAGATTTTTTTATCGTAAATTAAAATGAAAGGATCTGCAAAAGTTGCAATCATTGCTTCCGGATCAGTCACCATATAAGGTGAAATGTATCCTCGGTCGAATTGCATACCTTCTACGATATCAAGTGTTGTTTCGATTGATTTTGCTTCATCAACTGTAATTACACCTTCTTTACCAACTTTATCAAAAGCTTGTGCAATCAGATTTCCGATTTCTTTATCGTTGTTTGCAGAGATGGTTGCAACGTTTGCGTATTCCGCTTTGCTGTTGATTTTAATGGATCTTTTTTTGATTTCTTCAACGGCAGCGATCACTGCTTTGTCGATACCATGTTTAAGAGCCATAGGGTTTGCACCGGCAGTTACGTTTTTCAAACCTTCGTTTACGATTGCTTGAGCAAGGATTGTTGCAGTAGTTGTTCCGTCACCGGCAATGTCGTTCGTCTTGGTGGAAACTTCTTTCACCATTTGAGCGCCCATATTTTCAATTGCATCTTCCAATTCGATTTCTTTTGCAACTGTTACACCGTCTTTGGTGATGGTTGGAGATCCGAATTTTTTATCGATAACTACGTTTCTTCCTTTTGGTCCGAGAGTAACTTTAACTGCGTTAGCGAGTTTGTTAACTCCGGCTAAAAGTTTTCTACGGGCTGTTTCATCAAATTCTATTGTTTTTGCCATAAATGATTTCCTCTGTTTTATGATTAGTTAACGACTGCTAAAATGTCGCTTTCACGGATGATAAGGTAGTCTTTGCCACCTTGTTTGATTTCAGTTCCGGAATATTTTCCGTAAAGAACCGTATCACCGACTTTCACTTCCAACGGAACAAGTTTCCCGTCTTCGTAACGTCCTTGTCCGACTGCTGTTACTTTTCCTTCTTGAGGTTTTTCTTTTGCAGTATCAGGTACGATAATGGATCCGATTTTTTCTTCACCCTCGGTTTTGGGTTCAACTACGACTCTATCTCCCAGTGGTTTGATCGATGCCATAAGGTTCTATCTCCTTTTGAATTTTTTGATTTGGATGGTTTTTTGTTAGCACAATCTTTGGGGGAGTGCTAAATCCTAATACATATCTTTTTGAACGGCCCTTTTTTGTCAAGCACTTGAGGGTCGAGAGTGCTAACGTTGTTCCAATCAGGAGGAATTATGCAATATTGGTGGCAAACGACAACTATCTATCAAATCTACCCTCGGTCATTCGCAGACTCAAATGGTGATGGGATCGGAGATATTTTAGGAATGATTTCCAAGTTGGATGAAATTCAGGAGCTAGGATTTGAAACCATTTGGGTGTCTCCATTCTATAAAAGCCCCGGTAGGGATCATGGATATGACGTAAGTGATTATTTGGATGTTGATCCGATGATGGGAACTTTGGAAGATGCGAAACTTCTAATCAATGAAGTTCACAAAAGAAAAATGAAGATTCTTTTCGATATGGTACTAAATCATACTTCGGAGGAACATCCTTGGTTTAAAGAATCCAGATCATCGGTTGATAATCCCAAAAGAGATTGGTATCTTTGGGCGAAGGAAAAAAATAATTGGATCTCGATGGTAGGAAAACCCGGATGGAATTTTGACCCTCTAACAAAAGAATATTATTATACTAATTTTTTGTTTTTCCAGCCTGATTTGAACTTCAATCATCCCGAAGTCAAAAAATCAATGTTCGATGCTATGAGGTTTTGGCTCGGTTTGGGAGTAGATGGCTTTCGATTGGATATATTCAATAGCATATTTAAAGACGAATCCAAAAGAGACAATCCATTCGTATTTCGATATTTTCCTACTCCGGATAACAATGACGAGGTGTTCTTTCAGAAAAAAATATATACTTTAAATCATCCTAAAAATTTTGAATTGGCGAAAGAAGTTAAAAAATTAACGGAAGAATTCGGACAGGACCGTTGTCTACTCGGAGAAGTGAGTGGCAATGATTCTGTGTTGAAAAAATTCCTCGGAGAGCCGTCGAAAGATGCTACAGATGGGCTTAACTTGGTATTTCAATTCGAACTTATTCATTATGTTTGGAGCGCTTCTTTTTTTAAAGATCTTCTCGTCAAAAATGAAACAGTTTATCCAAAGCCTTATCTTCCTACATATGTTTTCGGAAATCATGATCAACCCAGAAGTATTGAGAGGATCAACGGTGATTTGGAAAAAGCAAAAATATTAGCGTTATTCCAACTTACCGCAAGAGGAGTTCCTGTAGTATATTATGGAGAGGAGATCGGACTTAGAGGAGGAGATTTCTCTCCGAGAGAATCAACTGATCCGTTGGCGAAAGATCTGGATTGGGCTCCGAAATGGCTATTGAAACTATTGGATGTATTTGTAACCAGAGATGATGCCAGAACTCCTATGCAATGGGACTCTACTTCAACCTCGGGGTTTACTTCCCCACAAACAAAACCTTGGCTTCCGTTTACTGGAGAAAAGGAATTCAGAAATGTTGAATACCAAAAGAAAAATCCGAATTCTATCTGGAATACCTATAAGACATTGATTTCTCTCCGTAAAAGGGAACCGGTCCTTCACACAGGAGGATTGAAGGTATTGGAGACCGGAAATTACGGACTTCTGGGCTATATACGTTTCATCCCCAACGCGCCGGAATTAGGTATTTTTATCAATTTTTCGAATCAACCGATTGATGTAAGCAAGTTCACTCAAAACGGGAAGCAAGTTTATTCAACTAACCAATTGATTGTGAATGAGAGCGGAAACTATTTATCTCAAAATTCCGGAATGATTTGGAAATATGAAGAAAAATAAAAGATCCTATCTCGTTTGATAATCAGATTAATCAAGAGATTCTGTTTTTGCCGGAGAATTTCGATTTGTACATCGCTTTGTCTGCCTTGAGGACCAAATCATCCAAGGTGAGGGAATCCTCCGGGTAGGAGGAAATTCCTCCCGAAAAAGACAGGCTCTTTTTTCCTAAGGTCTCTTTATTGAATTCGATTCGGATTTTTTCGGCAACTGTCATCGCACCCGGAGCGGAGGTATCCGATAGTAACAGAGTGAATTCTTCTCCTCCCGTTCTGCAGGCGATGTCTTCTTTTCTGATATTACTAAGTATGATTTTGCCTAAGTTTTTTAAAACCTCATCTCCCATGGGATGACCGAACTCATCGTTGATTTTTTTAAAATCGTCAATATCGATTACTACAACGGAAAAAATTCGATTATGCCTTCTTGCCTGATTGAAGATTCGAAAAGATGCTTCGTCGAAATATCTTTTATTGTAAAGTCCCGTTAGGTGGTCTACGACCGTCATCCTTTCCTGTTCCAAATAAAGTTTGATCTCAATGACTTTGGGATTGTTCATCCTTTTGTCCTTGCTTAACAATATGTCAAGCAAGGCAACACGGAAATCCACGGGTCTTCCCAAGGATTCGATCAGTTTGGAAGTCAGTTCAAAACTTCTTTTCAAAATATCCCTGGATTCTTCCGCAGGAAAGTTAATATTTGTTAACAGATACAAAAGATGCGAAATCAGAACATCATCTTCCGCAGTGGGCTCTTTCGTAAAAATCGCAGGTAATTCTTTTTCGTTTAACAGCTCATTTAAAATAACATCTAATAAAGCTGTGGCATCTTGAATTTCTTTTTCATATTTCATAATTTTTCAGTTGGTACGTAGAATCTGACGGATAAACGTTTTGCTTAAAGTCCGAAAAGGCCCGTTTTTTTTCTACGTGTTTTTTTCGTGGTGGAAACTCCTAACATTCCTAAAAGACCTCTGGTAACTTCTTTTGCCACCGTTCTTCCCACGTCTCTTGCAAGAGGATTTTTGGAAAGTTGTTCTATAAAACCAGGATCTTCTTTTTGTTTTTTCCGTTTTTCTTCTTTCGGCGAATTTCCTTTCGTTTCTTTTTCTTCCTCTTCTTCGGATTCCGCATAGGACTGTAATTTTTTTTCTAAAATTTCATACGCGGACTCTCTATCCAAATCCTTGGAATATTTTTTTACAAGAGGGGAATCATCGATGATTTTGTCGATTTCGCCTTTGGTTAAAACATCCATTCTGGAACTAGGTGGCAAAAGAAACGTGCGAACGAGAGGTGTAGGAACTCCCTTAGGGCTAAGAGCTGTGATAAATGCTTCTCCGATTCCCATTTTGGTTATCTCTTCATCAATGTCGTAAAATTCGGTGATAGGATAATTTTCGGACGCTTCTTTGATCGCTTTTCGATCGTTAGCGGTAAACGCTCGTAATGCGTGTTGCACTTTCAAACCGAGCTGCGCGAGGATGGGAGAAGGGACATCTGTCGGAGATTGCGTGCAGAAAAACACTCCTACTCCTTTCGAACGGATCAGTCTGACTATACTTTCTATCTGATCGACCAATGTTTTGGAAGCCTCGTCAAAAACCAGATGGGCTTCGTCGATAAAAATGGCGAGTTTCGGTTTTTCCAAATCTCCTTCTTCTGGAAAATTTCCGTAAATCTCCGTTAGAAGGGATAACATAAAAGTGGAAAACAATCTAGGCTTTGATTGAATGTCTGTTAAGCGGATGATATTGATTTTTCCTCTGCCTTTTCCGTCTTTTGCAAGCAAGTCCTCCACATCGAAAGAAGTTTCTCCAAAAAAGATCTCTCCTCCCTGGCCTTCCAGTTCGATGATTTTGCGAAGAATGGTGGAGGCGGAACTGGAAGAGATGGCACCGTATTCTTTTTCTATTTCTTCCTTTCCTTCATTGGTCAGGTATTGAAGTGCCTTTTTTATATCCTTTAAATCGAGAAGTGGAATTCCCAAATCATCGCAGTATTTGAAAATTAAAGAAATAACGCCTGTTTGTGTATCATTGAGGCTTAAGATTCTTGAAAATAAAACGGGACCGAATTCTGTCACTGTTGCCCGTAGTTTTGCCCCCGGTTCGGAGGATAAAGTTAGAAACTCTACGGAGAATCCTTCCTCTTTCCATGTAGCGCCGATTTCTTTCGCTCTTTTTTCAACAGACTCTTTCTTTTCTCCTTCCGCAGCAATTCCGGAAAGGTCCCCTTTGATATCCATAAGTAATACCGGAACTCCGGCGCGGGATAAACCTTCTGCAAGCAATTGTAAGGTTTTTGTTTTTCCCGTTCCTGTTGCACCTGCAATGAGTCCATGTCTGTTTAAAGTTGAGAGTGGAATGGAGACATGTGCTTCGGAGGCAATTTTCTCTTCAAACATACCGCTTCCTAAAAAAATGGACTTTTCTTTGTCCGGGTATCCCGATTGAATCGAATCGATAAATTCTTTGTTATTCTTTTTTGCCATTTGTAATCCTTGCGATTCTCAAAACTTGAAACAATGAGCTGGAATCGGCAAGCAAAGATCAGATTTAGGAATCAGAAATGAATCGAACTATTCCGTATTTCCTGCTGTTTTTATTTTAAAAAGATGTGCTTTTGTATTTTTTCCTTTTATCTTACCAATTACGGGACTGCGGAATCCTGGTTCGGTCCGTTTTTGAAAACAAGTATACTTTCTCTGCAAAAATCAGAGTCGGATGAATCATCGAACGTAATGTTCCTTTCGAAAATTTTTCGAATTACGATTGTTTGGTTTTTGAAATCTTTGCTTTTGAAAAAAAGTTTGTCTGGCTTCGGAAGCTTCCTGATTATTTTTTTCCTTCTTAGTCTTACCTTTCACATTGAAGATTATAAAACATACGTTTATTTCGATTCGGAAAGAAATTTCCAGGACGAGGGAAATTTACCAGGTTCGGAAATATTTTAAAAACTTGCTCGCAGAGGAAAAAAATGTTCTATTCCTGCGCAAATAGGTTTGTATTTACCCGCACTGGATTTAAATGATGATGTACTACACCGCCAAAATGTTAAAAAAGACTGCTCTCATTTACTTCCCATTCCTGACGGAAACATTGAAATCGTTTTGGACGGTGATTCTTTTTCTTTGCAAACGGGAATCGGATCTTTCTCCCGGTAAGCTGCATCTTCTTCTTCTGAATTTTCGGGAAAAGGAGGGCTTTCCGCAGGCGCCGGAGCAAGTTCCGGTAGTTCGGGAGGAGGTTCGTCTTCAAGCGACGGGGGAGGCGGTTGGTGGCTTTACCAACTTACTCAAGTTATGTTTTTCTTTTTCCATTCTCGTTTCCTTTCTTTTCCTGAACTCATGTAAAAAAGACAACGGGATCGTAGTTACCACGATTAAGCCAAAAGGCGGAGTTCTGGATCTAAGAGGACTCGATCTGACCAAATTGGAACCATTTCCTTTGGCAGGAGAGTGGGATGCATTTCCGGGCAAACTCCCCAAATCGGAGAGCGAATTTCTTTCCTTGGAGAAAGAAAAGCCGAAGGCACTTGCTATTCCCGGTTACTGGGTCAATCAAAACCTTCCTGCCCATGGTTTCGTAACTTACCGTTTGAGGATACTGGTGGATGAACCCGGTGGACTCATGGTTTATTTGAGAGAGGCGTCCTCCGCATATAAATTATTTTCCTGGAATCCAGGGCTCGGGCTCAGTGAGTTGGGCAGCGCAGGAAAACTCTCAACTAACAAAGAAGATAGCATCGGTTATTATACGGAAAGTGCGCGTGCCTTTCGGGTCCAGGAAGGCACAGTTCTTTATTTGTTAGTGTCCAATTACCTTTATTCCAGAGGAGGACCTTACTACAGTCCGGTTTTGGGAAGCTCCGGCAAAACGCTTGTTTGGTTGAGATTCAAGGAGAGAAAAAAACTTTTTTTCGTAGGGGTTTTCTTCTTACTCGCACTTTATCATTTCGTTCTATTTTTTCACAGATCCAAGGAAAGATATACGTTTTGGTATGCCTTACTTTGTTTCTCCTGGCTCATTCGTATTTTATTGTTCGAAAGGATTACCAGGGACTGGTTCGAGCCCAGTGATTTTATGGAGATGTTACAGATTCGACTGGAATATCTGGCATTTATTTCCGCACAATTATTTTCGGTCTTATTCTTTTTCGATTTTTTTGCGGCCTTTCTTCGTAGTAAGGTGCGCAATTTATACCTGATTCCGATCGCATTTTTCGGAATCGTAATCAGTTTGGCACCTTATCAGTATTATACGAAACTGCTTCAGGTGACGCAAGCCTATATGGTCATCATACTTTTATCGTCCCTTTATGCTGCGGTAAAATCCATTCAAAATAAGGACACCAGATACACCGGATTCGTGTTTTTGATAGGATCTTTTGTGATTCTTTTCACAACGATTTTCGATTCCATCGTTTTTCTGAAAAGATGGGATCTTCCTTTTTTAACGGACTTCGGGTTTAGTATTTATTCCATCTGTCTTGCCGTTATTATTTCCAGCAGAAATTCATACGCCTGGGAAACCGCAGAATATCTAACATTGAATTTGCGAAAAGAAGTCGATTGGAAAACGATCGAACTTCGTCGTGAAAAGGAAAGGGCGGAAAAAGCAAGTGAAATGAAAGACAAATTCATCTCCATCGTTTCGCATGATATCCGTTCGCCTCTTTTCGGGATTTCTTCCGTAGTCAATCTTCTTACGGAAACTCCTCCCAGCCTTTCTCCCGAAAATACCAAACAGGTATTGGGAGACGCCTCCTCCGGGTTGAAAAACCTGCTTTCCATGGTGGAGGAATTGATCCAGTATTCCCGGTTTCAAAATGCGACGGTATTTCCCGATTATCAACTGTTTGACTATTATGTTCTGGCGGAATCTCTTTTGGAAAAGGCGAAACCGCTCGCGGATGCAAAAAAAATCATTCTGACTACGGATGTTTCGGAATCTTCCGTAGGGATAGGAGATCCGAACCTAATCGAACATCTTCTTTGGAATCTGATTTCCAATTCCATCAAATTTACCCACAACGGAGGTTCCATCCGTTTGAGCCTCTCGGAAGAAGATAAAGTTTGGTGTTTTTCCGTTGAGGATTCGGGGATTGGGATTCCCGAAGTTTGGCTTTCTACTATTTTTGATTCCGGATTTAACTATCTCAGAAAAGGAACCAACGATGAGATCGGAGCGGGAGTGGGGCTTGCTTTCTGTAAGGAAGTGACGGATCGTCATGGAGGAAGGCTGGAAGCTTTGTCTCAAAATGAAAAAGGTTCCACTTTTAAATTCTATCTTCCCAATTATGAAAAAGTAGTTCTTTTGTTAGATGATAATCCAGGATACAGGAACCAACTTAGAAAAATACTAAAGGGCCTTCCTTGTATTGTTTGGGAAGAAGAGTTTCCCGATCATGCGATTCGTTCCATTGGGAAATTGAAACCGGATTTGATCATAGTGGATTATGCAATGCCTGACAAAACAGGCATTCAGTTTTTGCAGGAGTTGTATTCTGATAACGATATGGTGGAGATACGTTCTCTTTTATTGTCCAGCTCTCAAACGGACCCGAACACAGGCAAAAAATTGGAAGAAGATGTAATTGCCATCGGAGGAGATGCTTTCTTGAAAAAGACTGTCTCTGACGAAAGACTCTTAAGTGAAATCAAGAAACTCCTTTCTTTAAATTAACATCTGTTCTTTGGCTCGCCCGATCAGCTCGGCAACGGTTTTGGAATTAAAACGATCTTTTAAGCGGCCTACGTGATATTCTACGGTTCGTTTTGATAAGCCGATTTCAGTTCCTATCTCCTGGTAAGTTTTTCCCTGGCCGAGTAAGGTTAGAATTTGTTTTTCTTTTTTATTTGCAACTTTCCCGTCTTGCGGTTTACGGTTGAAGATAAGTTTTAGATTTTTTGAATATACTGTTTTTCCGGAAGCAATATCGGTCAGGTTTTTGGTAAGACTGCCTAGATCGTCCGATTTTAAAAGATAACCGTCTACCCCTGCCTCAATGGCAGAATGAACGATCGGTTGTTCATCTAACATTGTTAAAGTGACAACTTTCAGGTTTGGAAATTCTTTTTTCCAATCCTTTACCATATTCAGGACATTCTCACCGGGGATTCGTAAATCAAGTAACAGGAAGTCAGGGTCTTTTTCTTTTAAGAGAGACGCAATTTGAGAGGAATGTTCCGCTTCTCCTACAACTTCAAAATCCGGCGAGGAATTTACTACGTGTTTCACCCCAACCCTTGTGACAGCGTGGTCTTCTACAAGGATCACTTTCTTCTTTTGGCTCATTCTTCCCTCGTTTTTTTCGTTTTCCTGTCTAGTTTCTACAAAATCCATATTTTTTACATATTTTTATAGTACTTCTCCGCTTGGCAGTAACTAAAATTCCTAGTATATTAAATATAGAGTTTAGTTCCATCGGTTCTAGACTTTAAGCCTATTCTATGTTTCCACTTAAAATTCCCGCATTTCCCATGTGGGATTTTTTTTATATAGAAAGAGACGTCGGTAATGCCAATTTTCTCTTGCCAAATTGAGAAAATATCCACTTCATCAGGAAATCTAGGAGTTTTCATGAATCCCAAAGTTGAGAGTTTAAAAAAAATATACCTCTTTCACACCCTAAACCAAGACGAAGTTCTTCATATTGCTGAAAAAATTCACGAAATTCACCTACCTCCCAGAAATGTTCTCTACGATATAGGAGAAGAAGCTGAGTCTATGTACATTGTAAAATACGGAACTTTGCAAATTTCCACCTCTACAAGCCAAGGGGACGACGTTCAGCTGGTTACGATCGGAGAGGGGGATCATTTCGGTGAGTTGCCTTTTTTTGATGGAGAAAAACGTGTAGCGAAAGTGGAAGCAAAGGAAAATTCCGAACTTTATGAACTCCGTTACAAGGATTTGCACGATATGTTTGCCAAAAGTAGGGAAATGGAGACCAAATTCTACAAAGAAGTGACCCATTATTATATCAAACGCCTCCGCAAATTGACAAATGATTTGGCTTATGCGCGGGAGTTGCGAAAACGATTTGCTTAATCGGAGTAAATCGAATAAAAAAGACAAAACGGCTAAGGAATGGATATTGGTGTCCGATAATTAGGTGTAGGCAGGGAGAAGGAATGCATGGTGGACCCCGAAATCCTAACCGAGAAGATCGTTACACAGAATAAGACCTTCCTGGTGGATTTAAAGAAAAACCAAGCTGGCTTTTACCTGAAGGTTTCGGAATGGTCGAATAGCAAAAAGTCTTCGATTTTTCTTCCTGCTGAAGGAATCGATCGAATGATCGAAATCTTGCATAAATTCAAAAGCCAAATATCCGATACTGATAATACGAAAGACCCGGAGTTAGGAGCCTTTTAGGAGTGAGTTTCATGGGGAAATTAGGAATGACCAAACTTATGTTAGGCCTCTTCCTTTCAATAGGAATGTTGTATGCACAAGCCGATACCGGTGCGGGCCAACAAGCGGCAGTAAATGATGATGATAGTCCTCTCAAAAAAGTCGTTTTAGATGATTTTGAAGAGGCGGAAGACTGGAGAGTTAAATCAACAACTCCTCTTGGGGAAACCAAAACACTAAAATTAGTGCAACGTGGACTCATTAAGGACGTGTTTGACGAAAAAACTGTTCCGGATGGTGGCGGTGACAAGCTTGAAAAAAACCATATCCTCGGCGTGAAGACACGTTTCGAGAGCAAAGGTTTCGATCGGGTTGAGCTCATGCCTCCGCACGAATTTATAATCAAAGGTAAAGTTCGCCAAATCTCCATTTGGGTTTTGGGAAGAAAATACCGTCACACTCTTTTCGCTAAATTTCGCGATTATAAAGATACTACGCATAATGTTCGTTTAGGGAAATTGGATTTTTTCGGTTGGAGAAAACTAACCGCAACGATTCCCGGTTTCATTCCACAAAGCACAAGGTTTGCTCTTTTGGATAAAAACTTACATTTTGTATCATTATTTGTAACTTCAGATGTTCATGAGGTTGCGGGAGATTTTTACTTCTATGTTGACGATTTACAAGTTCGTACAGATCGTTCGGAAGCAAAATACCCTGGATCCGAGATCAAGGACAACTGGTAGTAGGGCGGTATCATGATGGAAAATAATAAAAAATTAACAGCCATAGCTCTTTCCACAATTACGGGAATTTTTCTAATTGGGTTTGCACAAGCCCAATACAAAATCTCCGGTGGAGTGGCTACATCTATTGGAAATGATATCACTTCCATGGAATTGAAAGCGATCACCATCGAATCCTGGGATGCTCCTACAGGTGCTGCACCTTACGGTTGGGAAGCATTCACGGACAAAGACGGTGTGAATAAAGACGGATCGGGAGATATTAAGTATGATGAGAATAATAAATACTCTCCTTCCTTAAACGATCCTGTTAAGTCGCCTCTGGTAATTCGTGAAGTGAAATTGGTTCCCGGTAAACCGGGAGACGTGAAGAACGTGGATGCAGGTAATGCAAAAGTATTGGGTGTAAAGTTTCAATTCACTTACCCTGGGTACAATGTTGTTACCGTTCGTCCTCCTCGTATTCCTGAATATGAGATCACTCGTGCAAGACCGTATATCGATGAAAACAACCAAAAGAAATTCGAAAAAGTTTACGGGATCGAAACTCCCGGTAACGTAAAAGCGGTTTCGGTTTGGGTACTTGGTCGTGGTAATGAATATCTTTTGGAAGGCTGGATTGAAGACTATACAGGCAACAACCATATCTTTCAATTCGGTTCTCTCGACTTCGTAGGTTGGAGACCGCTTCAAATCGATATTCCTTCTGCGATCCCGCAAGAAGCGAATGCTTTCCCGGCGACAAGAAACCTGATCTTCAAACAATTCAAAATTCGATCCACTCCTCAAACCGGAGGGGAAATGGTTTATCTTTTCTTTGATGAACTGAGAGTTTTGGCAGATACGTTTGAAGTTCATTTTGACGGTGCAAACCTGGACTTCGATGACGAAGATTGCAAAAACAAGGTTAAGCTAGAGCAAATGCTCCAAAAATCCGGTGCTATTTCTACAGGCTCGAAGGTTCGTGACTGTGGCGGTGGACAAGGAAAATAAGTTAGAATCCCCATTCTCCGAAGAAAAACCCAGCTCTACGGCTGGGTTTTTTGTACTTTACAAGAACAAGACTATGCTGGATTCTTACTTATAGGACTGTTCTTTTTGCGTACTCATCGCTAAAAATACCGTAACAACGTTAGAACATTAACCACCCTTTATTGGAAATACGAAGAGGGAGATTCTTCTCATGCCCGAGACTATTACTGAAGACAAAACGAACAAAACAGCCGATTCTGATAAACTGACAGCGCTATTCAACGAAGAGATTTATGTACGCGCGGATGCTAGTTCTGTTCCTGCTTCCAAATTCAAAATCTATGATGATATTATTGAGGCTTACAAAGCCGAAGATAAGCTAGCAGTAGCAAAACAAAAAATAGAAGACCATTTCAAAGAACATCCGGAATCCATTTCAGCAAAATATATGCTGATGATTTTGTCGTTCATGGAAGACCCCATGGGCGATGCGAACTTAGTTAAGAATATTTTAGATTCCTTTAAGGCCCACGGAAAATGGACCATTATCGAATACATCACTGATTCTATCTTGAAGTTCGGTGATCATAGACTTGCCCTTCGCGTGAAAGCGGAAGCTCTTGATAAACTGAAAAAGAATAAAGAACTCAAAGTGGTTCTGGAAAAATTAGCAAAACAAGATAAAAAGAATCCGGAGATCGCTAAAAAATACGCCCTCACCATTATGGAAGAGGACAGACCGAAAGCGATTTCTTATCTCAAACAAGCTGCAGAGATCTTTGCGAAAAATAAAGATTATGCGCAGATGGAAGAGATTTGGCCTATACTCGTTACCAATAATTACGAAGACGTTTCTTTCTTTGATAAGATCGAACGGATTTTATTATCACAACGCGAAAAAACAAGGTTAGTTGGTCTTTTATATCCTATCGTCGAACCATTCAAACAAATGGAAGAATGGGACAAGGTTATCTACTTTCTTAAAAAGATTCTGGAACACGAGCCTGCTTCCCAAAAAGCAAGAAACGAGCTGATCCGTTCTTATAAACAAAAATACGCAAATCACTCGTTACTCGAAGACTTCCTCAAGATGAGTGAACTAGGCAACAACCGCAAACCGGTTAAAGTTTGTATCACCAACTTCGAGAGAAATATCGTATTTGATACGGACAATTACGTAATGCATAGAAACTGGGGAGTAGGTAAGATTACTTCTATTTCCCAAACGGGTGATTCCATCTTCGTTGATTTTGCAGAAAAGAAAGAACATAAACTTTCCATTCAAATGGCGATCACTTCTCTCAAACCTTTGAAGAAAGATCATATTTGGGTGCAACATTACGAAAACAAAGCGGGAGTGATTTCGCTTTTCCAAGACAACTTGGCCGAGTTCCTGACTCAATTATTGAAATCTTATGATAATAAGATGTTAGTTGCTGACATGAAGAACGAACTCATCGGTACTTTTTTGAAAGCGGAAGATTGGTCCAAATGGTGGGCTAAAGTTAAATCCGTTCTGAAAAAAGAAGCTAACATCGGTATGAATCCTAAAAAGAAGGATGAAGTGGTTTACCATGAAAAGGCGATCACTCATTCCGAAACATTGACTCAAAAATTCCAAGCTACTTCCGACGTGAATAAAAAATTGGAAATTGCAATGGAAGCCGTACGTGATGCGGATGAAGCCAACGAAGCAGGTGAATTTTTTATCTCCCATTATGTGGATGAAGAAAACGCAAGGGATTCCGTTCGAAGACTTTCCGCTTATCTTTACTTGGAAGAAGCTGCGAAAGCTTGGCCTACTGAGGAATTCTCTCACAAAATAAGAGAAGCCGAATTGCAATCCTTGATCCAAGGACTTTCCAAAGAGGAAGCTCTCAAGATTTCCAAGTCATTGGAAAACACGGACATCAAAAAAGGATTCAAAGATTTGATCCGGGCGCATCACCCGGAATCGATCAATATTCTGATCGGTTTGTTATTCGAAGTTCCGGTAAAGGTAAACCGTTCCGTTTTCCAAAACCTTGTTTCGGATGAAAAATACGCAGAGTTAAATCTATTCATTGAAACAGTTTCCAATAAATCGAAAGAACATCCCGAGGTTTTCCTTTGGGTGGCAAAATCCATCCTATCTCATACTTGGAAATTCGATTGGATGAATGTTTCCGAAGAAAGTCTGGTCATCAGAGTTTTCCGTATCTTGAAACCTTTGGCTAAAATCGAAGACAAGGGAACCAAGCTCAAAAACCAAGCGATGGATATTCTTTTCGGAAAAGACAATACTCTTTTGAAAGATATTTTGCAAAATGCGGATGACGAGTATGTTCGCAAACTTTATGCACTTTTCAGAGAAGTAACGTATGTTACCGATTTGGAAAAAGACCAATTGTTTTCTCTTATCAATGAGCTCAAACCGAACTTGGTTTGGGATGAATATGAAGGTGAAGACGAGGCAGATGATGATCCACTTTCCAATCTTCCGTCCGATGTGGTGCTTGTAACCCGTCAGGCATTCAACGCCAAAAAAGGAGAATTCGAACATCTCGTAAACGTAGAAATGTTGGAAAACTCCCGCGATATCGGAGAGGCGCAAGAGAAAGGGGACTTAAGAGAAAACGCGGAATACAAAGCTGCGATGGAAAAACAAGTCCAGTTGCAAGCTGCCATTAAAAAGTTGGAAGCGGAACTTAAGAGTGCCCGAATTCTGGACCTTTCCGAAGTAAAATCGGAAAAAGTCGGAATTGGAAATACGGTTAAACTTAAGAACAAAAAAACAGGAGAAGTCGTCACTTACTCCATCTTAGGTGCTTGGGATGCGGATACGGAAAAGAATATAATTTCTTATCAGTCTCCGCTCGCAAAATCCTTATTTGGAAAACATGTAGGTAGCGAAGCCACTCTCGTATTCGGATCGACAGAGACTACTTATGAGGTTTTGGAGATCTCCCGTTATTCGCTTTCGGGACAAGAAGCATAAACGTCGTTTTTCCAACCGGAAGTAACGATTAAATCGGTAAAAGGCGGGGAAATATTTCCCGCAAAATCGAAAGCCCTGACTTCCAAAAGAAGGTAGGGCTTTTCTTTGTACAGGCTTTTCGGAAGAGTCACTTTGATCGCTTTTCTGTCGGGATCATATTCGTAAGGATATGATTGTCCGTCTAACAAAAGATCTACTGTGGTTTTGAACCCTGTTCCCACATCATTCAATGCATAATATCTGTTTTCAAAACATCCGGAACGAATCTCCGGCAATTCTATATGTCGGGCGAGGCTCGTCATAGGAGTGATGGAAGGCGGAGACATATCTTCCAAAACCATCAGGTAACCCAGTTTGGACAGAGCGAAAGAAAAGCCGTTCGCCTTTCTTTTCCCGGAAACCGAAGAAAACTTTTTAATGGAAATATCCCAGAAAAAAAGAGAATCTTTGTTAGTTGGCGGTAAAGGTAAAATCAACTCTCCCTGTCCGTCTCCTTTCCATGTGAAATTGACAGATTCGATTTTATAAATTTTACTTTTTAAAATAAGTCCTTTGGGAATGGAAAAAGGAAGATCAGTCGCATCCTTTTTTTCTTCGATTTCTATTTTTCCGTTTCCGGTGGATTCGTTTTTGGATACGTCAAAACTAAGGGTTCTGTCGGAAGAACTTACTTTTTTGCCAAAATGAGTAGTTGCCTGCGAGACAATAAAACCGTTAGGAGATTCGTTTTTGATCAGGATCTTGATATAAGATCTGTTAAGGGAGGCATCTCTGAGTCCCGCCTCCAAAATATGCCCGCTCGAGGACGGTTCTTTATTCAGATCAAATGAAAACCCTTCTTCTTTCCAATCTTTGGGCTGTTCGTACATATGATAAAAATAAACGGGAGGAGAGAGGGAAGATCTGTTGATATCGTAGAATTGGTGTTTTTTCGCGCCTTCCTCAAAGGATAAATAGGAAAAATCCCTTCTGAAAATTTCCTTTCCGTTTAAAAACAAATCCATTCCGTACACATTGTTCTTATTGCGGGAACGGATGATATCGTATCCGCTCAATCTGACTTTGACTTTTCCGGTTAAGGAAAGTTCTTTGATTTGATTGCCTGTTTCATCAAACAAAGAATAGATTCCTTTTTCCGTTTCTTTCGCTTCCAAAATCAAAGGTTTCGGCAATCCTCCTCCTTCTATGAAGAGAGAACTTATGGTAGGAGGTGTATTATCTTTTTGGTGCAGGTCGGGGAAAAATAAAGGATTGATGATTCCTTTTTCGGTTCTAAATTCCAAATGCAAATGGGAAATCCCAGATCCCGACTCTCCCGTTTTTCCAATCGGGTTTCCTTTTTTAGATGAGAAAAGTCCTTGCGGGAGTTTGACTTGAAAACCTTCTTTTTCTCCCATCATAAGAAGAGCTCTTCTCAAATTTTCCAAATCGGCAAATCCCCCGCCAAACGAGTGTAAATGAGCATATTTGGATTTGATTTTATATTTAGGACTGTAAAAATTCAAAGAAAGCCCGTATCCCAATTTGGAATAACTGATTTCGTCCACATAACCGTCAAAAGTCGCCAAAATACTATGCCCGTTGAGTCCGTAAGACTTGAAATCGGAACCAAGGTGCAAATTATGATTTCTGATTTCCGCGAAAGTCCCTGTAACAGGAGAATAATAGGGAAGGGGAAAACCTACGTCTTCTTTGGGAATCTCAGGGATCGGATGAGGCTCGGAACCAAGAGAAAAATCCGGGCGCAAAAATAAAATTCCCGAAATTAGTAAAAATAAAATGCGAATCATAGAAGGCTCTCCGCAGAATGCGGAAATACTACGGTTCTCGCAAGGAAAAAGAGAAATCCCCGCTCACCCATTCACAAAATTCGAATCCATCCCCAAAACCTTTGACAGAAAAAGAAACTGACCTAAAATGGTAGGGGTTCTCCTTAAATTAGAATATGATGCGACTTTCCCCACTCATCCTTTTGGCAGCTTTGATTACCATGCTGATGGGTTGTGCTACGGAACCGGGAAGGCCGCCGAAGATTGACGGAGTTCCCGTACCAGATATAAAACGAACTCTTTACATCCAAAACGTCAGAAACAATACATATTCGGCAGGCACTCACACAAGGTTGACTCAGATGATTATCGAAGAGATAGACCGGAGAGGAAGATTCTTAGGAACCAGAGACAAATCCAAGGCAACTTACCGGCTCTACTCCGAGATCGTCCACTACCAGGCAGTGGGGGATTTGATGGATCTAGCGGATCAGCAAATCACCACGGAGCTATTTGTAGTCACTAGAATTGAGCTTGTAGAGGCGGAGTCCGGTCGGAAATTACCTTTGGAACGGAATGAAATTCCGGGTAGAGCATTTTATTCTACCCAGATCGGATACAGGGAATCGGAAGTGGAAGCCCAGAATCGACTTCTCAGGATCATGGCTTTGCGGATTGCCGAAGAAGCGGAAAGATCTTGGTACTATTCACTTTCCGGAAAAATCAATTGATATTTACTATAAGTAGGGAGAACGACATTGTCTGAGGAAGAATCGCTTACAGAAGACACTATGAAAGAGATGCAGGCCTTCGAAGAATACTTGAAGGAGAAAGGTTTAAAAATTACAAACCAACGTCTGCTCGTTGCTCAAAAAATTTTTTCATCTCATAATCATTTTACCGCGGAAGGTCTTTTGGATGAACTAAAGGACAATCGGGACCGGATTTCCAAAGCAACCATTTATAGAATCCTATCCATTATGGTGGAAGCGGGCCTTTTGGAAGAACATGATTTTGGGAAAGATTACAAATATTACGAACACATCATCGGACACGCTCATCACGATCATATCATCTGCATCCAATGCGGAAAGATAGTAGAGTTTGTGGATGATCGAATTGAAGAATTGCAAACCAATGCTGCCAAACAAAACGGATTCGTCATCACCGGTCATAGTTTGAATATTTTCGGAATTTGCGAAGCTTGCCAAAATAAAAAGAAATAGTGCCCCTTTCTTTCATTCAAACTTCTAAGGACCCGAACTCCTTCGCGCGCGGAGGAATACTCACTCTGGGCGGAGTAGAAGTGGAGACCCCTGTGTTTATGCCGGTAGGCACCAGGGGATCCGTCAAAGCGCTCTCTTCGGAAGATATATTAGAACTCGGTTATAAATTAATTCTCGGAAATACTTATCATCTCTATTTGAAACCCGGCAAAGAGGTAATGGAAACCTTTGGCGGTTTGAAAAAATTTATGGCTTATCCGAATGCCCTGCTCACTGATTCGGGCGGATTTCAGGTATTCAGTCTTTCTGGATTATTCAAATTCGAGGAAGATGGGGTAAGGTTTCAGTCTCATATCGACGGAAGTCATCATAAATTCACTCCTGAGTCTGTGATCGATATGCAAAGAGCCATCGGTTCCGACATCATGATGGTTTTGGACGATTGTGCACCTTACGGAAGTTCGACGGAAAGATTGAAAGAATCCTTGGAGCGAACTCATCGTTGGGCCAAACAATCTGTTGAGTATTGGCAAAAAAATCCGAATGACCAAAATTTATTCTGTATCGTTCAAGGCGGTGTCAATGAGGCACTTCGCCTGGAAAGCCTACAAACATTGCAAAATATGGACTTCCCGGGGATTGCACTAGGCGGACTTTCCGTTGGAGAGCCGAGAGAAGAGTATGTTCGAATACTGGAATGTCTTTCTCCCCATCTGGACCCAAAAAGGCCCCGATATCTTATGGGTGTAGGGACGGTTGTGGACATTTTGGATGGCGTTAAAAATGGAATTGATATGTTTGATTGCGTTTTGCCTACAAGAAACGCACGAAATGGCCAGGTTTTTACCTCAAAAGGTAAGATCAATTTGAGAAATGAATCTCACAGACTTTCCACAGAGCCAATAGATCCCCTGTGCCAATGCAAGGTATGCAAGACCTATAGTTTAGGCTACCTAAGACATCTTCACAAGGTGAAGGAAATCTTGGCTTTCTCACTCTCCACCTATCACAACTTATATTTTATGAAACAATTCATGGACAATCTTCGAAAATCCATTGAAAAAGGTGAGTTTCAAACTTATTACGACCATTGGAAAAAATTATATGCTCCCTAAAATTATTAGGTTGACGTATCTGATTTTTTTTCATGCAATTGTACCGTCATTTCTACATTGATTGTAGCTTCACTGAGGAGTCTCTAGACACACATGGAAATCACTAGAAGGGAAAAAGATAAAATCGTAATCCTCGACATTAACGGGGAAATCGACCTTTACAACGCGCCAGAAATCAAGGATGTGATAGCAAAATTGATTGAAGAGCAAAAATACTGCATCGTCATTAACCTAGAGAAAGTTTCTTACATCGATTCTTCTGGAATCGGAGCTTTGATTTCAAGTTTATCCAACTTGAAAAAGTACCAAGGTGGATTAAAAATCATTAATGTTGCAG
The DNA here is from genome assembly GCF_003114835.2 of Leptospira kobayashii. Classification (NCBI taxonomy): domain Bacteria; kingdom Pseudomonadati; phylum Spirochaetota; class Leptospiria; order Leptospirales; family Leptospiraceae; genus Leptospira; species Leptospira kobayashii. Next base: position 2,688,979 of record NZ_AP025028.1, on the reverse strand, counting down.
GTTCTGTTCGTAAAGTTTTCGAGTTAACTAAACTGACCTCTTTCTTCGAAATCTTCGATAGCGAAGACGAAGCCACCGCTGCATTTAAATAGAAAAGGAAGCAATTTGCTTTCTTTTCTATCAAAATTCCCAAGAATTAAGGAGTCCCAAATGGTGCAAAAGGAAAAGACAATAGTCTTTCTTTTGGCAGTGCTATTTTCTCTGACAGGTTTTATCAACTGCGGTCAGGAATTGCCTCTGAAAGAATTGCAACTTGCCAAAGAACAAGTAAGTCGTGCGGAAAATTTACAAGCCGAAAGTTATGCTCCGGAAGAATTTGCGGAAGCAAAAAGAAGTTTGAATGAAGCAAATGAATTTGCTTCACAAGAGAAAGCTTCCGATTCCAAAAAGAATGCTGATTATGCTATTTCAAAAGCTTATGATGCTTTGGAAAAAACACTTCCAAAGTTAGTAGCTAAAACCCGCGAAGAAGCGGTAAGTTTGATTGATGCAGCCGACGAAGCAAATGCGGCCGAATACTCTCCCGAAGAATTTAAAAAAGCAAACACTTTGAAAGAAGAAGGGGATGCAAAATTGGCCTCTGCCGATTCATCACTTGCTTCTTATTTGAGAGAAGAAAAAGACGAAGCCAGCAAAGAAACAAAACGTACTCTCGCTTTGAATGAATACGAAGCTTCTTATAATCTATTCAAAGATGCAAAACAAGCAGGGACTGACGCTAAAGTAGTTGCTCTTGAAAAATCAGATGTACTCAGACAATCCGCGGAAGAAATCGAATCCAATCTTGACAAAGCTTCCAAATATACCAACGGAACCAATCCTGCGGTAGAAGAAGAGAAAGCAAGAGTTGCATCCGCATTGGAAGATATTGATGCGGGAAAACTGAAATCCGCCGACGAAAAAATCAAAACTTCAAAAGCGGCTTCGTCAGCACTACTTGCAGGTGTGGTGAAAGATCATGCCAAGGCGAGAAACAGTCAGGCACGTGATGTTGTGGAAGATGCTAATTCCCGTTTTTCAGAGTTAAACTCCGATAGCTTGATCAAGTCTTCCCAATCCAAAGATGCATACGGAAGCGCACAAGAAAACTTGGGTGCTGCCAATGAATCCTTAAGAGCTTCTTCCACTTTGTTGGAACAGGAAAAATACGAAGATTCCATCGGACAATCGGAAGAATCCATTCGTTTGGCTGAAATCTCCATTGATCAAGTTGCAAACCTAAAATCTCCCAAAACGAATTTGGCTGACAAAGGCAAAGATCGCGGAACAAATGTTAAAGTTGATGGAGAGTCTGATAACGGAACCAAAACAACCGATTCTACTCCTCCGACATCTGATGCTGAAGGCGATGAAACGGGTGCAGGTTCTAAAATCATTTCTTTAGGAAAAGGCTGGAAACAATACACTGTTGAAAAACGTGTCCCTGCCGATTGCCTCTGGAGAATTGCTAAAAACAAAGAAGTCTATAACGACTCCAAACTTTGGCCGAGAATTTTCCAAGCAAACAAAGGAAAGATCAGAAACAAAGATTTGATTTTCCCAAAACAAAAAATCAACATTCCTCCGAAAGAAGGAAAAGTGGGAAAACCACCTAAGAAATAGGTCTTTTGTTTTTTGAAAGAAAGGAAAAGCTGTCGTTAAGACAGCTTTTTTTTTGTCTATTTAGAAGGTGATATGACGCACAGAGGCTATACAGAACCGGTTGTTTCGATAGAACCGGATGATTTTTCTTCCCTAGTGGATCTTGCCTGGAATGAGGACCTTCCCTCGGGGGATATTACTACTGATTCTTTGTTCCGCGATTCGGAAAAAACAAAAGCTACCTTACTTGCCAAAGATCCGGGAATTCTCTGTGGAATAGACGTCATCACTTGCCTTCTTAAAAAAACAAATCATACGATCCATTACACTCCCTTTTTGAAAGACGGTGCCCGTTTGGAGAAAGGAAGTAAGATCGGTGAACTTTCCGGTAGTTTATCCTCCATTTTGAAAACGGAAAGGATTCTGTTGAATTTTATTCAGTATCTTTCCGGAATAGCAACTAATGCGGATTTGGTTGTAAGAAAATATCCGAATCTGGTGATCTTGGATACCAGAAAAACTTTGCCCGGTTATAGAAAATTGGCCAAATACGCAGTTCATACCGGGGGCGGCTGGAATCATCGGATCAATCTTTCCGACATGGCGATGTTAAAAGACAATCATATCGCCAAAGCGGGCTCCATCGAAACTGCAGTTTCCTTGATTCGAAATCAACATCCGAATCATCGGATCGAATTGGAAGTCGATCATTTAACACAACTTAAAGAAGCCATTAATGCAATGCCGGATATCATTTTGTTGGACAATTTTTCGGAAGAAGATACAAAAACGGCAATTAGTCTTTTGAAAAAGGAGGCACCGAAAATTTTGATTGAGTGTTCCGGAGGAATCACTCCTGAAAAATTGGAATTTCTTTCCCGTTTTCAAGGAATCGGAGTGAGTATGGGATACCTGACTCATACGGTTCGTTTTCTGGACATCAGTCTGGAGATTGAATAATGGGAATTTACCAAGATATCAAAGACAAGTCTGAATTATTCGAAGCTGTCGACAAAAGATTGGGTCCGGACAAAGGGGACTTGATCAAAAAAGCATTTAGCGTTGCGGATAGAATGCATGACGGACAAAAAAGATTGTCAGGTGAGCCTTATATCATTCATCCCTTGAATGTTGCCTCCATTCTCGACGAACTAGGATTAGACGAAAGGGCGATTGCCGCAGGTCTTCTCCATGACGTAGTCGAAGATACCGAATACTCGAAAGACGATATGGCCGGTGAATTCGGTGATGATATCGCCGATCTTGTGGAAGGGGTAACAAAAATCTCCGAAATCAAATCCCAATCCAAAGAAACGGAGGCTGCAGATAATATTAGAAAGATGTTGCTTGCTACCATTAAAGATGTGCGGGTAATGCTGATCAAACTTGCGGATAAGACCCATAATGTCCGTACACTTAAATTTCAACCTGTAGAAAAACAGAAACGAATTGCAAAGGAAGTCTTGTCTCTTTACGCACCGATTGCCGGAAGGTTGGGGGTGTATAAGGTAAAATTCGAATTGGAAGATTTGTCCTTTCAGTCGCTTCATCCCGAAGAATATCAGGAAATAAAAAAAAGAGTAGCTGCTAAAAAATCGGAAAGAGACGAATACATCGAAAAGATCAAAATCATCTTAAAACAGAGATTAGCCGAGATCAATATAGACGCAAAAATCGACGGCAGAGCCAAACATTTTTATTCCATTTACAGAAAGATGGTTACGAAAGAAAAAACTTTCTCGGAGATCTTTGACTTACGGGCGGTTCGGATCATTACGAATGAAATCAAGGATTGTTACGGTGTTCTTGGAATCGTACATACTCTTTGGACACCCATTCCGGGTAGATTTAAAGATTATATAGCAACTCCCAAAACGAATTTATACCAATCTCTACATACTACAGTATTCGGGCCAGACGGTAGACCGATGGAAGTCCAAATTCGTACGAAAGATATGAATGCGATTGCAGAGAATGGAATCGCAGCTCATTGGGCATATAAGGAATCCGCAAATATTTCCAGAACCAGTGCGATCTTACAACAAGGTGTTGAAAACGCATTCAGAATGAAATGGCTCGAAGTTCTTAAATCCTGGCAGGATCCGAATTTGGATTCGAAAGAATTTATGGAAGAACTTCAGTACGATTTGCACGAAGACGAAGTATTTGTTTTCACCCCTAAAGGAGAAATCGTTGAAATGCCTAAGGGTGCAACGGTTTTGGATTATGCCTTTCGTATCCACACGGATGTCGGACTTCATGCCCGTGGAGGTAAGATCAACGGAAGGATGGTAACTCTTCGCACCGAACTTAAGTCAGGTGATCAAGTGGAGATCATTACGGAAAAAAATTCGAAACCTTCTCCTATTTGGCTTCGAATCGTCAAAACACCTTCCGCCAGACAGAAGTTACGTGCCTATTTCAGAAGAATTCAGGAAGAATCCCAGAAGGAAACGATTGCTTCCGTATTGGAAAACAGCACTCCGGTTATCGATGAAAACACTTTAAAAGAAATTAAAAAAGTTAAAATCAAAAAACCCGCTTCCAAAACATCGGTGGCAAACAAACCGGAATCGAAAGAATTCGGTGTTTCCGTTGCCGGTTGGAACGATGTTCCCGTTCGGATTGCGAGTTGTTGTACTCCTATCCCGGGAGATGAAATCATTGGATTTATCACTCGTGGGAGAGGCGTGAGTGTTCATAAGAAGGATTGTTCGACAGCGGAGAAACAAAAGGAATGGATGAAAACAATTCCTGTCCGTTGGGACGGACCTGGTGAGCCGATTCCGCTTCAGATCGAGGTGCGTGCCAAAGATGTTCAAGGAATTTATCTTTCCATGGTTGAGTCGATTTCCAACACAGAGACGAATATTCTGGAAGCAGGTGCAAGTTCCCATCCTAATGGAACTCTAACCGCCAAATTTATGTTAGAGGTTGATCATCTGGATCAATTGAAGGAAATTTTGGAAAACTTAAGAATGATTCAAGGCGTTGTGTTTGCGGAAAGAGTTAAAAAATAAACCATTGGGATTGTTTGGGATTTAGCCTAAAAAACATCCCTTCCTGTTCTATTTCCGATTCCGGTATTTGAAATATTTCTCCGCTCACTTGGTCCCTTAGAAATTCCCTATAATATTCTTTCATGGGGACTTCGATTCTACCTGAGACAGGGAAGGTTTCCGGGTTCCAGATCAATAGTTCTTTTGCGGTTTCATATTCCAAGATATAACAAATTATCGAAACGGAAACAAACATTCGTAAGGCTGGTATGGTTCTTTCGATTTTCCCTTTCCTTTTTCGAATGATTTCAAAAGCTCTTGTATAAAAATCTTTTATATGAAGTGAACCGGCTTCTTTTTCCATTCTGCCCAATTGCACCGGGACTTTTTTCGTGTAACCTAAATCCTGTTTTGCGTAATAGAGAATGATTCCCGGTAAAAAACTTAAAATTGCAAAATAATCGCATGATGAATTTCCAAAATGATGGAAAGCTCTTTCTTCATCGTGATTTTCCAGGAAACGAATGGATTTGTTTTGGTAGTGCAGGTCAGCTTGCAAATGTTTCAAAACTTCGACCCCGGAGTTTTCTGAAAATCTGTCATACAAAGTTTTGTCGTAAGTACCTTCAAATCCCAAACATTGCAATTCGTATTCTTTATTCCAATAGGCTTCCGCGTAGAATTTGAAATCTGGATAGGCCGACTTGATTTTATCGATCACTCTTTGCCAATAAGGAAGTGATCGGATTCCGTGAGTTCTTTCAAAAACCTCCGGTAGAACTAACATTGCCATATCGCATCTGACTCCATCGCATAGAGATGCAATCTCCATTAGAATGTTTTCATGCAACCTTATCGTTTCTTCTTTTGAAAAGTCCCATTGAACCGTATCCGTCCAACCGTTGAAAAAGGGATCTCTTCCGTGAACATATCTATTTCCGTTCGGATGGAGAAACGAGTTATGATCGTTTTTCTCGGTTTTTAAGAAGCAATTTGGAAAACGATCGATATAGTTCGAATCAACGGAAACATGATTCGGAACAAAATCCAAAATCAGTTTCTTTTTTTTCGAATGAAGTTCTTTCCTAAAGGAAATGAGTCCTTGTTTTGAACTTACATCGGGATTCGGTTCGTAAGAAAAAATCGCATAGGGAGATCCGATAACGTCGGCCTCCTGGAAATCATCCAATGCCTTGCAGTATTCTTTTTGTAAGCCAGGGTGAGTGCTCGCAATCTTTCGGGAAGCGGGGCTATTTTTCCAAACCCCCATAGGCCAGATTTCATCCGCAGTAAGAACGGAAGGATTTTCCCAGAAAGAATTGGGCATTTGGTCCAGTTTACACTTATGTTCTCTACAAAAAATCCTTGAGTGGAACTCGTACAACCAGGTTTGATGGAAGGGGTGTTTCATAAGAGACGACCTAAATTCTTCTAGAAGGAAAATAAATGCGCAAGCCCCTTTTGGTTTCAAAAATATTCGCAGTAGCGTTTCTGTTCGCAACCGTTTTTGTCCATTGTTCTGACTCTGACTCGGATTCTCCCGGTGGAAAGATTGCCAAACTCCAGGAAATTCCTTGGACCGGAGATTTAAATTCCATTCCTCCACTTCTCCAGGCAGCCAATCCTGCTGCAAGCCTGGATGCTAAAAAAGGGGGAAGGATCAGTATCTATTCCCACCAATTTCCCAAGTCTTTGAATTATTATTTGGATCAATTCACCACGACCGCCAGGATATTTACTTCCATGTTCGAATCTTTGGTGATTTATCATCCTTTGACTCTTGAGCCTTATCCTAATTTGGCGAAATCTTGGAAGATATCGACTGACAAGCGTAAGTTTACGTTTTACTTGGATCAAAATGCAAAATGGTCGGATGGAAAATCAGTCACAGCGGATGATGTGATATTTACCTATGATACGATTATGAATCCAGCGAACGCAACAGCAGTATTTCGCATTTCTTTATCGCGATTTGCAAAACCTGTTAAGGAAGACGAATTTACGGTTAGTTTCGAAGCGAAAGAAGTGCACTGGAACAATTTTAATGATTTGGCATCTTCGATTTTGATTTTACCGAAACATCATTTCGAAGGAAAGGATTTCAATAAAGAAAACTTCGAGTTTCCGATTGTATCCGGTCCTTACAAATTGGTTGAGTCCAAAAAAGGAAGATATGTCAAGTTGGAAAGAAGAACGGATTGGTGGAAAAGAGCTTATCCGTTTCATAAAACCACAAATAACTTCGATCAGGTGGTTTATAAGGTTTATAACGAAGAAACAGTCGCCTTACAAGCATTCAAAAAAGGAGATATCGACGTTTATCCAGTGTACAAAGCTTCGGTTTGGGTAGAGGAAGCGAAGGGTGAAGTATTTGATAAAAATTGGATTGCAAAACAGCGTTTTTTCAACTTAAAACCGATCGGGTTTCAAGGCTGGGCGATGAACACCAGAAGGGATATCTTTAAAGACAAACGTGTAAGAGAAGCTATGGCAGTTCTTGTCGACAGAAAGCTCATGATCGACAAACTCGCGTATGGTGAATATGATCCTACGAATAGTTATTATCCCGATTATTATTTCGGCGGTGAAAAAAATCCCAATACTCCCGTCGAATTCAATGTCGAAAAAGCTAGAAAATTACTTTCTGAAGCGGGATGGAAACCGAATGCGAAAGGTTTGTTGGAAAAAGACGGAAGACCTTTCAAATTTACTATCTTGGATAGGGATAAAAGTACGGAAAAATATTTTACTGTCTTTTTGGAAAAAGCCAAAGAAGTGGGAATAGATGCTAACATTGAAACTACGGACTTAGCTGCATGGAGTGCCCGTGTAGACAAATACGATTTTGATATGACTTGGGCTGCTTGGGGTTCGGGAGTTTTCAAAGATCCGGAAGCGCAATGGCATTCCAAATATGCGAGTGAAGAAGGACAACCCAATCTGCCCGGTTTGAAAATTCCTGCGGTCGATGCATTGATCGAAAAACAAAAGGCTGAATTCGATTTGAACAAAAGAAATTCGATCGTAAAAGAAATCGATAAGATCATTTATAAGGAATATCCTTATGTTCTTTTGTGGCATTTGCCTAGTACTCGTATTTTGTATTGGAGAAAATTCTCCGCGCCAACTCTTCCTTTGGGAAAATACGGAACGGAAGATTTTGTTACCGACTACTGGTGGTTTGACGAAACTGCGGATTCCCAATTAAAAGAAGCAATGTCTTCTAAAAAAGCTTTGGGAGAATACAAAGCAGTCATTCCTTGGACTAAGTAGATGCCGGAGGGAGAAAGCCGTTTCAAAACGATAAAAGACAAGGTATTCTCCCTTTGGAATCAATACCCCAAGTGGGGAAAGATTCCTCAGTTTTTGGAGTTATTGGAAAAGGGCCTGGATAAGGAACTTTTCCATGATCCTGAAAAACAAGCGATTCCCATTCCCATCGAAGACCTTCCTGTTGACGAGGTCTTGCGACAATCGGGCCCTCTTCGAAAGTTTTACGAGTGGGCTTTTCCCGTATCCCATGTATTCAGAATCACACACCGATATAACAGGGAGTATTTGGACAATTTTCTTCCTCTATCCCAACATGACTATATAGGAAGGGGTTCTTATAAATTTGTTTATAAACTTCCCTGGAATCAGGTAGTCAAAATCGGAAAATCGAAACTTCCCTCGGACGCACTGTTCGGTTCCCTTTTCAAACAAGTAGGAAGAAACATGGATCAGTTTCTGAAGAAAGAGGAAATTGATTTAAAAAACTATCTTCAGAAACAAACCATCTTCGAATCCAACCGGGACGAGATCGAATTCAAATTCAAACGTTTGGGATTGGAAAGATTGCACTACTGGAAATTAAAATCTTTAATCCCCGATTTGGTGATTCCCACTCGTTTTTTTATGGGGCTTCGCATTCGAAATACTCCCTGGAAAGTTCCGTCGATCACTCTGACTCCTTGCGACCAGCAGACTTTATTGCCCGGAAAACATCTGAAAGAATTTACCATCAGGAATGAAAAGTTGGATCAGAATGCAATCTTGGATAAATTTTTTCCCAAATGGAAACTGAACTTCGATACGCATCGCTTTGGGATCATTTCCAGATCCAAGTTGAAGAAGATTGCTGTGGATTTTAATCGGGTGATTGAAGTAACAAAGTTTCTCGCGGAAGAAGAGAAATTGATATTTGATGTGCATGCTGAGAATATAATCATAACACTTCCCGATTTTGAATTGAAAATATTCGACTTCCACTTGTTTGATGACTTCCTTTACGAACCTTCCGAAGAAAACCCGAATCCTGAAATGGATCATATCAACCTTATTGAAGAATTTATCCGTTCCTTCGAACTGGATAAATAAATCGTTCCCTCATTATGAAATTGAAAATTTTGTTCGCAAAATACTCATTTGTTATCTTATCCGCAGCAAGCATCTTATTTGCTATTTATAAATCGTATTTTTTGCGTTGGCTTTGCGATGATGCATTTATCAGTTTTGTATATGCTAGGAACTTTGCGGAAGGAGCTGGGCTTGTATTTCAATCGGGGGAGAAAGTCGAAGGGTACAGCAATTTTCTTTGGACGATTTTGCTTTCTTTGGGAATCAAATTTTCCTTTTCTTCTCTAAACACTTCCGTCTTTTTCGGTATCTTATCTTTCTTCGGACTACTTACTTATTTTTCCTTCCAAGAGAAAAAAAAATATCCTTCTCTGATCTTTCCTATTTTCACACTCCACCTTTCTTTATTTTATCATAATTGGATCTTTGCAACTTCCGGTTTGGAGACCATGTGTTTCACGTTTTTTCTAAGTGTTGCTTTGCGGGAATGGGAGAAAGATTCAAAATATGCAAGTCTCCTTTTTGCAATTGCGAGTTTGCTCCGCCCGGAAGGTGCTTTATTTTTCGGAATTCATTTCTTATCCCGCTTCCATGAGATCAAATCCATAGTACAATTCAAACAGACATTGTCCAACTATCTTCTGTTACCTCTCGGAGTTCTTGTAGGAATGGAGCTCTTGCGTATTGATTATTACGGAGAGATTTTGCCGAATACATTTTATGCAAAAGCGAATCATCCGGGTTATTTTTCGCAAGGGACGAGTTATCTTTTATATTGGTTTCGGGTTTATCCTGTTTATGCATTGATTTTTACTTTTGCTCTTTATTTGTTGGGAAGAAATCTTTTCTTTCGTGAAAGAAAAAGTTTTTTATCCGCAGCAGTGCTATTGTACATGGCTTATGTAATTTACGTAGGTGGAGATTTTATGGGAATGCGATTTTGGATTCCCGTTATCCCTTATCTGTCTTGGATCGTATATACGCATGTGAATGAATATTTGAAATTGATAAATTTCAAAAATACAAAGAATCGGATTTTACAGGAACAAAAGAAGATCCCGGTTTATCTTTTTTCATTTTTATTTCTAATCTCTCTTATCCTGTATATGGATCCTTTCGGAGGAAAAAATGCGAAAGAGTCTACCTGGAATGGGATCGGAGAAGAGAGGAGATTTTACGGTAATAAACTTACATTTGATAGCGGATATGATCTGAATTCTTTGCAAGGATTTCGTGTTGCATTTTTCGGAGCTCAGGCTCATTTTATATATTGGATGCGTCCCGATTATGCGTGGGAGGCGGAGACTGGCCTAACAGACAAAAGGCTCGCTCGTAAATCTACTAGTACTCGCGGGCGGGTTGGACATGAAAAAAATGCGAGCCTTCTTGAAATGAAAGAACGCAAATTGGATTTAGTCTTGGATGATCGTTTTCCTTCCGCTTCCTTGCCTTATATTACATATCAATGGCGGGATTTTTCTTGGAAAATAATGGTCCTTTATTTCGATCCATTCAAATTTTCCAATTTATGCAAACGGGAATACTGGGATTGTTCCCCGCTTTACAAAGAGATTGCTCGGAGAAAAATGGACACAGCAAAGGATATTGATTTTTTACAATGATAGAAGATTCTCGCACCATTGAAGTTCCCTATGGCAAGATTCATTGTTTAACACTCGGCAAAGATGCGTGGAAGGATACTTTCCCCGGAGGCTCTTTTCCGAAAGAGGATGCAGGTTGGCAGTCTGCGACCAATATTATCGTTTCCAAATATACAAAACTTCCTACGGATAAAATTTTTTCCCTCCAACAGGTTCACAAAAGAGAGATTGCTTTGGTGGAATCCGGGCGTATATCGGATTGGCTTCCCGATCCGGCTCATTTCGATGCGGTGATGGAAGATCATTTTCCGGAAGAATCGGATCGTGCGGGAGATGGTTTAGTTACATTGCAACCAAATACCGGTTTGGTGATTCGCACTGCGGATTGTGTTCCCGTTTTCTGTTATTCGAAAACAAAACCTATGATTGCCGCCTTACATTCCGGTTGGAAAGGAGCACTTCTCGGGATCTCCGAAAAATTAATTCATTGGTTGAAGTCCCAAGGATTCACGGAAGAAGAGTTACAAGTGTTTGTCGGTCCTTCCATTTCCAAGAAAAACTATATCGTCCAATGGGACGTCGCTAAACATTTTATGAGCATGCCGCCGGGTGTTGTGATAGAAGCTCCCGGAATGGGATACCTACTCGGTGTGAAGGAAGCGATTCTTGTGAGACTGAGAAAGGAATTTCACAATTTGGCTTTGGATCCCCAAAACAATGAAGTGTTCCTCTCTCCTAAGTATTTTAGTCATCGTTCCAAAGAAGAGGGTAGAAATTTTAACGTTATATTTTGGGAATCTTAACCAGAGTTTCTTTTATCTTTTCCAAAATCTTTTCTCTTTTGATCGGTTTGATGATATATTCCATCGCACCGTTTTCCAATAGAGTTTTCACTACGCTGGGAGTATTTTCTTCCGAGATAAACATGATACGCGGTAATATTCCCATATCTTTTATATCCCAGAATGCAGCATAACCGTCGACTTCCGGCAAAAAGATTTCTACCGTAATCAAATCGATTTGTTGTTTGTTTTCCTTGTACAATTGTAAAAGTTCTTTGCCGGTTTCTGCAATTCCAATGATCTTGAAACCTTCCGATTCCAGGATTTGTTGCAATTGTTTGGACTGAAACTTTGAGTTTTCCGCGATAAGTATATTATACGGTCTACCCGTTGGCGCTATTCCTGCTTGCATATGTCCCTCTGTCCTAATTCTTTAGATGGCGTTTTGGATTTCTTTCCCAATTTCTTTCGTTCCCAGAATTTTTGCGCCTTGTTCCGCAATATCTCCGGTCCTGAGGCCTTTTTTCAAAACGGTTCGGATCGCATTTTCAATCTTCACTGCTTCTTCTTCCAGACCAAAAGAGTAACGTAATAACAAAGCTCCGGAAAGGATCTGTGCAATTGGGTTTGCGATTCCTTTTCCTGCAATATCCGGTGCCGATCCGCCGGACGGTTCGTAAAGTCCGAATCCCGATTCGGAAATGGAAGCAGACGGCAACATTCCAATGGAACCCGTAATGATGGACGCTTCGTCCGATAGGATATCACCGAACATATTTTCGCAAAGCATCACATCAAATTGTTTCGGTTTTACAATGAGCTGCATCGCTGCATTGTCCACATAGAGATGATCCAGGGAACAATCCGAAAATTCCCTTTTGTGCAAATCAATTACTACTTCTCTCCAAAGAACGGATGTTGTAAGCACGTTCGCCTTATCGATACTGGTTACTTTTTTATTTCTTTTGCGAGCGGCTTCGAATGCTTTGCGTGCAATCCGTTCGATCTCTCTTCTGGAATATTTCATCGTATCGTAAGCAAATTCTTCCGGGCCTTGGCCCTCTCTGCCTTTCGGTTTTCCGAAATAAATTCCCGAGGTAAGTTCTCTTAAGATCAAAATATCCAATCCGTCCCCGATGATATCGGCGCGAAGAGGAGAAGCATTTTTCAATTCCGAATAAATGATAGCAGGGCGTAAATTGGCAAACAAATCAAAATGTTTGCGTAACGGAAGTAAGGCGCCTCTTTCCGGTTGTCTGTCGGGAGGTAGGCCTTCCCATTTCGGTCCGCCTACGGAACCGAAAAAAATCGCTGCCGATTCTTCGCATAATTTCAAAGTTTCAGGAGGTAAAGGAGAACCGGTTGCGTCGATGGCCGCTCCACCAACTAATGCCGGTTCAAAGGAAAAATCGTTCTTTTTCGAACCGAGTGCTTTGTTTACAACTTCCAAAGCCACTTCCATAACTTCCGGTCCGATTCCATCACCTGCGAGTACTGCTATCTTTTTCATTTTTATCCTTTTAATACAGATTCTAAAATATCCAAACCTTCGGAGGCTTTTTCATTCGAGATGGTAAGAGGAGGCATAATTCTAATCACGTTGTTTGCTGTGCTGTTCACAACGAGTCCTCTCTTTAAACATTCTTCCACGATCGGTCTTGAGGGTAGGGTCAATTCCAAGCCGATATGAAGTCCTCTTCCTCTTACCTCTTTGATAAGAGACGAATTTGCCTTCATATTTTCCAATCTTTGGAACATATTTACGGAAAGAGTTTCCACATGTTCCAAAATATTTCTGCTGAGTATGACTTTGAAGGTTTCGTATGCCACGGCACAAGCCAGATGGTTTCCTCCGAAAGTCGTTCCGTGCATACCTTTTCCTATGAGGGGGGCATACTCATCGGATACGATCATGGCACCGATGGGAAATCCGGAACCCAATGCTTTCGCCAGAGTGAATGCATCCGGAGCGAAGCCGTAATGTTCGAAGCAGAACATTTTTCCCGTTCTTCCCATACCTGTTTGTATCTCGTCGAAAACAAGAAGTGAGTTTGTTTCTTCCGTTAGCTTTCGGGCGAGGTTCACAAAACCTTGGCTCATAGGAATGATTCCGCCTTCTCCGATGATAAGTTCCATGATAAGTCCGGCAATGTTTTCTCCGTATTTATCAAACGCAGAGATGAGAGACTGTTGGTCATTTGGAGTGACAAAGTGAACATCAGCCGCCAGTTCACCGAACCCTTCTCTGATCGATGAATTTCCAGTCATCGTCATGGAAGAAAAAGTTCTTCCGTGAAAGCTGGAATGAAGTGCCAATACCACGGGCTTTTCGAGATTTTTATTAATCCCATGTCTTCGGATCAGTTTGAAGGCAGCTTCATTTGCTTCCGTTCCGGAATTGCAAAGAAATACTTTTCCGGGAAAACTGTTTTCGATGATCACTTGTGCGAGCTTTGCCTGTTCTTCCGAATAATACAGGTTAGATGAATGGAAAATTCGATCCGACTGTTCTCTGAGAGCTTCTATGATATCCGCTTCCCCATGTCCCAGGTTTGTAACCGAGATGCCGGATTGAAAATCAATATATTCCTTGTTGTCCTGATCAAACAACAGTTCACCGACTCCGTATTTGAAAGCTACAGGGTATCTATTGTATGTATTGAGTAAATATTTTTCCGTAAGTTCTTTGGTTTCTTGGAATTTGTTTTTTGTTTCGTTCATTTGGTTAATCCTGCCAGTTTTAAAAATTCTTTTTCAGCGACGTTAATCTCTTTCCCGAGTTCATCCCAAAGAGGAGAAATCTGTTCCCCCGTTTTGGGAGAGGAAAGGGAGCGAAAGGACGAATACACTTTTACTTTTGGTTCCGTGCCCGAAGGGCGGATGGTAAGTTTGGCATTCCCTGACAATTCCAATTGAATCACATTTGATTTAGGCATTCCTTTGAAAATACTTGCTTTGGCAGTGCCTGCCACAGTCTGTTTTCCGTAGTCCATTACGGAAACCACCTTTCTTTCTCCGATCTTTAATCCGAGTAAGTTGGTCTTGCGTAGATTTTCTATTGATTCTTTGATCTTTGCCTGACCGGAACTTCCTTCGAGAGTGAGAGAATACAAACTCTCCCGATAAAGTCCGTATTTCAGATAAATTTCATTCAGATACGTGAGTAGATCTTTTTTTTCCGCGAGAATTTCAACAAATAGAAGCGCACTGGAAAGAGAATCTTTGTCTCTTACAAAAGGAACGGGAAGGTAACCGTAAGATTCTTCTCCACCAAACAAAAATTTATCGGATTTCTTTTTGTCCAAAGCTTTCATTTCTTCCGCAATGTATTTGAACCCGGTTAGCACATTCGCCATTTTGATTTTATTTTTTTTCGCAATGGATTCCTGCAGGTCGGTTGTTACGATCGTTTTGATCAGATGAAATTGGGTTTTCGATTTTTTTGAGGATACTTTTTCACATAAGTATGCAGCCATGATGGAGCCGATTTGGTTTCCATTCAGATATTCGTATTCTCCGTCTTTTCTTCTGATCCCAACTCCCAATCTATCCGCATCCGGATCGGTTGCGATAAAGACAGCTGCCTTTTTGATCTTGGCATGTTTTTCACATAACGCGAGAGCATCTTTTTCTTCCGGGTTGGGATATTTGACCGTAGGAAATTCACCGTCCGGTTTTTTTTGTTCGGGAACAATGAATACGGATTTATATCCGAAGTAATTTAGTGTTGCCTTCATCGATTCTCCGCCTGTTCCATGTAACGGAGAGTATACGATTTTCAGATTTTTTCTGTCGGCGGGCTTTGCTTTGGATTGAATATTCGCTTTCTTTAATTCTTTTAAATAAGATGCAAAACAATCTTTTCCTACGGAAGTCACATATTGTTTGTAAATTTTTGATTTGGGATCTACAAATTGGATTTGGTTCCAATCCGTAATGGATACTATATTTCCTATAATCTCCGCATCGTCGGGGGGTACAATCTGTCCTCCGTCCGCAAGATAAGCTTTGAAGCCGTTATAAGCAGGAGGATTGTGAGAAGCGGTGATAACAATTCCGCCGCTCGCTTTGTAATAACGAACTGCATAGGAAAGAAGAGGAGTGGGTGTGACTACCGGAAAAACTTTTACACTCACACCTAGGCTTGCGGCAATGCCTGCCGATACTTCCGCAAATTCTTTGGACATCCTTCTGGAATCATAAGCGATGACAATGGATGCTTTTTTATTTGTTTTGATCAGATGACGCACGAATCCAAGGGCCGCCCGGCCCACTGTGTAGGTATTCATTAGCCCTACACCGTTTCCGATTTTGCCGCGCATTCCTCCCGTCCCGAATTCAAGAGGGATCGAAAATGCATCGGTAAGAGGAGTGGAAATTCCTCTTTCGAATTCAGACAAAGCAAGTTTTGCTTCGTTTATGATTTCGGAAGAAAAAGGAGATTTCGTCCAAGCGAGGATGTGGTCTTCTGGTTTCAACATAGTTTACATACTATCCTTTTGAAACTGGAAAAGCTGGAAATCAAAATTGGAACCTAGAGAATTTTTCATAGAAGAAAGGTTGGAATCTTACCGGACGAATTGTTTTTGCAATTTGGGAGAAAGCGGATTTCACCCAATGGATTTGGGCCAGGCGATGTCGTACGCTGGGCTTGGCCGGGAAGAAATGTTATCCATTCCCTTAAATGACTCTCCCAATCGGGGGAGAGCCGATCTTAGGCAAGAAATTGCCAAACTTTACCCGGGCGTCTCTCCCGATGAGGTGCTTGTAACAACTGGTACAAGTGAGGCGCTTTATCTATTATTTCATTTGTTTCTAAAGCAAGGAATGAAATTGGCTCTCTATTGGCCTGCATTTCAAGCGTTGTATGAAATTCCCAAAATGTTGGGGGCGGAAATCATCAAAGTTCCTGTCGGCAAATCCTTACGGTCTTCCGACTGGGAGCCCGTCGAGGCAGATTTTTATATCCTGAACCAACCGCATAACCCGACAGGTGCTTGTGTTCCCGATGGGGAATGGACAAATCTGAAAGAAGTCCTTCTCTCCAAAAACAAACCGGTATTATTTGACGAACATTACCGGTTCCTTGATCTGAATTCTACCTTAGGTGAAACGGGAGTCTCTCCGAAAGATCGATTTTTCGGAACAGGTTCTTTTACCAAATGTTTCGGTGTGACCGGGCTTCGGGTAGGTTGGCTGATCGCAAACAGGGAAGTCATAGAAAGAGCGCGTTCATTTAAAGATTATCTCACCCATACGGTTTCTCCCGTATCCGAACGGATTGCACTGGGACTTTTGCAAAACCGAAATTCGTTTTTACCGGGGATTCAATCCGAGCAAAAGGAAAATTTGGCATTCTGGAATTCCAGTTTATCGGAACTGAAAGATATTCTGTCTTTCGGAGAAGTAGGAGGGGGACTTGTTGGCTGGGCGAAATTAAAACCAGGCATTTCTTCTGAAAAATATTGCGACTCTCTTCTTCACAAAACAGGTGTTTTTGTGCTTCCGGGAATCAATTTCGAAGAAGAAGGATATTTGCGAATCGGATTCGGAGAAAGGTCTTCCGTTTTTCGGGAAGGGATTATACGTTGGATTCAAAACACTCCGATTCTATGATACGTTCCTGTTTTGAAATCATTTCAGGGATAGGGCCTGTTCTTCAATCCAGACTTTGGGATAACGGGATTCTGGACTGGGATGACTTGTATCGTTTAAGTCCGGAAAATTGGGGAAAAATTCAATTTTTACCTTCCATTTCCTTTCTGCACGAAGAAGCGGAATTTTTGAATTCGAAATGGAAAGAAAAGGATTTTTTATATTTCGTATCCAAACTTCCCAATAAGGAACTTTGGAGATTATGGGAAGATTTTCCGCATAAATTCTGTTATCTGGATATTGAAACTACAGGAATCGATGAAACATCCTTTGTCACTGTGGCCAGTTTTTATTTGAACGGAGAAATGTTCACATTCGAAAGAGGAAAAAATCTCGAATTTATGTTAGATGATCTTTCCGATGATCTGATTTTAGTTACTTATAACGGAAAGAGGTTTGATGTTCCCTTTTTGGAAAAGGAATTCAATCAAAAGATTTCCAATGTGCATTTGGATTTGATGAATGTGCTTCATGATATGGGAATCAAAGGAGGACTGAAAAAATCGGAAATCCAGTTAGGCCTCATTCGCCCGGAAGAAATCCAATCCGTGGATGGAAAGATGGCGCCTCTTCTTTGGAGAGATTATGTGGAATACGATGATTTGGAAAAACTGAATCTTCTGATTGCTTACAACCGGGAAGATACTAAAAATCTGGAATCTATTCTGCGGGAAGTAGTATCCCGCAAAAAAAAGAATTTTGATAATCTTTATCTATAATCGAAGAGATATAAAATTTGCGAAGCGAAAACCGGTTTAGTGGGAACCGTACATATATTCGCGAAGTATATGCATTTCTTTTTCGGTCTTGCTCAATTTCACTTTGACCGCGTCCCCGATGGAGATGAGTCCGATGATCAGATCGTCTTCCATCACCGGCATATGCCTGAATCTTTTGGACAGCATTGTATTTAACACATCATCCACTTCGTCATTCGGATTAGCAACTGTCAGTTGGGTTGTCATCACATCTTTCAGTTTTATCTTGTGCAGACTTTCATGTTTTTCTGCCACAATCCTCATCAAATCCCTCTCAGTGAAAATTCCCGCCAACTTTCCTTGGAAAGTGACCATAATGGAACCTACTTTGGAAGAAACCATTAGCTTTGTGGCTTCCAAAACGCTGTGATCTTCTTCGATGGTGAGAAGAGAGGTTTGTTTTTCTTTCAGAATATCTCTTACAGACATGGCTTCGTCAGGTTTCTAACGAAATTCACTACTAGGCAAGACCTTTTTTCTAGGGAAATCCCATCTTATTTCATGGGAATGGCGGTCTTATGACAATTTCAGGAAAAGGCGTTTTCCTTCCCAACTAAGCTTTCTTGACAGATGGGGGCTGATCTTTAATCTCAGACAAAAATATTTAGCGGTGTTCATTATAAGAAGAGCACCTGAGGACCTCTGCATGATTCCCATTTTGGAAAAATCCACTTCTGTTTCGGAAATAGAAACGAAAGAGAGGAGGGAGCCTGTCAATTTAACAGGACCTGTGAAATCCATTCGCCCCGAGTTGTACCGCCCCAACGTCAAAAAAGCGATTTTATCCGTGATCGTAGGAGTTGTTTTTCATACTTTGAGCTTGGGATTACTTTTTTTTCTCATTCAAAACGATTATACATATCTATTGCCTTTGGGATGGATTCTTGCAGGCACTTCCGTCACTTCTCTTTTTGTTTTGGGTCACGATTGTGCCCATGCCTCTTTTCTGAAAAACAATAAGACGAACGATACACTCGGTCATTTTTTCTTTCTATTTTCCTTTTATCCCTATTACGGTTGGAAATTTTCACATAACGCACATCATGCGCATACGAACCATTTGGATTCGAATGAAGAGGATGTGTATTATGACAATGCATGGTTGCCGTTTACGGTGAATCAGTATCTGGTTCTTCGTGAAAAAAAGCCCATACGCGCGGCGATTTACAGATGGACCAGATATTTGCCTCCTCTGGGTTCTCTATTGCATAATATCATCAATCATGCTTACCCGAGCAAATACATCGATTCTCATAGAAAAAAACTCTATCTATCTTATATAGTTTTGGCTTTGGGAATTGGTGTTCTTTTTGTTTCCGCGTATCTTTTGACCGGCAAGCTGAGCTCCATCTTTCATTTTTTCATAGCACCTGCCCTTGTGTTCCAATTTTGGATGAGTTATTATACTTATCTCCATCATACTTCGGATGAGATCCATTTTTACAAATCCGAAGATTGGAATCCGTACAAAGGTCAGATCCATTCCACATATAATTTTCTAAACCCGAAAATCATTTCGTTTTTGCATTTTCATATTGATATTCACACACCTCACCATCTTTCTACGGCAATTCCGTGTTATCATCTGAAGGAGGCGTACCGGGAGCTTTTAAAATCGGAATATGCAAACGATGTGAAAGAGGGCAAATTCAGTATTTCTTATATCTACAAACAATGGAAACAATGCCATGTTTGGGATGAAGAAGAGAACAGATACAAGAGCTTTCGAGAAGTTCATTGAAGTTCGCTCTAAAATAAAAAAACGATGGTATGTTCTGAAACCGGGAATTCTTCCCGGTTTTTTTATTTCCTTAAGTTAAATAAAAAATCTAAGCAGTAAAGTGTCCGACAAACAGCAGTAAAACGACCAAAGGGGAAAAGTTTCCATTTTCAGGAAGGTCCCACCAAACAGGGAGACAGATGTCAATGGAAAACATGCAGAGGATCGGGAAGGATTTTGGAGCGTATCGGGATCGAACCGATGACCTTCTGAATGCAAATCAGATGCTCTCCCAGCTGAGCTAACGCCCCGTGTAAAAACGGTATCCTCTATGGGCCTGATAAGACTCGAACTTATGACCCCACGCTTATCAAGCGTGTGCTCTAACCAACTGAGCTACAGGCCCGGGATAGGGACAGTATTTTTCGAATAGGGCTTACGGGCAAACCTTTTTCCATACATTTTGTATGAAAGAGCCGGAAAATTTAAT
This sequence comes from Leptospira kobayashii, assembly GCF_003114835.2. Taxonomy (NCBI): domain Bacteria; kingdom Pseudomonadati; phylum Spirochaetota; class Leptospiria; order Leptospirales; family Leptospiraceae; genus Leptospira; species Leptospira kobayashii. The sequence goes on along the minus strand of NZ_AP025028.1, from coordinate 2,669,055 downwards.
CGGAAATAGCAAGCTCCGTAATCAGATCATCTAATATAAGTAATGCGGCGGGTTTCCATTGAAAACGGGAACCATCCCAATCACAGTAATCTTTTGCGGCGAATGCATCCAGACTGGAAATCATTCTTTTCGCAGTTTCCGGTGGTATATGAGCCTCCAGAAAAGAAGGAATGTGGATGGGTAAAAAGAGTCTGAATAAGGAGAGCGCGAGTTCTTCTCTGGGGGAAGAACTCTCTTCCGTGGAAGGTCTGCCCGGATGTTTCAGGTAAGCGCTTGTGTTTCTGGGATTCCCGTATCTGGATCCGTCCAAAAAACCATGTGCTCCGGGTCCGAGTCCGAGATAGGATTCGTAAGTCCAGTAACGTAGGTTGTGGCGGGAAAAAAACTCGTCTTTACAGTAATTGGAAACTTCATACCAGGTATAACCTCTTTTCCGCATAAGAGAAGGGAGCAGTTCCAAAATATCCCTTTGCATTTCTTCGTTGGGAGGTTTTGCTTTTTTATCTTTTACGTTTCTGGAATAGGAAGTTCCTTTTTCCAATGTCAACGAATACAAACTAATATGGTTTAGCTGGAGATCCAAAAAATAATCCAGATCATCCAAAAAATCTTCTTTTTTCGAATCGGGAAGTCCGTACATCAAATCAATTCCGATTCGTTCGATAGGAGAGTTTTGCAAAATATATTTTAGATTCTGGTATTTATTTTCATCATAATATCTGCCTAAAAACTTTAAGTCCCTCGGGCTTCTGGTTTGCACACCGATGTTGAGCCTGTTAAACCCAGCTTCTTTCAAGCTTTGGATAAAATCCAAAGACAGGTCTTCCGGATTCGCTTCTATGCTGATTTCCGGATCGGAACTAAAATCCGATTCTTCTCTGAAAAATTTTAACAATCGAAACCAATTTTCGGGACTGGCTTTGCTGGGAGTTCCCCCTCCCATGAATACGGTGTCTACTTTTGCGGATTTTAGTTCTTTCGAATTTGCTTTTTTAAGCAAAAACTCCTTTTTGTAGGATTCGAATAACAAATCTTCTACGTTGGATCTTCCTTCTCCGATTCCTTCCGAAAAAAAATCACAATAATCGCATTTCTGATAACAAAAAGGATAATGCACATAGATGCCGGTATATCCTTTTCTTGCTTGCAAGCTCCGGGTGCTTTTCGTTGAAATGGAGTTCATGTATAGGACTGTATTTTTTATTCTTGCAATCAGTTCTAGTTTTACAACGATTCTTTCCCAAAAATTACTTCTGAAACCGGAGAAATTCCTATGGGAAGGACAAGAGTTTTCTTTTCCCGAAAATGTGGTGATCAAAGAACAATCCCTTAGTTTTGAAACAACAGCCCATATTTATCCTGCAGAGAGAGATCCGTTTTTCATTGTTTTGCGAAAACTTCCCTTAAATTCTCTTTCTTTTGAAAGGGAAGCTTATGAATCCGAGATATTCTGGCATGGGAAAAACAAATCAAAGGAAACTCTAAATATTTCCGGTTTAAACGTCTTGGTCTACCGTGCGGAGCAAGTCAGAAACCAAAATCTTTTGAAAGCAAATCTCTGGATTTGGTCAAAAGGGCAGAATCATTATTGGGCGTGGATTTTTTGGAGAAAAGAAAGAACGGATTTAGAGGATTTTTTCGAAAAAGGACTCTTTATTCGCTCCATAGGGAGTGAGTAACTGTTTTCTGCTTGTCTCTCCCTTTTTCTGAAAAACATTGGAATGGGTAAAGGGCCTATAGCTCAGTTGGTTAGAGCAGCAGACTCATAATCTGCGGGTCGAAGGTTCGAGCCCTTCTGGGCCCATTTATAATTGCGAGGCAAACAGGTCATCTATGGAATTTTTCGAAGTAAAAATCTCTGATATTAGCCTGACCAATGTTGGCTTTGCCGTATTCCTTAGGCCCAAGGATACCGAAGACAACCGAGTGGTTCCTATCTTTATCGGTCCTCTGGAAACTCATTCCATCACTACTGTGATCGACGGTACAAAACCACCCAGACCGATGACTCACGATCTTATGCTCTATATGCTGACTGCAATGGGAGCTACTGTTCTGAAGATCACAATCGAAGAAATCATAGACAGTACTTTTTATGCAAAAATTCAACTCAGAAGAGATGAAGAGATTTTGACTTTGGATGCAAGACCTTCCGATTCCATCGCACTTGCTCTCAGAGCGAATGCTCCTATTTTTATCGCAAAATCAGTATTAGACGAAGCTGGGATTGTGATGAAAGAGGATGAAATCCAAGGGGACAATATCGTACCAGAGAAAAAAATCCAAGCCCTACCCAAATCCAATCTGCAGATTTTGGAAGAAACCTTGGAGAACGCTCTCCGAACGGAAGATTACGAAACCGCCGCAAAAATCAGAGACCAAATCAAGAAGCTAATCGAAAATAGCTAAGAAACAAAGTAGTTTCTTCCAAAGATTAGAATATTTGGATAAACTTCAGATTATGTCTCTCTACTTTATGGGAAACATTCTTTTTTTAATTGTCATGTGACGAATCATAATCTACTTTTGGGAATCCCGATATAAGGGAACTGACTCCCGAGAGGAATATTGTATGGAAAAATTAGTAATGGATGTAGTAAACGCTGGAATCGCTTTGTTTAGATCCGGTGAAGAAAAGTTAAAAACAGCAGTAGTTGATCTTGAAAAAGTTTACAACGATCTTAAAAGCAAAGGTGAATTGGACAAATCTCCTGATGCTCAAAAAATCAGAGACCTTTTGAATAAAACAATCGCTGATGCACAAGGGGCTATTGGAAAAACAAATGCTAGTTACGATGAAATCGTTGCAAAGCTTCAGGCAAATTATCAAACTATTTATGCACAAATTGATACTGCTCTTCCTCCTCAAGTGAAAGAGAAACTGAAACAAGGTCTTGATGAGTTGAAAGCTTTGATCGATAAAGTAAAAAGCAAATAAGAAGAGTCTTATCCGCTTTTTTTATCATCCCTTTTTGACGGGAAAAAGTCACAGAGTGATCTGTGGCTTTTTTTTATAACCCCTTTTACAAATGCCAAATTCTCAAAAACAAACTAGAGTTATATTATTCTTAATCGTGTTTACGGATATGATGGGATTTTCCCTTCTATTTCCTTTATTTCCCAAAACAATCGAACATTTTCTGCTCAAAGGAAACGATTCCGTCTTTTCCTTATTTTATGATTTAGCCTTACAAATAGGAGGCGATGGAAACAAGGAATTCACCATGGTTTTATTCGGTGGGATTCTCGGTTCCATATATTCTTTTTTGCAATTTTTATCGGCCCCCATTTGGGGAAAACTTTCCGATCGAATGGGAAGAAGGTTCATTCTTATATTCACTACCTTGGGAAGTGTAGTGGGTTACTCGATCTGGTTCTTCTCCTCTCAGTTTTGGATGTTCGTTTTGTCCAGAGTCATCACAGGGATCATGGGCGGGAATTTATCCGTAGCTTCCGCAGCAATGGCTGATACAACCGATGAAAAATCCAGGGCCGCAGGAATGGGGCTACTGGGAGCGGGAATCGGGCTTGGATTCATTATGGGCCCTCTATTCGGGGGAATGAGTTCGGTTCTGACTTTTCTCGATTTTTTGTATTTGAATGGAACTGCTGTTATATTTCCTGCATCCGCTTTTTTCGGAATCGTCGTTTCTTTGATTACATTACTATTGATCTTATTTTATCTGAAAGAGTCGAAAGTTACCGAGGAAAAGTTCAAGGAAATCCATCCCTTGCTTGCTATCTCCAAAATCGAATCCAAGAATCTGATTCGAATTTCCATTCTGAATCTACTTTTTATATTTAGTTTTTCAGGATTTGAATTTGTGATCAATTTTTATCTTTCAGAAAATTTTCATTTTTCTCCGAAAGATATAGGTTTTACTTTTCTTTACATAGGAATGATCATCGTACTCGTGCAAGGCGGGATTGTCAGAAGAATTTCCGGAAAATACCCTGAAAGATCCATAGCAGGAATCGGTTCTTTTTCCGTAGCGATCGGATTTTTGATTTTGATCTTCGGACAAAGTATCGGGTTTACTTTCCTTGCGATTTTCTTTCTGGCATTCGGAAGCGCTCTCGTCAATCCGGGGCTTTCTTCTTTCGCGTCTTTGGAAAGCGGAGCGGGAGACCAAGGTATGTCTCTCGGCTTTTTTAGAAGCTTCGGATCCCTTGCGCGTGCCCTGTCTCCGATCGTATTCGCAATCTTCTATTTTAAAAAAGGAGCGGAATTTACTTTTGTAATCTCTTTGTTGATTCTGATCTTGTTTTGGTACGTTTTGTACGGTACAAAGACCAAAAGAGAATTTTCCAATTAAAGAAAATTTTCGAGTCGGGAGCGTAGCAAAGGAAACATCGTTTTCTCGTCTAACTTCTCTCCAGTGAGGGAAGTTCGGAGCAAAAAACTATCTCTGATCTTTCCGTCGGAACTATTGGCAGTGAAACTGATGATATCGATTCCCAAATGAAAGAGCGCTTCCGTGATTTGAAATAAGATTCCCGTATTGTCTTTCATTCTCAGATCCATTACAGTAAAATCGGAAGAGATCGGGTTGTACAATTTCAAAGAAGCTTCCGGGTCTCCTACCTTTCTGATCAGCACCTCTCCTTTTCCGTGATCACGCAAATACTCTTCTACAGGTTTTCCTTCGTAAAACAGAGAATAGAGATCTTTTCTGATTTGAGAGAGGAGGGATTCCGTCATTTCCCCTCCATTCCAACTGCGGATTACAAATAAATCCTGAACATGACCTTCATGTGATGTTTCCGCGACTGCTTCCAGGATATCCCAACCGTGAATGTACAATACCGAAGTGACTCGAAAAAGAATCCCCAAATCATCCTGGGAGAGCGAGATTTTGAGCAAGGTGGTATCTTTTCTAGGCACGCAAGATACATGTAGAACTGGTTTTTTGGTCTCGTTCATAATTGCAGTAGTAGTCATTCTTTGTCCTCTTTTACGCAAACTGCTTAAATGTTGAGCATGGGGCCCAGAGCGAGCAAAAGAAATAAGCAGTGTGGTCCTTTCGTATACACTCATGCAAGAAAGATACCAATTGGAAGGAATAGCTGTTAAAAAGCGACTTTGGCGCCTACCATCACAGATTGGACTTTTTGAGAAACCATCGCTTCCACTGTAACTTTGGTTAATAATACATTCAGCTCTAACCCTGTAACAAGAAAGCTAGTGGAATTGGGTGCATTGGCTGTTCCTGAAACATCCAATGCCAAAGTCCCTGATTTACTTTGTCCGAGTACGGAGCTGGGAATCAGTGCTTGCACTTCCGCAGGTAAAGAAGAAGCCACGGAACCTGCATCCAGTGCGATTGTCAAAGGGCCTGATCGTTCTATTTTTAGGTTCGTAGAACCGAAGTTAAGTGAAGTTCCCGCACCTGCAAAAAAAGTTAAAAAATAAAACATCCTGAAACCGGTACGCACATCCAAAGGAACACTTGTGAGTGTGCTATTGTAATTGAAAGTAGTGGAACCTCCCCAGGTTCCCATGGCCGGACCTAAAGTGATTGCTTGCGTTTTTCCGTCATTATAAGTAACATCGATGGTTTGCCTTTGGTAGTGCATTCCCATACCGAGTGAGATTCCCGAAAATTCGAAAATACCGATTCCGTCCGAGTAACTATCGAATATATGAAACCGAAGAGTAAATCCCCCCGTTGTTATATCCCCACCTAACTGAACGTTCTTATTTTGTGCTTCGATCGCTTTTTGAACATCTCCTTCGGCAAAGTTGAATTTGAATCCGTGCACATATAGATTGAAACGATGCATGAATGTTTTCAAGTCTTGGTCCGTATCCGAAGGACCGTCTCCGAGTAACCATCCCAAATTGACAGCAAAAACAAGGTTAGGTGAAAGAGAGGCTCCCACGTTGGGAAGTTTGGAAAAATTCAAGTCCCTATAGGAAACATTGATGTCTTCTTTCTTTTGGCCGGCAAGTGCCATGCCTCCCCCGATTTGAAATCTATTAACGATGCCCGATCCCATAAGCGAGGAATTGATGTTTGTGATGACAGCGGATTCCGCCATGGTGGATAAAATCTTATCCGTATACTGTGCCTGTAATGCCTGATCTACCTGGTTCAATTGGGTTTGGATGGTGGTGGGTAAAATCGTACATGCGTCTCCGGAACAGGTGACTTTTGCATCTAGATCTTTCTCTAAAGCAAATAGGACAAATAAGGTAAAGATCGCTCCGGGCAAAATTTGCTTTTTCATCTCATATTTCTCTGGCAAGGAAACATTATAACATATATCGGAGTTCGGTCGAGGCTTTCTTAAGAAGGAATCTCTCGTTCTGTCAGGGCTCCTTCCGGATTCTACCGTTTTCCATGTACAAAGGGCGTACCCCGAAAAAGCCAGGATCGGTCAGATCATGAGAGATGAGTAGGATCGGAACTTGGATCCTTTCCCGGAGAGACTTTAATTCTTCTCTCATTCTTATGCGCAGGTCCGGATTTAAAGCGGTAAAGGGTTCGTCCAGAAGCAATATTTCCGGTTTTCGGGCAAGTGCCCTTGCCAAAGCGACTCTCTGCTTTTGGCCTCCCGAAAGAGTTTTCGGGTAACTTTCCGCAGTTCCTTCCATTTCAAATAGTTGCAATAAATGGTTAACGATTTCTCTGTCGGCTTTGGCGGGCCGGAGAAATGGGAATTGTTTTTTTAATCCGAATTCTATATTCTTTCGAACTGTTAAATGGGGAAACAATCCGTAATTTTGGGAGAGGTATCCTAGATTTCTTTTTTCGGAAGGGATATTTTTACGGGTTTCAGAATCGAAGTAGATCCTTTCCCCGAAAGAAATTTTTCCGGAATCCGGCTTTATCAGTCCCGCAATTGCTTTCAATGTCAGGCTTTTTCCGGCACCGGAAGGTCCGTAGATGATTTGGAAATTTTCAAAAAAAGAGAATTGGACATCGAGCCGGAATTCTCTTTTTCCATCATCTACCTTTTTTTGAATATTTACGCACAGAGTCATTAAGGAAGAATGAATTTGTATTGAGTGAAAATTTCTTTGGCTTCGGCACTTTGCAAAAATTCCAAAAATAATAAGGAAGCTTCAGGATGTTTGGTGCCGGAAACCAGAGTTCCGGGATATAAGATCGGCTTGTGTCCGGAAAGTAGCAGAGCGACTTTTACTTTTCCCTCCGCGATAGTAGCGTCCGTCTGGTATACGAAACCCGCATCCGTTTCTTCCCTGCTAACATAGTCTAGGACCTGTCTTACGTTTTCACATGGGATGAATTTTTCTTTTAACGCTATGAGTAATTTTTCCTTTTCTAATGTTTGTTCCGCATAACGTCCGGCAGGAACACTGTTCGGATTTCCTATCGCAATCCGTTTGAATTCCTGTTTTAACAAATCTTTTAATGTTTCGATCTTGAATATGCTGGCCTGGGGAAGAATTAGAACCAAATTGTTTTTGAGTAGGATTTTTTTGGACTTCGGATCCAAAACATTTTTCTGAATTCCCTTATCTAACGTGTCTTCGTCGGCGGAAATAAAAACGTCTGCAGGGGCGCCTTTTGCTATCTGTTGATAAAGACTTCCCGATGATCCGAAATTGAAAACCGCTTTAACTCCGTGTTTTTTTTCGAATTTTTCTCCGATTTCTTTGAGAACATCTGTTAGGCTGGAAGCAGCCGATACTATGATCTCTTGTTCGTCGGAAAATAAGGGAGTGGATAATAGAAAACTTACGATTATGAAGTAATAAAGAAATTTTTGTTTCATAGGAATAGATTTACCAATGGGGTTTTTTCAAAAGAATTCCCGATAATGTTAAAACTATTATGCAGATAAGGGAAGCAAGAAATACCAAAGCCAGGGAAAAATCATCCTTACCGGATTGAACCGAATCATAAATCGCCAGGGCAATCGTTTGCGTTTTGTCCGGAATATTTCCGGCGATCATCAAAGTGGCTCCAAATTCGCCGATCCCTCTGGCATAAGCTAACATAGATCCTGCGAGAATTCCTCTCCAGGACAAAGGTAAGATCACGAAAAGAAATGCAGTGAGTCCGGATTTTCCCAAAGTCCTTGCCGTTTCTTCATATTCGGGATCCAAGTCTTCGAAAGATGCTTTTGCGGAACGATACACCAATGGAAAAGAAACGATCATAGATGCGAGAATGGCTCCATGGATATGGAATATAATGGAGTAATGAAAGTATTCTAAAAGAGGTTCTCCGAAAATTCCTTTTTTACCGAAAAGGACGAGAAGATAATATCCAAGTACTGTAGGAGGTAACACCATCGGTAGAGTCAAAATCGCATCGATCAAAGTTTTGCCCCAAAAGGCGGACCGACTCATCCAATACGCGAAAAAAATTCCGAGGAAAGTTGCAAAGATCGTGGAAATGATTGTAACTTGTAAAGTGAGAACTAAAGGAGATCGAACGGTTTCCCAGGAAATAGAATCCATATTTCGTTTCCCTTCTATTCCCCGACCTTTTTCTCTTTTATCAAGCGAAAGAAAATGATAAATCCTGGTTTACATTCTTATTTTATTACCTTAATTTACCTGAAATGCCGCAAAGCCAAGATAAACGTAAATTTGTCCGAGTGATCCCGGAAGAGAAAGAGCCTGTGGAAGTGCATCTTATGGGTTCCGTACTATTGGATGTTTTGAAGGCTAGGGATTTGAGTCTCGGAGGGATCGGGATCGTGGCGCCTAATCATTTTGAAGAATGGGATATGAATGAAAAAATTGAAATTCTTGTAGCACTTCCCGGAGATCTTGCGGATTTTTTGGCGCGAGGAGTGATCAAACAAATCGGTAAAAAATCCAAAGAAGAGGGAATTTACGGGGTGCAGTTCACTGAAATCGGACCTAAAGGAAAACAGGATCTTCAAGTCTACATTCATAGAATGGAAAGAAAGGGCAGGATCGCCGGTTAACAGTTAATAAAAGTTATACTGCATTCTTTTTTCTCTCTTCTACAATCTATCTCCAAAAACTTTTCTAAAAATCCGATAAACCGGTTTTTGATAAACTAGGATGGATAAAATCTCCTCAATTTATCGTTGTCAAATTCAGTCGTTCACTTTAGCCTTGAGTTATAACCGTTGGGGGTGGGTTTCGTAAAGAAACTCTGAGAGAGTCCCCATGAACCTGATCTGGATAATGCCAGCGAAGGGAAACGGAAAAGAGCTAAATCTATTTTTGTATAGTCTTATACAAATTCTTCCCTAGTTCTCCCATTTCCACTTTCAGTCAGTTTCGGACGGTTTGGGAGGATATATGAACCAAACTTCACAAACAACTGAGGAATTTATAATTCCAAAAAACGAAATCCGACTAACAGACGGAACAACATTTCATTCCTATCGAACGGAAGGAAGTCTGTGTATGCATCACGAGGAATTCGATTACAAACAAGGCATCGCAAAAATCAGAAAACCTTGGATAGAAAAACGAGAGTCCAGAGGCGATAAAAATTTTTCCCAGATGTATTATGCTAGGCGGGGAGAAATTACGGAAGAGATGCGATTTGTAGCAATGCGTGAAAATGTCAGTCCTGAATTCGTAATGAATGAAGTGAAAATCGGCCGCGCCATTATACCATCTAACAAAAATCACCTGGAACTGGAACCGATGATCATCGGAAAAAAATTCCTTGTGAAAGTGAACGCAAACATCGGAAATTCCGCGATCTCTTCGTCCATTGAAGAAGAAGTGGAAAAATTGCGTTGGGCGCTCAGATGGGGATCCGATACCGTTATGGATTTATCGACGGGTAAAAACATTCATGAAACAAGAGAATGGATCATTCGAAATTCTCCCGCACCCATCGGAACGGTTCCACTTTACCAAGCCTTGGAAAAGGTAAAGGGTAAGGCTGAAAACCTGAACATTGATGTTTATCTGGAAACACTTATCGAGCAAGCGGAACAAGGTGTGGATTATTTTACGATTCATGCGGGAGTGTTGCACGATTATGTCCGTCTTACGGAGAAAAGGGTCACCGGAATCGTATCACGTGGAGGCTCCATTATGGCTCGTTGGTGTTTGCATCATAAAAAAGAAAATTTTTTATACGAACATTTTGACCGGATCAATGAAGTTATGAAGAAATACGGGGTTTCATATTCCTTAGGGGACGGACTCAGACCGGGTTGTATCGCGGATGCAAACGATGAAGCGCAATTTGCCGAACTAAGAACTCTTGGAGAGCTTACCAAAAAAGCATGGGAAGAAGATGTTCAGGTGATGGTGGAAGGGCCAGGACATGTTCCTTTGCATTTGATTGAAGAAAACGTTCGCCTTCAATCCGAACTTTGCAACGAAGCTCCTTTTTATACTCTCGGTCCTTTGGTGACGGATATCGCTCCTGGTTATGATCATATAACATCTGCTATTGGAGCAGCTATGATTGCCTGGCACGGGACAGCAATGCTTTGTTATGTGACACCGAAAGAACATTTGGGTCTTCCTAATAAACAGGATGTAAAGGACGGAATGATCGCTTATAAGATCGCAGCGCATGCGGCTGATTTGGCAAAAGGTCATCCCGGTGCGCAGGAGAGGGACAATTTACTTTCCAAAGCAAGATTTGAGTTTCGTTGGGAAGATCAATTCGCACTTTCTCTCGATCCGGAACTTGCACAGTCTTATCACGATGAAACATTACCTCAAGACGGAATGAAGAAGGCGCATTTTTGTTCTATGTGCGGTCCTCATTTTTGTTCCATGCATCTGACTCAAGAATTACGTAAAGAAGAGGCTAGTAGAAAATAAAGAAAAGGAAAAGAAAGAGCTTAAATACTTTTGTAGCCACAGGCCACAGAAATCTGTGACCTTGTGGTTTTGTTTCGTCAGTTTTCGTATTCGGATATTCGAATTATAATCCGAGTCCGCGTCCGATGATTTCTTTCATAATCTCAGTCGTTCCCGCATAGATGGTTTGAATGCGTGCATCCAAATAAGCGCGTGCGATAGGATACTCCATCATATAACCGTAGCCACCGAAGAATTGCAAACATTCGTCCGTATGTCTTTTTTGCATTTCAGTCGCATACCATTTGCACATGGATGCTTCTACCGTAGTATTTTCACCTTTCATGTGTTCGATGATCACTTTGTCCAAAAATACCTGGGACATTTCCAATTCGGTTGCCATCTCCGCCATCTTGAACTTTGTGTTTTGGAAAGAACCTATCTTCTGACCGAATGCTTTACGTTCTTTGATATATTGTAAGGTAATTCTTTGTACTAGTCTTGTTGCTTCTACGGCCGCGAGTGCCAGAACCAAACGTTCCTGAGCTAGCTTTTGCATCAGGTAACGAAAACCTTGTCCTTGTGTTCCGATGAGATTTGATTTTGGCACCTTGACATCGTTATAGTAAAGCTCTGATGTGTCCTGAGCTTTCAAAC